>CANQLT010000089.1 GCA_947624775.1 uncultured Monoglobus sp.
ACATCATACTTCTCCTCTCGTGTTTATTATTTTAACATATTTCCATTTTTCTGTCTACTTTTTTAGTATACATCCAATGATAGACATAACGAAAAAGTGGACGGGCAAGCGCAAGGACTGGGGAGTGATCCATTCGCAGCTTGAGATATTTTTCGCAGATCGGCTGCCGGAATAAAGCATAAGCCGTCCGGTCAAGTCAAGGGTTTGCGCGGCAAGGCCGCTCCAATGAACGCCCTGCGGGCGCTCTTGACAAGCCCGGCCGTTTATGCTACAGTATAATTAAGGCAGAAATTGAGCGAGTCAATTTCTGCCTCGGTAAAACAGATTATATTACCGTTTTGGAGTTTACACAAAATCCGGGACAGTGTCTCTGTCTACTTTATTGACATTAATCCAGCTTTCATTACCTTATTAAACGCAAATTGATCGGTGTGTACAACGCTCCCATTTTCTACATTTTCTGCAATACGTTTGGGATCAGTAAACACATGATCGACAGTTACGCCCTGAAATAGTGTAATGGAATTACCATCATTTCTCTCATTGCATTGCTTAATATATGGTCTTATCTTTTCGCACGGCATTTTTCTACGCAAATCTTCGATATACCCGTCGCAGACAAGCTTCAAATCCTCCAGTCCACGCTCGTAACTTTGCTGAGTGGCAACCATAGCTTTATAGATATCAACATACTTCCGCTGTGTAGGGAGATCCGGAAGATCAACTTCAATATCGCACATATCTTCCCAGTTGAATGTTTCCCTTGCCGAACCCCAAGAATTAAACCTTGCGTAGCGGTCAAATTCCGGTCGGTTAAAGTACATAAACAGATAGTCAGAAAGCAATATATTTTTTCTTGATACACAAAAAACAGTATAAATAGATGATATCAAAATTGCCTGTTCACTATTGTTAAAAGCGATGGCTATTTTATCACCTCGCCTTGAAGTATCTGCAACATATGCAAACTCTTGACAATTCACTACTTTATACGAAGATAAACTGACTCCGTCCATATTTGCTTTGGTATCTATAAATTCTTTGCTTGTTGATATTCCCCTGATGTCGTCAAGTGTATATATCCCTTCGTAATTTCGTGCGTCACAAGGTTCTATTAACTCGCCGAGTTTATACTTAGTCAATCCCATATCCAATCCCCCTAAACGCATCTTTAAGCATCTTTTGAGATTGCTTTTCCTGAGCCAAAACATCACGCATCTCTTTTTGAATACGGCTCATTTCTGCATTAAAGTCGATGCCCAAATCATGGTCGATGAATTCAATGTATCTGCTTGGCACAAGGCTCCAACCTTTTTTTTCGATTTCATCTATACCAACACTGCGATAAAGCTCCGGCACCTCGTATTTTGTACCATCTGTGCCTTCACATTGCCATGTATGATAGATGTCTGCAGCTCTTTGAATCTGTTCATCAATTAAACGAACCTTCTTTTTGTTCTCGCCCTTAACCGGATTTTCTGTCCATGTACGCAAATCCATAAATAGTATCTCCTTTTCGCGGTTACGCAAATTTCTACCATGGTACAAGCCGCCTTTTTTATTTTGATTCAAAATCCAGAGTGTTACACTAATATCCGTCGTTATAAAGAGTTCACGAGGAAGAATGATAATAGCTTCCACCTTATCATTCTGTATCAACTTTTTACGGATTTATACAGTATCACTATCACCCAAAGCACCATTTGCCAATAAAAATCCGGCAACACCATCAAGCGGTTTCAAATGAGAGAGCATATGAAGAATCCATGCATAGTTTGCATTGCTTTTCCGGCGGAGTAGTGTAATCAGCCCAACGAGCATCATTCTTCAAATTTTTATCATACCATCCTTTAAGATTGAAAGGAGGGTTCGCCATTATGTAGTTAAAATACAAGCCTTTATGTAAATCATGGGTAAAGGATGAGTCACTCATTTCGCCAAGATGATGACTGATACCACGCAAAGCAAGATTCATTTTCGCAAGCCTATATGTTGCAGGCTCTTTTTCCTGACCGTAAACATCAATACGGCTGATATCGCCTTGTTTTATTTTAACGAGGTCTACACTCTGAATAAACATACCGCCCGAACCACAGCAAGGGTCGTATATAGTACCGTCAAATGGTTCAATCATAGCAGCAATCAGTTGGACAACATCATGTGGCGTGTAGTATTCGCCCTCCTCTTTAGTAGCATTTACTGCGAATTCTTTAAGGAAGTACTCGTAAACACGACCAATTAGGTCTTTTTCTTCACCAAACGCCTTGTGGCTTATCTTATTAACTTCGTCAACAATCTTTTTTATGTCATTTGGTGCGAGATTTCGTGTCGTAAATGTACCCTCTACAAAACAACCCTTTAAATCTTTACTGCTTGTCGCTATGCTATGAAGAGCAGTATCAAGAGCCACATTAAGGTCCGGTGCAGAAGTATTAATAATCGTAGACCACCGAGCTTCAATTGGTAAATTATATGTACCATCCGTAAATGTAGGATCGTCAAAAAAAGCTGCTATAATATCTTCATCATCAGGATCAATCCCTTGCTCAATAAGATTCTGTCGAAGTTTCTCTACACCATCTTCAAATTTTTCGCCAATAAAACGCAAAAACACAAGTGTAAGCATCATATCACGCTTTTCAAAAAACGAACCTGAATTACGTGCCTGTCGCAATATATCACGACATTTAAAAAGGATGGAATCCAAATTTATTTTCTCTTCTGTCTTTTTCTTAGCCATTTCAATTACCTCATTTTTATATTCTTATTTCTCCACAAAGTCCATAATATCTGTCATCTATCTGCCGTCAAATTCCGCAGACCGACCTTTTGCGAACATCACTTGAAATCAGTTTGTCGGAAACGGCACGTGGGTTCTAATACCACCCCGTCCGCCAATATTTTTAAATTTAAAATTATTAATAAAATTAAATTTGTAAATTTTTTAAAATTACACTTGAAAAATTGTATGTTTTATGTCATAATATTATAAAAGTATGCGTTTATACCGATTATGCAATAAGGAGATATATTATGAGCAAGAAATTGAGCAAAGGTTTTGCCAAAATATTTTTTACGCTGATATTTGCGGCAGCTCTTATGTGTTGCATGAGCGCGGTCAGTGCCGAAGAGTTTGACGGCATGGCGAGAACTTCCGCGGGCGGTGCTGCCGCGCCATATGCCCAAGCGTCATTTGATGACGGGGTTGATGACAGCGCTGCCGATACGGTCAAAAATATGCCGAGCAGTATTGATGGCGTAGTTGGTGAAATTTACAGTATACCAAAGCAGGAACCCGAGCGTGACGGCTACATATTTAAAGGCTGGATTCAGCGCGGTACTGACGCCCCTGTTTATAAGCATGACACAGCGGAAAATAGCTTTGTAATGCCGGAGAACGGAATCGTATTTATCGCTGTTTGGGAAAATAACAGCACTGCTCCTCCGAGCGGTCCGCCCGGGACATTGCCTACCGTGGAGCCGGGAGAAAGACCCACGGAAACTCCGGGAACCGTGATACCGCCAACGGGCGCGCCTTCAGAACCTACGGAACAACCGCAACCGCCGGGCTCGGAGACACCCACTCCGATACCGACCAAAGCGCCAACAGCAGCTCCTACTATAAAGCCGACGAATCCGCCTACAGCTGCACCAACAATTATCCCGACAAATCCGCCGACTGCTGTACCAACAATCATTCCTACAAATGATCCAAGCATGCCGACAAATCCACCGACAGCGCATCCTACGATAGCACCGACAAATGCGCCAAACCCAACCAATGATCCGCAGGAAACAGAATCACCGACTGCTTATCCTACGACAACACCGACAAATGCACCAACCCCGACCAATTCACCGCAGTCAACCGCAACACCGACACCGACTAAGAAACCCGGTGGCAGTATAGGCGGAGGTGGAGGCGGAGGCGGAAGTTTCGGCACCGGCGGAAACACTTCGGTTCGCATACAAAAAGAGTGGGAGGATGACAATAACAGCCGCGGCGAAAGACCGGCGTCGGTTACGGTAAGACTTAAACAAGATAAAACTGTAATTGATGAGTGTACATTGTCCGCTTCCAATAACTGGCAGTATACATTTACAAGTCTCAGAACTGGCACAACTTATACGGTTGAGGAAGTCGAAGTAAATCACTATGTTCCGAGATATGTAGAGTCATTCAACGGATATAAGATCGTCAATAAATATGATGAATCATATGACCCAAGTGTAGACATATCAAACGCCCCTTCATCTACAAGCACTCCGGCGCCTACACGCGACCCGAGCTCCGTTCCGTCGCTTAATTATTCCGATCATTATGCCTACATAGTCGGATATGAGGACGGCACGGTTCAGCCCGATAATACCATAACACGCGCCGAGGTAGCGACGATATTCTTTAGAATGTTATCGGATGAATTTAGGAGCAGCATGCGGACAGCCGAAAATTCGTTCGTCGATGTAAACACTCAAGACTGGTTCAATACTGCAGTTTCGACTATGGCTAAAGCCGATGTTATTCATGGATATGAGGACGGAACTTTCAGAGGTGATAATCCTATAACACGTGCCGAATTTGCCACAATTGCCGCATACTTTGACCCGATCACTTACAGCTACGGAGATAAGTTTAGCGATACAGCGGGACATTGGGCGAGCTTATATATCAATCGTGCCGCGGAACGAGGCTGGATAAACGGCTATGAAGACGGCACTTTCAGGCCGGATCAGAATATAACACGTGCCGAAGCTATGGCCCTTGTGAACAGAGTCCTCGAAAGAAAAGCCGACGCGGCTCATTTGTTCGCAGGCATGACATCATGGCCCGATAACAGTGACACGAGCGTTTGGTATTACGCTGATGTTCAGGAGGCGACCAACTCGCATTATTGCGAGGATAAAGGCGATTATGAGGTATGGATATCTCTGCGTGAGGACAGGGATTGGAAAAAACTTGAAAATTAATTACAAGCGGCAGGCGGAATTTTTCCGCCTGCCTTAAATTAAATTAGTTTTCTTGCCTCAGATAGCGAAATATTCAGCTTATTCGCTATTTTAACAATATCATCATACTCGGGCTTAGTTTTTGAAACGCCATATCCGGTGGAGATTTTTTGAGTTATATCACCATGCTCTGTTTTTATTATTTCCTCGCGTCTGTCAAGGGTGTACCGCTCGCATTTATATTCTCTGATGCCGATCGTTGAGGTGTGCTTGAAAATAAGTTCAAGCATTTTTGAGCGATCGGAGAGTTTGCAAAGGCACGACAGCAATATGCCGGGGCGGTTCTTTTTCATGCCTATAGGTACGGTGAAAACATCCAGCGCTCCTGCTTCAAAAAGCTTTTGAGAGGCATAGCCTATATCCTCGGGTGTCATATCATCAAGATTGCAGCAAAGCTCAGAAATATTTTGAGCATCCGTACCGCTTTCACCAATAACTGCGCGCACGCAGTTTGGCGCTTCGGCGAACTGCTTTGTCCCGATTCCGTATCCGGTATTTTGAATCACGATCTGAGGCATTTGCTCAAAATCATCAGCGAAATATTTCAGCAGCGCCGCGCCTGTCGGAGTGCAAAGCTCGCCTTGAACCGTGCCGCTGTATATCGGCACATCTTTTAGGATCAGCGCCGTAGCAGGTGCAGGAACCGGAAGAATTCCGTGGGCAGCGTGAACGGTCCCGAATCCGACGCAAATTGGCGATGAAATGATTTTATTGGGATCAAGTTCTTCGATCAATGAGCAAACACCGACGATATCGGCTATCGCGTCAAGCCGACCGACCTCGTGAAAGTGTATGTCTACAACAGTTTCGCCGTGCATCGCGCTTTCGGCTTCGGCTATTATCCTGTAAACACTTGACGCGTCATTTTTTACTTTGTCGGATATATCAAGCTTGTTGATAATCTTGTCGATATCATCAAGACTTCTGTGCTCGTGGTGACTGTGGTTATGTTCGTGATGATGAGTATGCTCATGATGATGTTCGCCTAAGGCGGAGGAGGTGGCATGGCTGTGATGATGCGGTGGTGCACAGTCTTCGACTGTTCCGTTTACTGTGACTTTTACATGTGTTCCCGCAATGCCGCTGCTTTTTGCCTTTTCGCGAATAAAGCTTACGCCTTCAAGGCCCATGCTGTTCATTTTATCTATAAATTTCTGCGGGTTCGGATGAATGTCAAGCAGCGCCGACATGAGCATATCGCCTGCGGCTCCCATCGGACAGTCAAAGTATAATAATTTCATAATAATTCACTCCTTATTTTTTAGTTTTGTTCAGAGGATTTTTAGCGACCGCGTTTCTGAGCTCTTTGTTGTCTATATGCGTGTAGATCTCGGTTGTGCTGAGCTGCTTGTGGCCGAGTATTTCCTGAAGGACCCTGACGTCAACTCCTGATTGGTGCATAAGCGTGGCCGCCGTATGGCGAAGCTTGTGAGTTGTGTACTTGTGAGAGTCAAGCCCTAATTTTTTTACATATTTTTCAACAGTGTGCTGCACGGTCCTGCGGCTTATCCTGGCGTTTCTCTCGGATAAAAACAGCGCATTTCTGTCCTTATATTCAGGGCTCATTTTTTTGCGTATCGGCATGTAGGCCTCAAGGGCGCTTATGCAGGCGTCATTTAAATAAATCGTTCTCTCCTTGCCGCCTTTTCCCATAACCACAAGAGTATCTCCGTTTATATCTGTAATATTAATGCTCACCAATTCGGCAAGTCTCATTCCGCAGTTTAAAAATAACGTTAATATGCAATAATCTCGCTCGTAATTTCGTTTATCGACTGCGTCGAGCAAACTCAGGCTGTCCTCAAGCGTGAAATACTTAGGCAGCTGCTTTTCAATTTTAATTGTATCAAGATCAGCGGCCGGGTTTTCGTCGATTAATTTAACTTTGCTGTGCAAATATTTAAAATACGATTTGAGAGCGGAAATTTTTCGGGCACGTGTGCGTGCGCGGTTGCCGAGATCATGATTCAGAAAGTTGGCGTATTCGTAAATAAAATTAATGTCAACTTTTTTTATGTCATCAATGGTTATATTGTCAATTTCAATTTGATTGAAATCGCATTTTGCGTTTCCCGCGGAATAATTTATAAACCTGTAAAAGCAGCGTAGGTCATAAAAATATTCAAGAGCGGTCTTGCGCGATTTTCCCTGAATACTCTCGAGATAGATCAGAAAAGACCGCATCGGCTCAGGCGCGTGTTTGATATTGTCCATTGTGTTTGCTCCTTCTTCAACATTGCACAAAATTTTTATTTTGTGCAATAACCTATAAAATTATTATACCCTCTTTCCTGTTAAATTTCCAGAGCATTTATGTTAAAAATAGGTTACAAATCAAATTATAATGTTTTTTCCTGTTGATATTCGGAATTTGTTATTATATAATTATATTGTTTGGAGGAAATTTTGAATGATAAAAATCAAGGGCACGGTTGAATCTGTTATATTCTATAATCCGGAAAACGGCTACTCGGTCTGCGACGTTGCCTGCATGGGTGAGCTTATAACCATGACAGGTTCTATGCCGAGTATTGCCGTGGGTGAAAATATAATTGCCTCCGGCTCGTGGGTGACCCATGATGAATATGGGGATCAGTTCAAGGTTGAGTATATAGAACGGATCATGCCCACTACCGAAGAAGAAATCGAAAAATATCTTTCCTCCGGTATCTTGCCACATGTGGGCAAGACGACCGCGAGACGGATCGTTGAGGCCTTCGGCGCCGATGCCCTTGATGTTATTGAGAACGACCATAAACAGCTTCTTGAAATAAGGGGGCTTACGCCGTCTAAAGTCCAAGCGATATATGAGGCTTTTGTTGAGCAGGTTGGGGTCCGTCAGATCGTGATTTATTTTCAGAAATTTAATCTTCCTCCTTCCTATGCCGTCAAGGCGCACAATATTTTCGGTTCCGGAACTGTTCAGATCGTTGAGGCGAATCCTTACGTACTTTCGGAATTTATCGACGGGATCACCTTTGAAAAGGCTGATGAAATAGCGGTCAGTCTCGGTTTTTCGCCCGAGTCAGAGCTTAGAGTTAAATCCGGGATAAAGACCGCTCTCAAAAATATTTCTTTTTTCAGCGGACACACGTTTGCTCCGCGGGCAATGCTCACCGCTTCCTCCTGCGCTCTTTTGGACGTTGAGCAAGGTCATGTTGAGCGCGGGATATCTCAGCTTATTTCCGACGGCGAGCTGATATCCGAAAATCACGGTGATTTTGACGCGATTTATCTTAAATCATACTATGACGCCGAATGTAATGTTGCCGATAAGCTTAAAGAAATGTCGGGAATATACTTTGACGTGGACGCGGATTACATTGATAAACTGATCAATGAGGCGGAGAATGAAGACGAGATCAGGATTGCCGAAAACCAAAGAGACGCGGTTTTTCGGGCATTTCAAAATGCCGCTCTTGTTATAACCGGCGGGCCGGGAACCGGAAAAACAACAATAATTAATATCATTATAAAAACCATGAAAAAAGACGGCTCAACCGTAATGCTTGCCGCTCCCACCGGGCGCGCCGCAAAACGAATGAGCGAGGTTTGCAGCTTTGAGGCAAAAACCATCCATCGACTTCTTGAGATCAGAGTAGGCGACGATGTGTCGGACGGCGTATTTGCCAGAAACGCGGATAATCCGCTTGAGTGCGACGTTCTTATTATTGATGAGATGTCTATGGTCGACATAATGCTGATGAACAGTCTGCTTGACGCTGTTGCCCGGGGAACGCGCCTTATTATGGTTGGCGACAGCGATCAGCTTCCGTCAGTCGGAGCCGGAAATGTGCTTAAAGACATAATTGGCAGCGGAACCGTTGAATGTATTAAGCTGAATGAGATTTTCAGACAGGCAAAAGAGAGTATGATCGTTGTAAACGCTCACAGGATAAACCGTGGACAGGTGCCGCTGCTGAATGACGCAGAAAGCGATTTTTTCTTTGTCCACAGGGAAGATCCCGAGCAGCTGCCTAACACAATAGCCGATTTGTGTTTGAGGCGTTTGCCGAATTATTACGGTTTTGACAGCATGAGCCAGATCCAGGTCCTGACTCCCACAAGGAAAACATCTATCGGCGTGGGACATCTTAATAACATATTACAGAGCTGTCTGAATCCCCCTTCACCGGATAAAGCCGAACATATAACCCGCAGGTGCGTGTTCCGCGTGGGCGACAAGGTTATGCAGACAAAAAATAACTATCAGATACAGTGGCGCCGTGGTAATGAAAAAGGCTCCGGAGTGTTTAACGGCGATTGTGGTTTTATCACAAATATTGACAGAATCGACAATAAGATCGAGGTTTTATTTGACGACGACAAACTTGTTGATTATGATTTTATGCTTTTGGATGAAATCGAGCTGGCTTATGCCATAACTGTGCACAAAAGCCAGGGCAGCGAGTTTGATGTTGTGGTAATGCCGATGTTCCCCGCGCACCGCCTGCTTATGACAAGAAATTTGCTTTACACCGCTGTGACGCGCGCCAAATCTTTGGTTGTGCTGGTTGGCCTTGAGGATGTTATGAATTTTTATATAAACAACAATAATGTGCGCAACAGGTTTTCGGGCCTTAAAGAAAAATTGAGAATATATTGAGTTTTGTGTTTACAAAAAAGGAGATGAGTTTATGGAACAGTATGCCGCGCCGCTGCGGGATTTGATCGAGGAATTTAATAAACTGCCGGGAATAGGCATAAAAACCGCGCGAAGGCTCGCGTTTTACGTTGTGAATCTTCCGAAAGAAAAGTCGGAAAAATTGGCCGGAGCTATTATTAACGCAAAGAACGAGATCAGATATTGCAAAGTATGTCAGAATCTTGCGGCTTCCGAACTGTGTAATATATGCGCTTCTTCCGCCCGCGACCACAGCGTTATTTGCGTTATGGAGAGCCCGGGCGACGTTATGCAGATGGAGCGCACCAATGAATTTAAGGGCGTGTATCATGTGCTGCACGGCGCAATTTCACCTATGGACAACGTGACTCCCGATGATATAAGGATCAAAGAACTTGTGGAGCGCGTTTCAAAGGGCGGAGTCTCGGAGGTTATAATGGCGACAAATCCGAACCTTGAGGGCGAGGCCACAGCGATGTATATTTCAAAGCTGCTTAAGCCGTTCGGCGTTAAAATAACAAAAATAGCTCACGGAGTGCCTGTGGGCGGCGAACTGGAATTTGCCGACGAGATCACCCTGGGCAGAGCCTTAAATTCAAGAATAGAAATGTGAGGAGATATTTATGTACGGAAAAATCAAAACCGCGTCAACAGACAGTGATATAAAAGAAATTGAAAAATGCGCGCGAATAACATGGCACGACGCATATGACGCGCTGCTCCCCGACGGACAGGTCGAGTATATGCTGAAAAAATATCAGAGTTTTGACGTAATTAAAAACGATATAAAAAATAACGGATACGTATATTATTTATATTTTACGGGTGATTCATGCGTAGGATTCTGCGGAGTCAAGCCCGAGGAAAATAAGCTTTTTGTAAGCAAAATTTATGTTTTGCCCGAATATCAGCGTCGCGGGATCGCGACAGAACTTTTTGACCGCGTTAAATCCGATTTTTCGGATAAGTATAACGAGTTCTATCTGACCGTAAACAAGCACAACGATAAAGCGATAGCCGCATATAAGAAATTCGGTTTTATTGCCTCTTCCACTGCTGTCACAGATATTGGCGGCGGATATGTTATGGATGATTACATAATGACTTTTAACGCGTAGTCACACAAAGACAGCCCGCATAATTCCGGGCTGTCTTTGCGTAAATAATTATTTTTTGCGGCTTTCAACAATTTTGTCTTTCCAGCTTTTTTTAATGGGTGCATCGCAGCTTCGCGCATAAGTTATAGCTTTGTCCAGAACCATATAATTGAGCTGTGTTCCTTCGGATGTATTGTCGTAATCTACGGTGAAATCCGAGGAAATTCCCATTCTTGCGCCTACTTTTGCGGAGTCTATATTAGCGCCGAGGAACAAGAATTCCCAACCAAAATCTTTTTTCTTTTTTTCGATCATTGTTTTGACCGCGGAGTAGCCGAAATTGTGGCTTGCGTTTTCCATGCCGTCGGTTGTGATGATAAACAGCGTTTTTTCGGGCACATCTTCCTCTCTCGCGTATTTGTGGATATTGCCGATATGGTGGATCGCTTGGCCAACCGCGTCAAGAAGTGCTGTGCATCCGCACACGAAGTAGTCCTCCTCGGTTATTTCTTTTACCTTGTCGATTGGAACGCGGTCATGGATGACCGATGATACATGATTAAAGAAAACCGTGGAAACAAGCGCTTCGCCGTCCAGCTTTTTCTGCTTGTTGAGCATTGAGTTATATCCTCCGATCGTGTCGGCTTCAAGTCCGCTCATAGAACCGCTCCTGTCAATGATGAATACTATCTCCGTTAGACCTTTTTTCATTATGTATTCCCCTTTCTTAAAATATTGTATTTATATTATATATAATCATAAAAATATTTGGTCGCTTGCAATGCGACATTTTTAATTTTTTACGGGGAACACGCTGCAGCTTTGAAGGAATCGGTTGGCAGCTTGTGTGCAAGCCGCCCTACGACCAACGCGTGCAAAACCCCGTAGTCCGGATATCATCCGCCCGTGCCTGTCTCTCCCCAAGGGGCGAGCCTAATACAAACCGCAAAATAGTCCTAGTCCCTAGATCCTATTTCCTAGTCTCTACGTTGGCAGCTCTCCCCAAGGGCGAGCCTGAAAAGAACCAACGCCGATTTTGGCGTTGGTTCTTTTTATCAACTTATCTTTCGGGGTTTGTGTATCTTATGAGCATCACTGCGGTCTCGGCTCGGGTTATGTCGGATGTGGGTCTTATGGTGTTGTCCTCGTATCCGCTTATTATCTCCTTGCCGCAGGCCCAG
>CANQLT010000090.1 GCA_947624775.1 uncultured Monoglobus sp.
AAATAAAAATAAAAAGCAAATATTGGGGGTGAACTAACATGTTAGAGCAAATTGACATGACCAAAAAAATGTCAAAGGAGGACTACCGTGCGGCGAGAGATGGGAAGCGATATTTCGGCTGCCTGCGGGCAGCTGCGCTCAACGCATAATCTTGAGCAGAATGGAGGTAATGTACATTGAGATTTGATGTTTATGGTGTTACCGACACCGGCTGCGTCAGAGAACTGAACGAGGATAGCTATATTATCTGCGGCTTTGAAAACGGCACGGAGCCCGGTTTCTGCGTGGTGGCTGACGGTATGGGCGGACATAATGCCGGCGAAGTAGCGAGCAAGCTCGCGGTTGATTATATAACAAACTCGCTGAATGGCATTTTATCCGACAGTCCGCCGTCTGACGTCCCGAGGCATATAAATGACGCACTCTCGGACGCCAACGCCAGCATATACAAAATGTCCCGTGAGGATATAACACGCAGCGGAATGGGCACAACGGCAGTTGTCTGCGCCTTTGCGGACGGTGAGGGTTTTATCGCGAACATAGGCGACAGCAGGGCTTACGCCTGCCGTAATGACGAGATATATCAAATAACGGTCGATCATTCGGTTGTCGAGGAAATGGTCGAGTGCGGAACGATTACAAAAGAAGAGGCAAGGATACATCCGCAGAAAAACATTATCACCAGAGCTGTGGGTAGCGACGAGACAACGAAGGCTGATATTTTTGAGTATGAATACAAACCGGGTGACAGCATTATAATGTGCAGTGACGGACTATCCGGAATGGTTGAAGATAACGTTATTTTGAGCGTCGTGAGGCAATGCGCGAGTTCAAAGGAAACCGCGGAAAAGCTCGTGGATCTTGCAAAAGAAAACGGCGGTCTGGATAACATAACAGTTATCGTTATACGAATTCTTGAGGAGGAAAGTTCTATATGAATATGATTGGTAAAATGATAGCAGGGAGATATGAAATCATCGAGGAGATCGGAAAGGGCGGCATGGCACGTGTTTACAAATCCAGAGATAAACTCCTTAACCGATATGTGGCCGTCAAGGTTCTGAAAGACGACTATAAGGACGACAGGGAGTTTGTTCGGCGCTTTAACACTGAGGCGCAGGCGGCCGCCAGCCTTTCGAATCCCCATATTGTTTCGATTTACGATGTCGGCTGTGAAGACGGTATGTACTATATCGTTATGGAATATATCGAGGGTGAGACACTCAAGGATTATATTGAGCGCGTTGAAGTTATTCCCTGGCGCAAGGCGGCGGAATTTGCGCTTCAGATATGCGAGGGCATAGAAGAGGCTCACAATAATTCGGTTATCCACCGTGATATTAAGCCGCAGAATATAATAATGGCCCCCGACGGCGTTCTCAAAATAACCGATTTCGGTATAGCACGCGCCGCTACTCAGGCTACGACAACAATGGCGAGCAACAATACGATCGGTACAGCGCATTATCTTTCTCCCGAGCAGGCAAGAGGCGGATACACGGACGAGCGCACAGATATTTATTCTATGGGCGTTGTTATGTACGAGATGCTCACGGGAACGCTCCCATTTGACGACAGCACTGCTGTTGCGATCGCTATCAAGCATTTGCAGGAAATGCCTACGCCTATAACCGAAATCAATCCCGATGTTCCCAAGGCGCTCGAGGCTGTTGTTATGAAAGCTATGACGAAAGAGCAAAACAGCAGATATTCGTCTATCACAGATATGATTTCGGATATCAATAAAGTGCTTATTGACCCCGATATTCAGGTATATAACAAGAGAAAGCCGCGCTCGGCAAATTCGGCCTCAGGTTCCAACACTGTCAAATTGCCGTCGATAAACGGTGACGGCAGTCTCGACAGCAGAATTCCCGGTATTGATCTTGACGATTACGACAAGCAGGACAAGGAATTTGAGGCTATGGAGAGACTTAACGAGAAAAGAGCGAGAAGGATAAAAAAGAAAAAAGAACGTAAAATCGCGTTTGTCGCTTTTATTTCCGCTCTTGCTGTTCTCGCGGCGGGTATCGCGGTTGCTTTCGCAGTGACCGACGGTTTCGGAATATTCATGACTTCGTCCGACACTCTTTCGATCCCAAATCTTGTGGGCAAAACGCTTAAAGAAGCTCAGTCCGAATACGGCAAAACTTTCAGTATTCTTGAGCAGAGCAAAACCGAAAGCACTCAGCCTGTCGGAACGATACTCGAGCAGTCTCCGAGCGGTGGAACGACCGTTGCAAACAGAGACAATATTATAATAAGAGTAATAACCAGTTCGGGAAGCTCATCCATAACGCTTAAAAATTATTCCGGCATGTCATACGACGAGGCAAAGGCCGATCTTGAGAAACTGGGCCTTGAGTGCGGAAGAATAGAAAAAGTAAACGCAGATGTTAAGGAAGGTCTTGTGTTTGAGCAGACTCCTGTTGCGGGCAGCGCGCTTGCGGCGGGTGACATGGTAACTCTGACAGTAAGCTCCGGTCCGGAAAAGACTCCCGAACCGACAAAGGCAGCTAAACAAAATAACGACAGAACAGAATCTGATACAACCACGAACAATAACGGAAACGAAGGAACTTCATCCGAAAAATATGATAATGACAGATCCGACACAAAATCCGATTCGGATTCTTATACAGAGCGCGAAAGTTCGGGAGGCTCGGGCGGCGGCTCCTATGACTCCGATGATTCCGATGGAGGCAGCAGCGGCAGCAGCGGCGGTTCGGGCGGAGTTTCCGAAGATTCAGGTGATTCCGGCAGCGGCGGTGGAGGCTCCGAAGATTCAGGTGATTCCGAAAGCGGCGGAGGTTCCGAAGGTGGCGGAGGCGCTGACGGCGGTTTGATCGATTAATGGCAACTATCGAAATTGAAGGCAGAATTACAAAAGGCGTCGGAGGATTCTATTATATAGCATCCTCCGACGGCAAAATTTACGAGTGTCGCGCAAGAGGCAGGTTCCGCAGAGACGGCATAACCCCTTTGGTTGGCGATATTGTCAGGTGCGGCATAGACTCGGCATCAAACACCGGGCTTATAAGCGAGATACTGCCAAGAATGAATTCTCTTATAAGGCCTCCTGTCGCAAATGTGTCAAGGATAGCGATAGTGTTTTCGGTAGTAAATCCGAAACCGAATCTCTTTACTGTGGACAAGCTTGTAACTTCCGCGATGTATGCCGGGGTCAAGCCTATAATTTGCATCAATAAGACAGACCTCAGTGACGGCGCCGAGTATTACGACATATATAGTCGCGCGGGTTTTGACACAATATGTCTAAGCGCCGAGACGGGAGAAAACGTGGACATGCTCAATGATATGCTTATAGGAGAACTGACCGTTTTTGCGGGCAATTCCGGCGTGGGAAAATCAAGTTTACTTAACAGAATTTTAAGGCACGCCGAGCTTAAAACGGGAGAAGTCAGCGACAGAGTCGAGCGCGGTCGACACACCACGCGTCATAGCGAGCTAATGCCGCTTGACTGCGGTGACGGTTATATAATCGACACGCCGGGATTCAGCTCGTTTTCAGTCGCGGATATGGACGAAAAACAGTTATGCGAACTTTTTCCGGAGTTTCAGCCTTATATAAACGACTGCGGATTTACGAATTGCAGCCACACGGTTGAAAAGGACTGTGCTGTTCTCAGGGCGCTGAGCGTGGGAAAAATATGCAAATCCAGACATGAAAGTTACAAGGCCCAATATAAAGAGATTTTGGAAAACAAACAATATTAGAAAATCCGAACTCAACAGATAAGCTCAACAGAAAGGAAAAAATATGCCTTACATCAAAATTTCACCATCAATTCTGGCAGCGGATCCGGCGAATCTTGAGCGGGACGTCAAAAGAGTCGAGGCGGCAGGCGCAGATTATCTTCATATCGACATTATGGACGGGCATTTTGTACCCAATTTGAGTTACTCGTCGTCGGTTGTGAGTGCGCTTCGCGACAAGACGGCTCTTGTTCTTGATGTGCATCTTATGGTGACCGACCCCGAGGAGTTTATTGATGATTTTGCCGAGGCGGGAGCCGATATAATAACCATACATCAAGAGGCTGTAAAAGACCTTCGGGGGACGCTTGAGCATATAAAAAGTTTGGGCATAAAAGCCGGAGTCAGCATTAAGCCCGGAACGGACATAAGCGTTATAACCGATGTGCTCGATCTTGTGGATCAGGTTTTGATTATGACGGTTGAGCCCGGCTTTGGCGGTCAGGAGTACATGTATTCTGTCGATGAAAAAATAACTGAGCTTTACAACACGCTGAAAAAACGCGGGCTCGCGGTTGACATTGAAGTTGACGGAGGAATAACCGAGGAAAATATCGACGACGCGACGCGCTCGGGCGCAAATGTTATCGTGTCTGGCTCGTCAATTTTCCATTCCGATAACTATAGAGACACTATACATAATCTCAGAAATCGAGCTGTGCAGGGGGTCGAAAAACGTGAGGGCAGTGATATTCAGCAGCGCTGAAATATCGGATTACGAATATCTCAGGCAATATGATATCAGCGGACAAATGATAATTTGCGCCGACGCGGGTTTAAAACACGCGATAAAACTGGGACTTAAACCCGATATTGTGCTTGGAGATAATGATTCCTTTGCGTGTGAAATACCCGAAGGCATCAAGCGTATAATTTATCCGCCCGAAAAGGACAAGACCGACACAAATATTGCTCTTGACTACGCGATACAAAGCGGCGCTGATGATATAATTCTCATAGGCGGCCTTGGAGGAAGAATAGATCAGGAATTTTCACATTTTTGTCTTATGGAATACGCGCTTGATCAAGGCGTTCGTCTTAAAATTATCGATGATATAAATGAAATTTGGATGGAACGCGACTCGTTTTGTTTGAAAAAATCAGAGTGCGCAAAAAAATATGTGTCTTTTTTTCCATATGGCGGTGCGGTTCATAATTTTTCGATAAAGGGTCTTAAATATGAGGCGAGCGGCATGACGCTGCGGCCAAATATGGTGCAGGCGTCCAGCAATGAGTTTGACAGAGCGGACGAGGCGCGAATCGAATTTACCGATGGCACCGTGCTTGTTATGCTTTGCGACGACAGACGGTGACGGCGTTTTGTGAGGAACAAATATGAAGATTAGAAAATATTTAAATGTATTTGCGGTTTTGTTATTGTCATTGGCTCTTCTTTGCGGGTGCGGCGATGAGGCGGCTGTTGATTATACCTATTCTCCGAATGTGGGATTCGGGGATGTTTTTTATGAGTTTACCGATATCAGGGCCGCCTCGAACGGGCTTTTAACCGGTAATTTAGACCCTTCTTGGTGGAACACATTTTATTCAATTAAAGATAATGTCAGTGCCGCGGATCTCGCCGCTAAATCCATAAATGACACAGAGCAGCTGTCAAGCGCCGATGCCGCGCTTTGCCCGGTGCTGTCCGAGGTACTCACCGCATACGCAAGCGCGTTTGATATTATGAGCGCTTCCGGCACGAGCGCCGATCCTGAAATTGCCGCTTATGCAATGAAATCATTTAAAGAAAAAATTACCAACGCAAACAGCCGTTGGGATGCGGCATTAAACGCAGCGGCGGCCGCGCAGACCGCCGCGGTAACGCCGTGACCTTATATTCGTGTCAGTAAATCAAGAATATCAAGCAGTTCGAAATAGTCTTTCAATTCTTTATCGCCCAGTACATCGCAGCCGCATTCTTCGACCAGTATTCTGAGCTCGTCTTTGTACGCTTTAAGTCTGAAGTTGATAAACCCGTCTATGTTCATTTTGCTGTCATGCTCAAAAAATTCCAGCAGTTTGCTTTTAATATATTCAAGATGCCTGAGCTTGTACCTGCAGCTTATTATATCGCATACACTTCTGTATACCTCGTCTCTGTCCTCAGTATCAAGTTTTCCGAAAACGTCATCTATGCAGTCATAAATCAGTTTGGAACGGTATTTAGCCACCAGCCATCTCGCAATCAGACCCGCGGTTTCGCTGTCGGGTATCTCCCCGTCCGCCTCGAGTACCGCCGGCAGGTCGTAATTGTCGTTTATATTCGATATATCCAAATCGTCCGATTGGTCGATCTCATCATTTGTCAGTTCGTTTATATTCATACTTTCAACCACCTCCGTATATCAGACTTCCGTAGTCTGTGAGCGCGCCGTTTGAGGCGCAGAAATATTCTATATTCAGGCCGCTTAAAAACTTTTTTATCGCCGTGTCGGGCTCTCCGAAAAACACGGCAGTTTCCCCGATCAAGCCGCTTGCGCCGCCGATAAAGCCGTTGCCGTATCCCTCAAGAATTATCCGAGATTGGTCTGTTTTATGACACTTTATATCGTCGAGCTTTTGAAACAGAGCAAAGAGGCCGTTATCTCCGGTGATAACCGCGCTGCTGCTCATAACAGCCAGACTGCATTTGGCGTATCCCTGATTTGTGTTCAAGATACGGAAGCCGCGCTTATTATAGTATTCTAAAATTTTAGGCTCGGTATACCGCGTATTCGCGATAACATATTTTCCCAGCCTTGCTGCATTATATGCAATGTCCTTGGGATACGTGTCCATTGGCGTTATTGAGCCCGAGATAAGATTAACTCCGCTTAGAGCCGATAAATAGTAGTCAAAGCACTCAGGAGCGCATACTGCTGTGTCGCCGCTCACAAAATGGATTTGCATATCGGGATGAGCCGCAGTCGAGCCGCTTACATTTTTGAGAGTTATGCTTTTAACTATAGTTTCGCTCGAAAATCTTTTTGATATACTGTCAATTATTTCATTCGGACAGTTTCGATTAATTATAAGCGCCATAAAAAACACTCCTCAAAATATATAAATGCTTTAGATTTTTCGAATAATAAATTCGGCGTTGATTAGAATAAGATTGGGAGGTGAAAATCGTGTCAAATATCAACTGTTCCGAATCGGGGTGCGATTTTATGAAAGACGGCAAATGCACGCTCTGTATGATAACGCGGGCGGGAACCGAAGATGCAGCCGCCTGCCCGTATTATCGAAACGGACAGGCAGGCGGATGATATTTTTAATTTAAAAAATTTATCGCGTAATCGCAAAAAATCTCGGCGCCGTATTCAATACATTTGTCGGAGGCAAAAAAGCGCTCGCTGTGAAGCGGATATCCCTCGCAATCATCCTCGGTGCATCCGAGCCAGAACAACGCCGATGAGCTGACCGCGTCGGTCAGGTATGAAAAATCCTCGCCTGCCATGGTCGGTTCCGATAACATTTGTGTCTCCAGATATTTTTCGGCCGATTTTTTCAAAAGCTCGGTCGTATTTTTGTCGTTTATAAGCGGAAGAAACAGCCTGCGGTACTCATATTCACACTCCGCGCCGTATATCGCGCAAATATTATTCGCGGTTTTTCCGATAGCGTTTTCGATCGTATCGCGGTCCGCGTCTGAAAATACCCTGACCGAGCCGCCGATATGCACGGAATCGGGGATAATATTATACGCGGTGCCCCCGTTTACCATGCAGACCGAGACCGCCGCGGGATCAAGGGGGCTTAAAAGTCTCGTCGGCAGATTTTCGATCGCTGTTATGATCTGCACCGCGGCAATAAGGGGGTCGGCGCATTTTTGCGGTGTGGCGGCGTGTCCGCCTCTGCCCTTTATCACAATGTCAAACTCATCGGGGCAGGCGTAAAACGGTCCAGACTTAAAACCCGCCGTGCCGACCTTCATTGACGGCTCCACATGGAGAGCTACGCAGGAGTCAACCTTCGGGTTTTCCAAAACGCCCGTCTTTATCATCGGCTCGGCTCCGCCTGTCGTCTCTTCACCCGGCTGGAACATAAGCTTGACAGTGCCCGAAAAGCTGCCGCGCATTTTATTAAGAGCGACAGCGCAGCACAAAAGCGTCGATGTGTGAATATCATGCCCGCACGCGTGCATTACACCTTCTTTTTCGGAAGCGAAGGCGCATCCGCTTTTTTCGCAAACCGGCAGCGCGTCCATATCGGCGCGTATGAGCAGAGTTTTCCCCGCGCCGCTCTTTTCGCCTTTTATGATACCGAGAACTCCTGTTCCCGCTATACCGGAGCGATATTCTATTCCGTATTTGTCAAGAACCGAGCAAACCAGAGCCGCCGTTTCATGTTCCTCAAATGACAGCTCGGGGCGCATATGTATTTTATGCCGAAAATCAATTATTTCGGGCAGGATCTCCGCAATATTTTTTTTGATTTCATCAACCATTTTTATCAGCCTCCGCAGCAAGAGCGTTTTTATATTCATCGTAAAGACCAGCTTTGTTTATAAGCTCGGCCATAGCGTTTGGCGAGAGCCTGAGCGGCAGTTTCATGCGAGTGAGAATTTTTTGTCTCAGCTCAAAGCTGCCGTCGCGTCCGCTCACACCGTCTCGGTACATCTCGGATTTTGTGAGAATTTTGTTCGATTCACAAATCTCGGTTGCCGCCACCTTTTCTATCGCGCAGCGTATGACCTCGTCGTCCATTCCCTCAACGCCCAGCAGGCCCTCTTTTCCGGGCTTGTCCTTGCGTTTTTCTTTTCCTTTGAGCGACGGTATATACGCGTGCTTGACCGTTCCGCGGCTCCCGACACAGTTTTTTATATGGTTCCTGATTTTAAAGCCGGCGCGATCGCTGTCGGTCAGCACGATGATACCCGTGGTTTCGGCCAGTTTTCGAATAGTCTCGGTCATGCGTTTTGACCTGAACAGCTCAAATCCGTCGGTGCATATTATCGGTGCCGAACACACGCGTTTCACGCGCTCTTTATCAAATTTTCCCTCTACGATTATCGTTTCTTTTATATTAAGCATATAGCCATTATATCACTTTAGCTTGCGTTTGTCCATAATTTTAGCGGAATTTCTTGACCTATACATTTTTTTGCCGTATAATTGTGATATATTAATTTGTGAGGCTTAGATATGAGAAAGAACGATATTTTTGAGATAGAGATAACCGGAATGACCGACGACGGAAGAGGAGTCGGCAGAGTTAACGGCATGGCTGTGTTCGTGCCGTATGTCATTGTGGGCGAGACCGTGCGCGTTTTGTTAATAAAGCTCGCCAAAACATATGCCATCGGCAAGCTGATAGAGGTGCTTAAACCCTCGACTTACCGCGTGAGACCCGAGTGCCCCGTGTTCTATAAGTGTGGTGGATGCGCGCTTATGCACATGAGCTATGATAAAGAGCTTGAGTTTAAGCGAAATAAGGTCAAAGACTGCATCGAAAGGATCGGCGGTTTTAAAAATTATGAGCCGAGTGATATCATACCGTCTCCAAAATCCGATCGCTATCGCAACAAGTCGCAGTTCCCGGTGACGCCCGAGGGAATAGGGATGTTCGCGGCTCACAGTCACCGTCTTGTCGAATCGGATGACTGTCAGATAGCCGCCGAAAACTGCCGCGCCGTTGTCAGAGCCATTAAATACTGGATGAAAAGCCGCGGCATCAGCGCCTATGACGAGCAGAGCGGCAGAGGATTAGTTCGTCATGTATACCTGAGACAGGCTGACAGCGGGACCTTGGTTACAATTGTGACGTCAAAAGACGAGCTCCCCGCTTCCGATGCCCTTGTCGATGAACTAAAAAGCGCATGTCCCGATTTAACGGGAGTGGTGCAGAATATAAACTCCAAAAAAACCAATGTTATTCTCGGCAGCGAAAACAAAACAATATACGGTAGTCCTTATCTTATCGACAATATAGGCCATGTGAAGTTCAGAATATCGCCTGTGTCTTTCTATCAGGTGAACCGCGCGCAGACCGAAAGGCTTTACTCGATCGCCGAGAATTTCGCGGATTTAAAGGGGCACGAAACATTGCTTGACCTGTATTGCGGTATCGGAACGATCGGGCAGTTTATGTCACGTGGGGCAAAAAAAATTATCGGTGTTGAGTACACGCCGCAGGCGGTTATTGACGCGCGCGAAAACGCCGAGCTTAACAACGTGAAAAACGCGGAATATTATTGCGGAAAGGCCGAGCTTGTTATACGCGATATAATAAAAAAAGGCGCGAGACCCGATATAGCCGTGCTCGACCCGCCGCGCAAAGGCTGTGATATAAAACTATTAAACGCCCTTTCGGAAATACCGATGCTCAAAAAAATCGTCTATATCTCCTGCAAGCCGTCAACGCTGGCGCGCGACATGAAAATACTGAACAACCTCGGCTTTACGCCGAAAAAAGCCGTCCCGGTCGACATGTTTCCCAGAACCCCCCACGTCGAGACGGTAGTATTGATGTCACGCGTAAAATAAAAATATCCGCGAAAGCCCGGTAATACTGTAGTTTTCGAGCTATAGCATAAAATCCGCGTCGAGCGCGCAAATAGCTTCGTGGCAACTTATCCAAAGGTAGTTCTGCTCAAAAGGAGGTAGGGTTGAGTTGCCGAGATAGATGTCATAGGGTTGAAGCTGTGGATTAGATGTCGGGGTGTTGAGTGTTCAGAATAGATGTCACTTATTGGTGGCCGAGCGAAATAGATATTAATGAAGGAGAGATTATAATTGACAGAAATTGAATATAGAAAACTACTCATTGATTCGGTGCGTGCCGGGGACTATCCCGAAAAAGATGGACTGCTTGAATTGCTGAATATTTGTTCATTAAGGTTTGAAAAGACTAATACATTTACCAGAAACTTATGGAATCATCTTGCAGAGTATATTCATATTTGTATCGTTCCAGAAAAGTTGAATGAGTTAAAGAAACATTCCGATTATCTTGAAAAAATGATATATGAAATCTATCCTCCAAACGATGATTATGAGCTGTGGGGAGTGAAGATTAAACCGGGAGCTATGTCTGACACTGAAGATGTTAGTCAAGAAATATTATTTGAAAATATCAGGAATCAGATTATTGAGGAGATACATGCTGCAAAATATATGATCTGGATTTCTGTGGCTTGGTTTACAGATCCGGTTTTATACCAAGAGTTACTCAAGAAAAAACAGCAAGGACTGGTTATAGAAATTGCTCTCGATGATTGTGATAGAAATCATACTGCGGAGTTTTCGTTAGAAAATGATTTCCCGGTTTATTGGATAACTGTTAAATCATATTATAAGAATACTATGCATGAAAAATTCTGTGTGATAGACTTATATACTTCAATACATGGTAGTTTTAACTGGACTAAGGCTGCAAATTTTAACAAAGAGCAAATTTGTATTGATAAAAATCATTCAACAGCAGCAGCCTTTGCAGATGAATTTATGAAATTAAAGAATAAAAAAACGTGGAATTCATAATAAAAAGCTCCCCATCACTGGAAATCCAGTGGCGAGGAGCCTTTTTATGCTTTAATATCAACATTAAGTCCGGACTTGAATTCTACGGTGAAGTGGTCGGCGAAGACGGTGATTTTTTCGATGAGCTTTTTGACCATATCCTCATCAAACTCTGCGATGTCGGTTTCCTGATCGGCGATGAAGGTCTGAAGCTCTTTGATCCGGTTAATGGCCTCTTCCCGCCGGCAGCTGTCGAGCTCTGATTTTTCTTTCTGATCACGGAGCCGCAAAATCTCATCGGCGATGGCGTCGTAGTCCTGTTTGTTATTAGCCTTATTGATGAGCTCTTTTTGAAGTTCCTCCAGCCTTGCCTGTATGCCGGCCGGAGACAGGGTTTCGGTGCTGACTACCGCCTTGGTTATGTTCTGTTGGAGGATTTTCAGAAAACTGCCGCGCTCGGTCAAGATACGGTTGATGGCCTTGACGGTAATTTCTTGCAGCAGTAGCTCGTTTACCGTTCTGTTGGTGCAGTTCGTTTGGGCTGAGCCCGGTTCCAAACGGCTGATGCACCGCCATACTATAGACTTGCAGCCTCGGTTGTTCCAATGTACGCGACGGTAAAGCTCGCCGCAGTCTCCGCAGAAAATCATTTGTGAGAAACAGTGGTTGCA
>CANQLT010000091.1 GCA_947624775.1 uncultured Monoglobus sp.
CGGTGATATTTCCGAGCCCGTATCTCAGGCGACGCTCAGAATCGTTAAGGTGTTCTGGGGTCTGGACGCGGGTCTCGCGTACAAGAGACATTTCCCGGCGATCAACTGGCTAACCAGCTATTCGCTCTATCTTGACACAATGGAGAGTTGGTTCAACAACAATGTCGAATCCGACTGGATGCAGCTTCGAAACGAGCTCATGCGCCTGCTTCAGGAGGAGTCGGAGCTCGACGAGATAGTAAAGATGGTCGGCATGGACGCGCTGTCCCCCGGCGACAGGATCAAGCTTGAGGCCGCTCGCAGCGTCCGCGAGGACTTCCTGCACCAGAACGCCTTCCATGAGATAGACACCTTCTCGCCCCTTGAGAAGCAGTACTATATGATGCGCCTGATGATGGACTACTACAAAAACTGCACCGAGGCTCTGAATGTGGGAGCTGACGTTGAGGCGCTGGTCGCCATGCCCGTGCGCGAGCAGATCGGACGCTTTAAGTATTACAACGAGGACAACATCAGCGGCGAGTACGAAAAGGTGCGCGATGAGATCAAGAGCGAGATAACTCAAATTCTTTCCGAAAGGGAGGCTGACTGATATGCCGAAAGAATACAGAACGATTGAAGAAGTGGCCGGCCCTCTGATGCTGGTCAGAAATGTTGAAAATGTGAATTACAACGACCTGGGCGAGATAATCCTGTCAAACGGCGAAAAGCGCCGCTGCAAGGTGCTTGAGATAGACGGAAGCAATGCGCTTGTTCAGCTGTTCGAGCCCTCGACCGGTATCAATATTTCAACAAGCAAGGTGCGTTTCCTCGGCAGAAGCATGGAGCTGGGCGTGTCGGGCGACATGCTCGGACGCGTGTTCGACGGCCTCGGCAGACCGATAGACGACGGCCCCGAAATCCTGCCCGAAAAGCGTCTGGATGTTGACGGACTGCCGATGAATCCCGCGGCGAGAAGCTATCCCGAGGAGTTTATCGAGACGGGCATATCCGCGATCGACGGCCTTAATACCTTGGTTCGCGGACAGAAGCTGCCCATATTCTCGGCCAGCGGTCTGCCCCACGCGAACCTGGCGGCTCAGATCGCC
Organism: uncultured Monoglobus sp.; assembly: GCA_947624775.1. Classification (GTDB taxonomy): domain Bacteria; phylum Bacillota; class Clostridia; order Monoglobales; family Monoglobaceae; genus Monoglobus. The sequence goes on from CANQLT010000091.1 coordinate 1,089, forward strand.
AGACAGGCGGGCGTCAGAGGCACAAACGAGCAGTTCGCCGTTGTGTTCGCCGCGATGGGAATCACGTTTGAGGAATCAAACTTCTTTGTTGAGAGCTTTAAGGAAACAGGAGCCATAGACAGAACTGTCATGTTCGTAAATCTCGCCAACGACCCCGCGGTTGAGCGTATCGCCACGCCGCGTATGGCGCTGACGGCGGCTGAATATCTGGCGTTTGAAAAGGATATGCACGTTCTGGTCATACTCACCGACATTACAAACTACGCCGACGCGCTGCGCGAGGTTTCGGCGGCACGTAAGGAGGTTCCGGGACGCCGCGGCTATCCCGGATACATGTATACCGACCTTGCCAATCTTTATGAAAGAGCGGGCAGACAGCACGGCAAGAAGGGCTCGATCACGATGATCCCGATTCTCACCATGCCCGAGGACGACAAGACCCACCCGATACCCGACCTTACGGGATATATCACCGAGGGACAGATCATCCTTTCCCGCGAGCTTTACAGAAAGAATATCATGCCGCCTATCGACGTGCTGCCTTCGCTGTCAAGACTTAAAGACAAGGGCATAGGCGACGGCAAGACCAGAGCAGACCACGCCGACACGATGAACCAGCTTTTCGCGGCCTACGCCAGAGGCAAGGACGCCAAAGAGCTTATGGTTATACTGGGCGAGGCGGCGCTGACCGAGATAGACAAGAAGTACGCGCGCTTTGCCGACGAGTTTGAAAAACGCTATGTTTCGCAGGGCTATCAGACCCGCCGCGATATCGAGGAAACATTGAAAATAGGCTGGGAGCTTTTGGGTATCCTGCCCAGAGGCGAGCTGAAGCGTATCAAAGACGAGTACCTCGACAAATACTACAAAGAGGCGTAAATATATCAAGGAAGTGATAACCAATGGCAATGACGCAGGTCAATCCTACCAGAATGGAACTCACCCGCCAAAAGGGCAAACTGGTTACCGCCATGCGCGGCCACAAGCTGCTCAAGGACAAGCGCGATGAGCTTATGCGCCAGTTCCTGGATCTGGTGAGGGTCAACAAGCAGCTCCGCGAGGAGGTCGAGGAAGGCATCAAGGCCGCGAACCGCCGTTTCGTGCTGGCTTCGGCCGTGATGAACGACCCCGCCCTGAAGACCGCGCTGCTCGCTCCAAAGCAGAGCGTGTCGGTGGAGGTCACCGACAAAAACGTCATGAGCGTTGACATACCTGTCATGGAATACAAAACAGGCTCCCCGCGCGAGGGCGATATATTTTCATACGGATTCGCCTTCACGTCGGGCGATCTCGACGACGCGGTGCGCGCGCTCAGCGATATTTTCCCGAAGCTTTTGAAACTGGCGGAATGTGAGAAATCCTGCCAGTTGATGGCGGACGAGATCGAAAAGACGCGTCGCAGGGTAAATGCTCTTGAGCATGTTATGATACCCGAATACCAGAGACAGATCAAATATATCACCATGAAACTTGACGAGAACGAGCGATCTACCCAGATACGCCTGATGAAAGTCAAGGACATGATGATAAAAGAAAACATAGAACAAAAACGAGCCAAAATGGCATAGGAATTAATTATGAAAAACGTAGACTTAAGATATCTGAATCTTCTTCACATGAGATACGGAAATATCAGAAAGGCGTCTGAGGCGATCATTAACCTCAGCGCCTTGCTGAATTTGCCCAAGGGCACCGAGCATTTTCTCAGCGATCTCCACGGCGAGTATGAGTCGTTCACGCATATTTTGAAAAACGGTTCGGGCGTTATAAAATCCAAAATAGATATGGTGTTTGAAAACACGCTGCCCGAGAGTGAGCGCAAATCTCTGGCTACGCTCATATACTATCCCGAGGAAAAGCTGGAGCTTGTGAAGAACTCTATCAAAAAGCGCGCCGATTTAAACGAATGGTACATGCTGACCCTGCACCGTCTGATCGAGGTCTGCAAGGCCAGCGCGTCCAAATACACCCGTTCGGATGTGAGAAAGGCGCTGCCCGAAGGCTTTGACTACATAATCGACGAGCTTTTGCACACCCAGGACATAGAGATCGACAAAAATGAGTATTACAAGCAGATCGTTTCGACCATAATCGAGATAGGCAGAGCCGACGCGTTTATCATCGCCATGGCCGAGCTTATCCAGCGTCTGGCGATAGCACGCCTGCACATAATCGGCGACATATACGACCGCGGGCCCGGTGCGCCGATAATCATGGACACCCTTATGCGCCACCACAGCGTTGATATTCAGTGGGGCAATCATGATATCGAGTGGATAGGTGCCGCCATAGGCAGCCGCGCCTGTATAGCGAATGTGATACGTCTGTGCTCGCGCTATGATAATATGCAGACCATCGAGGGTGATTACGGCATAAGCATACGTCCTCTGGCGGTGTTTGCCATGGAAACATACTCAAGCGACGCCTGTGGGGTATTCATGCCGAGACATCTTGAGGTCACCGAGTACAGCAAGCATGATGAGAAGCTGATCTCAAAGATACATAAGGCGATCACCGTTATTCAGTTTAAGCTTGAGGGGCAGATAATAAAGCGCCATCCCGAGTACGGAATGGACGACCGTTTGCTGCTCGAAATGATCGACTACAAAAAAGGCGTGATAAACATAAACGGGAAAGAATATGAGCTTCTTGACAAAAACTTCCCGACGATCAATCCCAAACATCCCTACAGGCTGACGCCCGCGGAAAAAGAGGTCATCGACCGCCTGCGCGAGGCGTTCATAAGCAGCGACAGGCTGAAAAAGCATATGCGCTTCATGATCGAGCGCGGCGCGCTTTATAACAAATATAACTCCAACCTGATGTACCACGGCTGCATACCGATGACCGAGGACGGCGAGTTTGAAAAGGTCAGCCTTTTCGGCGCGCCCCTGTCGGGCAAGGCGTTGTTTGACGAGATAGATTTCAGGGTTCGCTGCGGAGTAAAGACCAAGGACGGCACCGCGGAGCGCACCGCCGCCGAGGACCTGATGTGGTACCTTTGGTGCGGCGCAAAATCGCCGCTCTACGGCAAGGACAGGATCGCTACTTTCGAAAATTATTTCATTGCCGACGAGGACGCGCGCAAAGAGAACAAGAATCCGTACTACCGCCATGCCGCGAAACGCGAGACCGCGGTCATGATACTTAAAGAGTTTGGCTTGATGCCAGCAAAATCCCATATAATAAACGGACATGTGCCCGTTGAGATCAGAAAGGGTCAGAGCCCGATCAGGGCGGGAGGCAAGCTGTTTGTCATAGACGGCGGCCTTTCCAAGGGATATCAGCCCAAAACGGGTATCGCGGGCTACACTCTGCTCTATAATTCCCACGGCCTGATACTGGTTTCCCACGAGCCCTTTGAATCCAAGGAAAAAGCGGTGCGCGAGGAGATTGACATTCACTCAAAAACCGTGGTGCTCGAGCGGGCGGGTAAGAGAAAAATGGTGGCCGACACCGACCAAGGCGCCGACATAAAGGACCGCATCGAGGATCTGAAAATCCTATTAAACGCCTATCGCGACGGCACCCTTAAACCAAAAAATTAAATAAAACACTTGCTTGATATTCGATTTGAATTATGTTATAATAAGAGCAAATCAAAGGAGTGTGATTACAATGTCAAACAGAGAGCGAGCAATCAGCCTTATAAATCAAATGGATGACGAAAAAATCTTGTTTATTATTAATATTCTTGAAGGAATAAACGGCTTGACTGAAAAATCAGATGAATATGATTTGGAGCTCGCTTTGGACAGCGAGGTTGATAACGACGAGGAATATACATCCGAAGAAGTGCGGCAGATTTTGGGATTAACAGAATGAAATATAAAATAATATATAAAAAGAAAGCCCTGAAATTCATTCAGCAGCAGCCTCGGAACCAGCAGGAAAGAATAATCAAAGCTATTGAAAAATTACCTAAAGGCGATATAGTCCGTGTTGAAACTACGGATAAATACAGACTCAGAGTGGGTGATTACAGAATCCTGTTTAAGATTGACAATGATAAACTGATTATTACTGTGGTCAATGCCGGGAGCAGAGGACAAATTTATAATAGGCTTTAGGAAATACGGCGTAAAGAGTTGTTGCGCATTTGGCGTAAAAATGGTGTAAATACATTTTGGACGATTACAAATGACGCCAAAATCAACGTATTTTCGGTATATACAAAGATACAAAAAATTAACCCTTGATTTATCAAGGGTTTTGTGTTACAATGGCAAAAGTTGAACAGAAAAATCAAATTTTTTACAGTAAGGAGCGATTTTTGTGGCTAAAGAGCTTTCAAAAACCTACGACCCCAAGGCGGTTGAGGAAAAAATCTATAATGAATGGATACGCGGCGGATATTTTCACGCCGAGCCGGACGACAGCAAAAAGCCGTTCACGGTGGTGATACCTCCTCCCAACGTCACGGGTCAGCTTCACATGGGCCACGCCCTTGACGAGACATTTCAGGATATTATTATAAGAACAAAGCGCATGCAGGGCTACAACGCCTTGTGGATACCCGGTACCGACCACGCGGGAATTGCCACCCAGATCAAGGTGGAAGAGGACATGCGCGTTAACGAGAACGGCCTGACCAGATACGATCTGGGCAGAGACAAGTTTCTCGAGCGCGTGTGGGCGTGGAAAGAGAAATTCGGCGGCCGCATTATAAACCAGCTCAAAAAGCTGGGTTCATCCTGCGACTGGGACAGAGAGCGTTTCACGATGGACGAGGGCTGCAGCAAGGCCGTGCGCGAGGTTTTCGTTAACCTCTACAACAAAGGCCTTATATATCAGGGCACACGAATAATCAACTGGTGTCCGTCCTGCAAGACCGCGCTGTCCGACGCGGAGGTAGAGTATTCGGAGCATGACGGCAATTTCTGGCACATAAAATACCCGCGCAAGGACGGCAAGGGCTATGTGGAGATCGCCACCACCCGTCCCGAGACGCTGCTGGGAGATACCGCCGTTGCGGTCAATCCCGACGATGAGAGATATAAGGATTTAGTTGGCAAAACCCTGATCCTGCCGCTTGTGGGACGCGAGATACCCGTTATCGCCGACGAGTATGTTGACAAGGAGTTCGGAACAGGCTGCGTTAAGATAACGCCCGCCCACGACCCCAACGACTTTGAGGTCGGCAAGCGCCATAACCTTGAGGAGATCAAGGTCATGAATGACGACGCCACGATAAACAAGTTCGGCGGAAAATACGAGGGCATGGACAGATACGAGGCCCGCAAGGCGATAGTTGAGGACCTTGAAAAAGAGGGACTGCTCGTCAAAGTCGAGCCGCATGTCCACAATGTCGGCGGATGTTACCGCTGCGGCACAACGGTCGAGCCGATAACTTCAAAGCAGTGGTTCGTCAAGATGAAGCCCCTGGCGGAGCCCGCAATCGAGGCAGTGAAGAACGGCGAGACAAGATTTATTCCAGAGCGCTTTACCAAGACATACATGAACTGGATGGAAAACGTCCACGACTGGTGCATCTCCCGTCAGCTCTGGTGGGGACACAGAATTCCCGCGTTCTACTGTGAGGATTGCGGAGAGACTATCGTTTCAAAAGAGGATATAACGGTCTGCCCCAAATGCGGCGGCAAGATAAAGCAGGATGAGGACGTGCTCGACACGTGGTTCTCGAGCGCGCTGTGGCCGTTCTCAACTCTGGGCTGGCCCGAAAAGACAAAGGAGCTTGAGCATTTCTATCCCACGTCGGTGCTGGTCACCGGATACGACATAATATTCTTCTGGGTAGCCAGAATGATCTTCTCGGCTCTCGAGCACACGGGTGAGGTGCCGTTTAAGGATGTGTATATCCACGGCCTTGTGCGTGATTCGCAGGGCCGCAAGATGAGCAAGTCTCTTGGCAACGGAATAGACCCGCTCGAGATAATCGACAAGTACGGCGCCGACGCGCTGCGCTTCACGCTGGCTACGGGCAACTCCCCCGGCAACGACATGAGATTCTATATCGAGCGCGTTGAGGCAAGCAGGAATTTCGCCAACAAGATATGGAACGCGTCGCGCTTCGTGCTGATGAACCTTTCGATCGACACCTGCGCTCTGCCCGACAGGTCCAAATTGACGATCGCCGACAAGTGGATAATATCGGCGTATAACGACCTCGTTAAGGAAGTCACCGACAACCTTGAAAAATATGAGCTGGGCATCGCGGTTTCAAAGCTCTATGACTTTATCTGGGACAGCTTCTGCGACTGGTATATCGAGCTTGTAAAGCCACGTTTCTTTGAGCAGGGCGAGAGCAACACGACCGCGCAGCAGGTGCTTGTGTATGTTCTGAGTAACACTCTCAAGCTGCTGCACCCGTTCATGCCGTTTATTACCGAGGAAATCTGGCAGGCGCTTCCACACGAGGGAAAGAGCATAATGATATCGAGCTTCCCGGTATACGACCCCGAGCTCAAGGATGAGAGCGCCGAGAACGAGATGCGGATGATCATGGACGCGATAAAAGGCGTGCGCAACATCAGAAACGAGATGAACGTTCCGCCCTCAAAAAAGGCCGCGCTCTATATCGTGACCGACAAAGGCGCGACGTTTGAGAAAGGCGACAGCTTCTTTAAGAAACTCGCCTCGGCATCGGAGGTCAACGTTTGCGCCGACAAGAGCGGCGTTCCCGAAAACGCGGTCTCGGTCGTTGTCCCCGGAGCGGAGATCCTGCTTCCGGTCGACGAGCTTGTGGACAAGGAAAAGGAGCTTGACCGCCTGAACAAGGAGAAAAAACATCTTGAGAGCGAGATCAAGCGCGCCGAGGGCAAGCTGAGCAACAAGGGTTTTACCGAAAAAGCTCCCGCCAAGGTGGTGGAGGAAGAGCGCAAAAAGGCCGAAAAGTACAGCGAGATGCTCAAAACCGTGCTTGACAGCATAGAGAAATTAAAATAAATATTATTTCGGGCGGTGGATAACCGCCCGATTCAATGGTTTAATAAAACGATCAATAAGGAGAAAAACATGATTTTTAAACCCGCGGATATTCTTATACCGAAAAATATCGACTATGAAAAATGGAGCGTGGTTGCCTGCGACCAGTATACATCAGAGCCCGAGTATTGGGAAAAAGCCGCGAAGATCACAGGCGGCGCCCCTTCAACTCTCGACATAATATTTCCCGAGGTTTATCTTGATGAGCCCGGCGGTGCCGACAGGATCAAAAAAATCAATGAAACCATGAGCCGCTATCTTGCCTCCGGGATATTCGAGGAATTAAAAAATTCGTATGTCTATGTGGAGCGGGCGCAGTCAAACGGCAGAACACGGCGCGGTTTAATCGGCATGGTCGACCTTGAGGAATACGATTTCAGGCGCGGCTCCCACTCAAAGATACGCGCCACCGAGGGTACGATAGTCGAGCGTATCCCGCCTCGCAAGAAGATACGCATAAACGCGCCCCTCGAACTTCCCCATATTCTGATGCTGATCGACGATCGGGAAAAATCTGTAATAGAGCCTTTGACAAGCCGCAAGTCGGAGCTTAAAAGGCTTTATGATTTTGACTTGATGCTCGGCGGGGGCAGAATTGCCGGATATCTTGTGTCCGAAAGCGAGCATGATAGAATAAAGGACGCGATCGCGGCGCTTGGGGACAAAGCGGAGTTTGAGAAAAAATACGGCGTTTTCAATAAAGACGTTATGGTGTTTGCGGTGGGTGACGGAAACCATTCGTTGGCGACCGCCAAATCCTGTTGGGACGAGATCAAGAAAGGCTTGACCGAAACCGAGGCCGAGAGCCACCCGGCGCGCTACGCGCTTGTGGAGCTTGAAAATATCCACGACGACGCGCTGGAGTTTGAGCCTATACAGCGTGTGCTGTTCGACGTCGATCCTGTGGACGTGATGAGAGCGCTGCAAAAGCGCTATCCGCGCGCTTCCGCGGAGAGCAACGGCGGTCACAGAATACGCTATAAATACGGAGAAAACCGCGGTGAGGTCCATATCAAAGACGGCGCGGGAAATCTCGCGATTGCCACCGTTCAGGATTTTCTGGACGAGTACACCGAAAAAAACGGCGGCCGCGTGGACTATATTCACGGCGACGAGGTAGTGGAAACTCTCACGGACGCCGAGAATACTATCGGATTCATGGTTGACCCGATGGAAAAAAGCCAACTGTTTGAATGTGTTATAAAAGACGGCTCGCTGCCCCGAAAAACATTCTCGATGGGCGTGGCGTCCGACAAAAGATACTATCTTGAATGCAGGAAGATAAGGTGATAAAATGGCGAAAAAGCATGTAAAAACCAACGCGATGCGCATACTCGAGACCGCGGGCCTTGACTTTGAGACCATGTTTTACGAATGCGGCGAATTTACCGACGGCGTGACCGTGGCGGGCAAGCTGGGGCTTGACCCCGACTCGGTCTTTAAGACCCTTGTGACCGAAAACAAGGCGCATGAAAATTTTGTGTTTGTGGTCCCGGTGGCAAAGGAGCTTGACCTAAAAAAGTGCGCGGCCGCCGCGGGACAAAAGGCCCTTGAGATGATACATGTCAAAGACATTACCCGCGTCACGGGGTATATCCGAGGCGGATGCAGCCCGATAGGAATGAAAAAGCAGTTTCCGACGGTTATCGACAAGTCGGCTGAGCCGCTTGATCAAATCTATTTCAGCGGCGGCAAGCGCGGCGTTCAAATAAAAATGAACCCTGTTAATCTAAAAAATCTGATCAGCGCAAAATTCGCCGATATAACAAGATAAGACAAAATTTTATTTTGTCAATGTATTGACATTATATGAACGATGTATTATAATTTAGGTGAAAGGAGTGGTGAAAATGGCGCAGACAACGATCAGCATTAGAATGGATGATGCTTTAAAAAAGGATTTTGACAATGTGTGCGGCGAATTGGGCATATCCATGTCGGCGGCAATAATTATGCTTGCCAAAAAAATGACACGCGAAAATCGCCTGCCTTTTGAGGTTTCGATCGACCCGTTTTACTCCGATGAAAATATGGCGCGTCTCAGAAAATCAATAGCGCAAATGGAGGCGACCGGCGGTACCGTTCATGAGGTAAATTACAATGATTAAGGCGTGGACAGATGAAGCGTGGGAGGATTTTGAATACTGGACAAAGCAGGATAAAAAAACTCTGAAAAGGATTTTGCAGCTTTTGAAAGATATTGAGCGAAACGGATATACCGGAATAGGCAAGCCGGAAAGGTTGAGCGGTGATCTGTCAAATTATTGGAGCAGACGCATTGATAATGCAAACAGAATAGTGTATCGCATAGACGGAGACACGGTAAAAATTGTGCAATGCGGCTCGCATTATAGGGATAAATAATTAAAGAGAAAAATAATTATGTAAGCGGCGGGAAAATTTCCCGCCGCCTTTAAGGTATTTGGGGGTCAAAATTAAATGTATTAAAATTCACCTAAGCGCCGCCCAAAAGCCTTACATTATATATAACCGTTTTAAGGCGGCGAAAAACGCAAATTTAAACAAATTTTTTAAATTTTATACCGATTTTATCTATTTTCAACAATTTTGTAAAATAAAATTCTTTAAAATTATGCAAAATTACTCATTCTGCTGCCCTTGATTTTGTTCCATAAATTCCTCGATCCCTTTGTAGATCGCCTCGGCAAGCGATTGCTGATATTCCTCGGTTTTCAGTTTTTCAAGCTCGGCGGGATTGGAAAGAAATCCGCATTCCACAAGAGCCGCGGGAACCTTCGCGTTTTTTAAAATATATATTCCCGACTCGTTCCGCTTGGCCTCTCGGCTGTTTTCGGTATCGAGATTCTCTCTGAGTGACTTTTGAATTAGCTCGCCCAAGACCTTGCTTTCCTCGCCGTTTTGTGAATAGAACACCTGTGCGCCGCTATATTTCGGTTCTGAGAATTTGTTCATGTGTATGCTGATAAACAGATCGGCGTCCGCCTTGTCAAGCACATCGAGCCGATAGCGCAGATCGTCTCTTTTGACAAATTTGCCGTTTGTTCCGGGAACGTCCGGAGCGTCGCCATCCCGCGTCATAACGGCCGCTCCGCCGTTTGATGTGATAATATCCCTCAGCTTGAGCGAGACACTTAAGTTAAGGTCTTTTTCAAGCACATCCCCGCACGAGGCGCCTCCGTCCTGCCCACCGTGACCGGGATCTATCACAACGGTCAGATTCGGGCTGTCGGCGTTGGTTCGGATCGGCTCTGCGGTGTTTGTTTTAAACAGCAGAACAGCGGCGGCAATGGTCAGAACAATGGCGGTCATGACCCAGATCACTCCGGATATTTTAAACGCTTTAAACATAATAAACACCTGCCTTTCATACATGTATATTCGCGGAAAAAATATTAATACATAAATTTAAAAAATATGATAAAGTTAGCAAATAAGAGAAAATAAGTTGTTTTAGTTAAATAATTGCGCATAATCCTTTATAAATCAATGTGAGCCGTTTTGACTTTTACATTTAATCTATGTATAATTATCAATGTTGTCGCCGTGTGCGGCACTTTGATGGAAAGATGTGGGAGTTTAGCTCAGCTGGGAGAGCATCTGCCTTACAAGCAGAGGGTCATAGGTTCGAGCCCTATAA
>CANQLT010000092.1 GCA_947624775.1 uncultured Monoglobus sp.
CTCAGCTCGGTCGTTGAGTTCAGAAACGGCGAGTCGGGCCCGCATGTTCTGCACATACGCCGTCTGACCGAGCTGCTTTTGAACGAGCTGCAGCGGCTTGACTCCAAATATTATATGCCGCCGCAGGACGTTGCCATGTGGGCGACAGCCTCGGCTATGCACGATATCGGCAAGATCGCGATTGACGACAAGATACTCAACAAGCCCGGGCGCCTGACCGACGAGGAATATGAAATAATGAAAAAACACTCGGTATACGGCTATGAGATTTTAGAGCATCTCAACTGGCACAACGCGCCGCTTATCGAGGCCGCGAAACAAATTTGCCGCTGGCACCACGAGCGCTGGGACGGCAGGGGATATCCTGACGGTTTGGCGGGCAGCGAGATCCCGATACCCGCGCAGGTTGTCGCCATCGCTGATGTGTATGACGCGCTTACAAGCGAGAGAGTTTATAAGCCCGCATACAGCCACGAAAAGGCGCTTGAAATGATAACAGGCGGCGAGTGCGGAGCGTTTAATCCCGACCTTTTGGAAGCGCTTGTGCAGATCGGACCAAACATAAAAAATAAAATGGACGACGACACAGACCAAAATTACGATCAGATAGCCGAGCAGATATTCGAGGGTCTGAGAGAAAAATTGAGTGAGATTTAAAATTTTAAATAAACGGAGGAATGAAAATGAGTTTAGTTATTAAGTCTGTTTCGGACAAGGATTTCGTAAAATACGGCAGAGTGGTAGACGGATATGACTTCGGCGAGCTTCTCTCCACACTTGAGAAGTGCTCTCCAAAGCCCGACGACGTGGTGTATGTTCCATCATGTTCTGAGCTTGAGGCGGTTGACGCGAAGAAGTATTTAAGCGATAACGTCTATGGCGGAATGCCGATACAGATAGGCTACTGCAACGGCACAAACACCAAGCTTAATTGCCTTGAGTACCACAAGGACAGCGAGATCGACATAGCGGCTGATGATGTTGTCCTGCTTGTGGGAAGTCAGCAGGACGCGGCGGCGGGAACCTACGATACATCCAAGGTAGAGGCTTTTCTCTGTCCTAAGGGCACAGCGGTCGAGCTTTATGCCACGACAATGCACTACGCGCCTTGCAGCGCCAAGCTCGGTGAGGGATTCAGAGTTGTTATCGTGCTGCCTAAGGGAACAAACTATGATAAGCCCGATATAATAATCACAAACGATGAGGACAAGCGGCTGTTCGCGAGCAACAAATGGCTAATCGCACATCCCGACGCGCCCGAGGCGAAGCAGGGCGCAGTCGTTGCCATAACCGGCGAGAACACCGACATAGCCGAGCTTATCAAATAAGGGGGGGTCATACATATGAGATGCGCGAATTGCGGAGGAGAAATGATAGACGGCAAGTGCGTTGTATGCGGAAACGGCTCTCAAACGAGCGTTCCGAACGGATACATGCAGCAGCCTCAAATGCCGTCCTTTGAAAAACCGTACAGCCGTACGGTTTCCATACCGGCCTGGGTCGGCAGACAGTTTATTTCCTGGATACCTGTTGTCGGCGGTATAGTTTATCTGATAATGCTTATCGTCTGGGCGTGCAGCGACAAATTCGAGCTCACTTCCAAGAATTGGGCGATCGCCACGATCATAGTCACGGTGATAAAAATAATAGTCGGCGCTTTGATCATGGTCGGATTTATTGCTCTTTTGGTACACGCGGTCAACGATCCGGAATTCAGGAACGAGTTTGAAAACTTTTATTACTATACATATTAGAAAATTGTAATATAATTTTAATAAACAGGTCTTGATACAAGGCCTGTTTGCGTATATAATAATAAACACATAAATTTTTGGAGGTATTCTGAATTGAACTTTATCGAAGTTATAAAATCAATTATTCTCGGTATTGTCGAGGGCATAACAGAGTGGCTGCCGATCAGCTCCACAGGGCATATGATACTCGTCAACGAACTGATACGCAACACGGGCTTCACCGCTTCCGACTTATATTTGTATGTTATTCAGCTGGGCGCGATACTCGCTGTCGTTACACTGTATTTCCGCAAACTCAATCCGTTCTCGCCAAGCAAGACAAAGAGCGAGAAGTCGGACACGTGGCAGATGTGGTTCAAAGTAATAATTGCATGCCTGCCGGCAGCGGTTATCGGTCTGCTGCTGGACCCGATTATGGAAAAGCTTGAGAATTGGGAAGTCGTTTCCGCGACACTTATAATCTACGGTATCGCGTTTATTATTCTCGAGAACCGACCGAGAAAAACTCTCGTGCGCGATATGAACGGCATGACTTACAAAACAGCGCTGCTGATCGGCATGTTTCAGGTGCTTTCGATAATTCCCGGAACCTCGCGATCGGGCTCGACCATACTGGGCGCTATGATAGTCGGCTGCTCGAGAGAGATCGCCGCTGAGTTTTCGTTTTTTCTGGCTATCCCCGTCATGTTTGGCGTGAGCCTTTTGAAAATTTTAAAATACGGCCTTGTGATGAGCGGCGGGGACGCGGCTGTGCTGCTTATCGGCATGGCGGTGGCGTATATAGTCTCGATGCTGGCGATAAAGTTCCTCGTAAATTTTGTAAAGAGCCACGATTTCAAACCCTTCGGCTGGTACAGAATAGTTCTCGGAGCGGTCGTTATCGCTTACTTTTTGATTTTTTAAATAACCGGTTTATTTGTTTTTCAAAAAAAGAAAAAGGTTATTGCCGTATGATTTGTCTGACCGGCAATAACCTTATCTTTTTATATTTTTATATTGACATTCACCATTTGGATTATATCACAAAAATTGGGAAAAATTTTTTTCGTGTAATTTTTAGGCGGTTTCGTGTAATTTTTAGGCAAAAAAAGAGCAAACAGAGAAATGATCTCCCGATTTGCTCATTGGTTTTATACGTCAAAAAGCACTATATCCGTTTCGTAAACTCCGTTTTCGCAGGAGGCTCGCATAATTCCGTTGTATTTTTCGACGACTTCGGTTATATTTTTAAGTCCGATTCCGTGATTTGCCGCGTCTGCTTTGTCGGTCAACGGCAGCCCGTTTTTAAATTTCGGCTGCTTGTCCGTAGTGTTTTTTAAACCGATAAATAATTGATTTTGCTCAAAGAAAATATCAAAAAATATTTTCCGTCCGCCCGGCTCCACACCCGCGCAGCCCTCTATGGCGTTGTCAAAAAGATTGCCAAGCAGCATGCAGCACTCCACGCCTGTGAGCTTTAAGTCGCAAGGCAGTTTCTTGATATTCAGTTCGGTTTCAATGCCGCTTTTCCTCGCCTGTTCAATTTTTGAATTTATTATCGAATCAAGCGCGAGATTGCCGGTGTTCATAACGGCGGCTTCATTTTTTACTTTTTCAATGCCAAGCTCCGATATGTACTTTTTTGTCTCGGCGATATTGTTGTTTTCAAGCATCGCGTCTATCATTTCCAGATGATTTTTGAAATCATGCTTTATTAATCTCATCCTCTCGTTTTCGGCATCTGATCTCTTTGCCTGTTTTTCCTGCGCGTCGACCTGATTTTCCAGAAGAATGTTTTTCATTTTTATTTCAACCGTGTCAATCAGCTTATCGAATAAATAAAACCCGATCACACTGCTGTACATTATACATATCATTAACAATAACAAAACTATCCCGCTGATATCGGTGAGAGTTTCAAAGAAATACGCTGTGCAAATCAGGATCGCAATATTTACTATCGGAGCGGTCATCAGCGCCATCCAATAACTACGGTACATCCCGAAGCGCTTTTTATTCCAAATTATACATACTGTTTTTATAATTATAAGCGCGAGAATTTTCGACGCGATTATTCCGACAAATCTTGAAACGTTTTCGTCCATCAGCTCGACAGGACGAACATGCTTTAAAGCGATAAACAATGCTCCGACCAAATATTCCGAGGCGATTCCTATCAAAATAAAAATCAAGGCGTAAAAAACCTTTTGCTTAACACTGTTTTTATATAATATAACGCCTGCCAAGGATGCCGCAATTGACAGTATTGTTGTGATAAGAATATTGTCGCCGATAAAATTGCTGATTAGCAAGATAGCCGCGAACAAAATTCTTGAAAGTATTTTGAATTCCCTTTTGTCACATACCAGAAAACTGTCAAAGAACATAAACGCTATAATTGTTTCAAATATGATCACGGCGATATCCAAAATTCTAAACATGATCCATTACCTCTTATTCTTAATATACGCCAAATAGCGTCCCTCAAAACTCTCTCTGCGCGAGTCGCTGACAGGCACGGTTTCGCCATTTTTTAAAACTATCTCAACGGCGGAACGATTAGCGATTGCGGACAGATTCACGCAGAACGAATTGTGTGTCATGGCGAATCCGTGTTCTTCGAAAATCTTTTCGTAATCCTTGAGCTTGCCGATAAACTCGTATGTTGCATTTGACGTGTGCAGGATAATCTTGCGCATATCGTTATTAACATATATAATTTCACTAAAAGGGATATTATACTCCCTGCGGTTATACTTAAAAGAAAATATGGCGGCGTTTTCCGTTTCCGAAAGTTTCTTATCCAGTATTTTCTTTATATCGTCAAAGATCACAGGCTTGTCGAGAAATCCGGAAGGCATGCAGCTGAAGCAGTCGCGCATGTATTTCTCATAATTCGTGAGAAAAATAATGCTTATGTCTTTGTCAAGCTCTCTGATTTTGTTCGCGGTTTCGATCCCGTTTATTCCGCTCATCTCAATATCGGTAATAAGCATATCAAAAACATTGCCGTGCGCAGCAAAATATTTCAAAAGCTCCTCACCGGAATAGAAAATCTCCCAATCTATTCGATTATTGTTTTCGTTATACTGCAAGAGGCATTTTTCAAGCTCGTTTATCCAATTGTTTTCATCGTCGCACACAGCTATCCGCAGTGCCATTTAATTTTCACCCCTCAGTATTCGCGATTAAAATTTGCATAATTTTATAAACGATTGGTGAGATGAAGCTCGTTTTTTAACGCTCTTTGCAATATTGCCGAAACATTTACGCCGCTTTTTTCGGCTTCATAATTCAGCCATGACGGCAGAGTGACATTTCGCCGCACCATTCGCTGCTCGTTTTGTCTGCGGTACTCGGTAAAATCGACATCAACCAAAGAAATTATATCGCTGCTCGAAGTTTTTTTCAGTTTGTCTAACGACGTAGGGATCGGCAGTTCCTTTTTGTCATCTTCCATATCAATTCCCATTATCCCTATGGCGTCCCGTGCCATCTCTATAGCATCTGTAAGTGTGTCACCTTCGGTATTAATATTAAAATCAGGGATATATACCACATATCCGACTTTGTCGGGCGTTAAAATTACAGGATATGAATTTTTCATAATATTACCTCCATAAATTGTTTATTAAACGGGACTTATTTAAGCCCTCTCCGCTTTATTATTGCTTTTGCAAGGTTTTCCTTGATTTCCTTGTGCCTCGGTATTGTCTCGCTGTCAGTTCCGTTTGTGTATATATCATGGTTTCCACCGCTGCGCTTCAGATACCAGTTATTTTTTTCAAGCAATTTGATCAAATCTTTTGTTTTCATTCCGAAACCTCCAAATAATATATATTATACACATCTGATGTGTATTTGTCAATATAATATTTAATTATCAAACTAAAAGTCTAAATATACATTCAGTATTGCGATTATGAATATAAGCAAAATGTTAACAGTGTTTTATTTAAAATAGCGGTTTTTTGAAATTTACTATTGCAAATCATCATTTGTTGTTATATAATAGATAAAGAAAATTTTGCCCATGCGGCATAACATAAATTGGAGGTATAAAAATGGCAAAAGAAAAAGTTGTACTGGCGTATTCGGGAGGTCTCGATACCTCGATCATCATTCCCTGGCTCAAAGAGAATTATGACTATGACGTTATCGCGGTTTGCGGAAACGTTGGTCAGGGCAAGGAGACAGAGGGTCTTGAGGAGAGAGCCAAGAGATCGGGCGCTCTCAAGCTCTATATCGAGGATTTAAGAGACGAGTACGTTGAGGACTTTATATTCCCCACGCTCAAAGCCGGCGCGGTTTATGAGGGCAAGTATCTGCTGGGCACATCCCATGCACGCCCGATCATCGCGAGAAGGCTGGTTGAGATAGCGAAAAAGGAAGGCGCGGTAGCTATATGCCATGGCGCCACAGGCAAGGGCAACGATCAGGTTCGCTTTGAGCTGACTATCAAAGCTCTGGCTCCCGAGCTCAAGATAATTGCGCCCTGGAGAATTTGGGACATTAAATCGAGAGAGGATGCGGTCGACTACGCCGAGGCTCACAATATTGAGATCCCCGTAACCAAAAAAGATTTGTATTCAAGAGACAGAAACATCTGGCACATCAGCCACGAGGGTATGGACCTTGAAGATCCCGCCAACGAGCCTCAGCTCGACAACCTGCTCAAGCTCGGCGTCTCGCCCGAAAAGGCACCCGACGAGCCCACATACATTACTATCGGATTTAAGAAAGGCGTTCCCGTGTCGCTGGACGGCAAAAAGATGAAGGCGCGCGAGCTGGTTGAAAAACTCAACGAACTGGGCGGAAAGAACGGCATAGGCATCGCCGACATCGTTGAGGACAGACTGGTCGGCATGAAGTCAAGAGGCGTGTACGAGACCCCCGGCGGCACCATTCTGTACGCCGCGCTTCAGGAGCTTGAATATCTCTGCCTCGACCGAGACACACAGGCCTTCAAGCGCCAGGCGGCCATCAAATTCGCCGAGCTGGTATATGACGGCAAGTGGTACACGCCGCTGCGCGAGGCGCTTTCCGCTATGGTTGACTCTATGGAGGAGACAGTAACGGGCGAAGTTCGCGTTAAACTCTACAAAGGCTCCGTTACCCCCGCTGGCACAAAGTCGCCCTATTCGCTTTATAACGAGGACATTGCGAGCTTCGGCGACAGCCACGAGCTCTACAGCCACAAGGACAGCGAGGGCTTCATAAACCTGTTCGGTCTGCCGCTCAAAGTAAGAGCCTTAATGAAGAAAAAGGGAGACAAATAATGGCAAAATTATGGGGAGGCCGCTTTTCAAAATCCACTGACGCTTTGGTTGACGATTTCAACTCGTCGATCAGATTCGATTCGCGGATGTACGCTCAGGACATACGCGGCAGTAGGGCCCATGCCGAGATGCTCGGCAGACAGGGGATAATAAGCAAAGAGGACTCCGAACTTATAGTAAAAACCCTCGGCGAGATCAAAAAGGATATTGACGACGGGAAAGTCGAGTTTAAGATTGACGCCGAGGACATACATATGAATATCGAGACGATACTCATCGAGCGGATCGGCGATGTGGGCAAGAGACTCCACACCGGACGCAGCCGCAACGACCAGGTGGCGCTTGACACGCGCATGTACGTCCGCGACGAGCTTGACGAGATAAAGAAAGACGTTGAGGCGCTCAAAGCGACGCTGCTTGATCTGGCGGAGGAGCATCTGCACACAATCATGCCGGGCTACACCCACCTGCAAAAGGCGCAGCCCGTGACGCTGGCGCATCATCTGATGGCGTATTACGAGATGTTTAACCGCGACAGCACAAGGCTTGACGACTGCCGAAAGAGGCTTAATGTAATGCCCCTCGGCAGCGGCGCGCTTGCGGGAACCACATACCCTCTTGACCGCGAATTTGTGGCGGACAAGCTCGGGTTTGACTCGGTGAGCATGAACAGTCTTGACGGCGTTTCCGACAGGGATTTTGCTCTCGAACTGGCGTTTGACTTATCGGTCATTATGACGCATCTCAGCCGTTTCTCCGAGGAGATAATTCTCTGGAGCTCACACGAGTTCGGATTTATTGATCTTGACGACGCGTACAGCACCGGTTCAAGCATAATGCCCCAGAAAAAGAATCCCGACGTCGCGGAGCTTGCAAGAGGCAAGACAGGCAGAGTATACGGCGACCTGATGGGACTTTTGACTGTTATGAAGGGGATCCCGCTTGCGTACAACAAGGATATGCAGGAGGACAAGGAGCAATTGTTCGACGCGATCGACACCGTCAAAATGTGCCTGCCGGTATTCGAGAGAATGATCGCTACCATGACGGTTCGAAAGGACCGGATGCTCAGCGGCGCCAAGGGCGGATTCACAAACGCCACCGACGTGGCCGACTATCTTGTCAAAAAGGGTCTGCCGTTCCGCGACGCGCACGGCGTTGTGGGCAGAATGGTGGCCTACTGCATTGAAAAAAATACCGTTATCGACGCGCTCTCAATTGACGAGTTCAAGAGCTTTTCTGAGCTTTTCGATAATGATATATACGACGCGATCTCACTTGAGACCTGCGTGAATCAAAGAGAGCTTATCGGCGGCCCCGCGCCGAATACGGTCAAGGCGTTAATAGAAAAATATAAAAATTAATATAAAAGGAGATTGATTCAAATGAAATTATTTATCGACACAGCCATTGTTGACGAAATCAAAGAAGTCAACGATATGGGCGTTATCAGCGGCGTTACCACAAACCCCTCGCTCATCGCCAAGTCGGGAAGAAAATTTGAGGACGTTGTAAAAGAGATCACTCAGATCGTGGACGGCCCCATCAGCGCCGAGGTTACTGCAAAAGACCCCGACGAGATGGTTGAGCAGGCGATCCCGCTCACCAAGATCCACAAGAACATCATCATCAAGATACCCTTTAACAAAGAGGGTTTGATGGCCTGCAAAAAGATGACCGCTCTGGGAATCAAGACGAACGTTACGCTTATTTTCTCGGCGGCTCAGGCGCTTCTCGCGGCAAAGGCGGGCGCTACATACGTAAGCCCCTTCCTTGGCAGACTTGACGACATCGGCACGGACGGCATGAACCTCATTGAGGAGATCGTTGACGTATTCGCGAACGATCCCGAGATCAACACGCAGATCATCGCCGCTTCTATCAGAAACCCGATCCATGTTATCGACGCCGCGAGAGTAGGCTGCGACATCGCGACCGTTCCCTACGGCGTTATCATGCAGATGCTCAATCACCCGCTGACCGATATCGGCATAGCCAGATTCGACGCGGACTGGGCGACTGTTCCCAAGGACTAAAAATCATAATTTTAGGGCTCCCGATCGGGAGCCCTGATTTTTTAATATATAAATACGCCGATCACCGCGCCGCAGAGGATATACACTATCGGGTGGATTTTTTTCAGTGGCTTCAGATACAGCAATATCAGCGTGACTATGCAGATAATAAGCGCTTTGGGATCGGCAAGGTTCAGTATACTGCGCGTTTCCGAAAATTTGTCAAGCGTCAGTATCGCAACCTTCATGACCTGAAGTGCGGCGGCGGCAATCAGACCCGCAACAGCTGGGCGCAGGCCGTAAAACGCGTGCTTCACAAGCTTGTTTTCCTGAAATTTTTGCAAAAATTTCGCTATAATTACTATAATAACCAGCGATGGAAGCACAAGACCAAACGTTGCTATAACCGAACCGAAGGTTCCGCCGACCGTGTATCCTGTGTATGTCGCCATATTGACGCCCATAGGGCCGGGAGTTGATTCGGAAATCGCGATCATATTTGATATGTCGTTGACAGAGAGCCACTCGGGGTACCTGGCCGACATGTCATAGATAAAGGGCAGCGTGGCGAGGCCGCCGCCTACCGCGAAAAGTCCGGTTTTGAAGAATTCATAAAACAAAAGCAGATATGTCATTCTTTGCACCTCCCGAGACGGCCTGCTATCAGACCGACTATAAGCGCCCCGATTACTACGTATACCGAGGATATGCCGAGAATTCCCGCCAGAACAAAGGCGAGAATAAATATAACAAAACCGGTTATATCCTTAACTCCGGATTTAAAAAACTTGACGACCGCCTGAATGATAAGCGCGGCCACGACCGCGCGGACGCCCGCGAAAGCGTGCTGCACAAACTCGATCTCGGCGAAATTCTGCAAAAACGACGCAATAAGCATTATTATGATCAGCGACGGAAAAATAACACCCGCGGTGGCGGCTATCGCTCCGGGAATGCCTTTATTTTTATATCCGATAAAAGTGGCGGTGTTGACTGCGATTATTCCGGGCGTGCATTGTCCGACGGCGAAATAGTTTAAAAGCTCTTCGCTCGTCGCCCATTTTTTTGAGGACACGACCTCTCGCTCAAGAATCGGCAGCATGGCGTATCCGCCGCCGAAAGTCATCACTCCGACCTTCGCAAAGGTGATAAACATTTCAAGCAATTTTTTCATAAAAATCTTCCTTTCTGCTCAAAACGCAGATTGCACTAATAATACCATATTTTTTATGATCTGTAAATACACAAAAAATAATTTATGGATAAACTAATTTTGTCACATTTTTAACGTGAGATATATTGACAAGAACTTAATCATTGTTGTATAATAGTAAAATGGTATTTAAGAGAAAAGGAGATGCGTTATAATATGATTAAAAACGGTGCCGACATCGTTTTGGAATGTTTGCTTGAACAGGGCGTTGACACTGTCTTCGGCTATCCCGGAGGCGCCATACTCAACGTCTATGATTCTTTTTATAAATATTCGGGAAAAATCAGACATATTCTGACCTCTCACGAGCAGGGCGCGGCCCACGCGGCTGACGGATATGCCAGAAGCACGGGTAAAGTCGGCGTCTGCGTGGCGACCTCGGGCCCCGGAGCCACAAACCTTGTAACGGGAATTGCCACGGCTTATATGGACTCGATCCCTATGGTCGCGATAACATGCAACGTGGCGAATAATCTGCTCGGAAAGGATAGCTTTCAGGAAGTTGACATTGTGGGAATCACCATGCCCGTCACAAAGCATAACTTTTTGATAAAGAGCGCTGACGAGATCGCGCCCACATTCAGAAGAGCGTTTAAGATCGCCGCATCGGGCAGACCGGGTCCGGTTCTTATTGATATCACCAAGGACGCGACGGCAGGTGAGGCGGATTACAAAAAAGAGATTCCCGAAAGAGTTGACAACTATAAGATAGAGAGCGATTCGGCCGCGTTTGACAAGGTTATTGAGATGATAGAAAAGGCTGAGCGTCCTTTGATTATGGCGGGCGGCGGTATTATCGCATCGGGCGCCTCAAAGGAGCTGCACAAGTTCCAGAAAACGCTCGACGCGCCCGTGACACTTGCCACAATGGGTCTCGGCGCTTTCCCGGCGAGCGACCCCGCATTCACCGGAATGATAGGCATGCACGGTTCAAAGACAACGTCCCTCGCGGTCAAGCACTGCGACCTTTTGATAAACATAGGCTCAAGATTTTCTGACAGAGTTATATGCGACCCCGCGACGTTTGCAAGGCGCGCCAAGATCGTGCATATAGACGTTGACAGAGCCGAGATCAACAAAAACATACTCACCGACGCGTATTTGATCGGCGACGCGCGCGCGGTGCTGGATGAGCTCAACAAACGTCTGCACAAGAAAAAGCACAGCGAATGGATGAGC
Organism: uncultured Monoglobus sp.; assembly: GCA_947624775.1. GTDB lineage: Bacteria > Bacillota > Clostridia > Monoglobales > Monoglobaceae > Monoglobus. Next base: position 11,420 of record CANQLT010000092.1, read on the forward strand.
AAGATCGCGGGCTGGAAACAAAAATATCCGGTTAAATACAAGAGCGACAGCGAGTTCAATCCTGAGACAATAATAAAAGAGATAAAGCGCCAAACAGGAGAGAATACATATCTTGTTACCGATGTCGGTCAGCATCAAATGTGGGCGGCTCAGTTCTTCGGTATCGAAAAGCCCAGACACTTTTTG
>CANQLT010000093.1 GCA_947624775.1 uncultured Monoglobus sp.
CATGCAGCAGGCCGTCCGCATCTCGGACAAGACCGCGTTCTTCCTTTTGGGAGAGGTCGTGGAGCAGGGCGGCACCGAGCAAATATTCTCGATGCCGAAAGACAAGAGGACCGAAGATTATATTACAGGAAGGTTTGGATAGTGCTATGAGAGATAATTTTAACAAACAGCTCGACGAGCTGAACAGAGAAATGACCGACATGGGCGCTCTGTGCGAGAGCGCAATCGAGGACGCGGTGAAAGCGCTGCTCCGCCGCGACAAAAACGCGGCGAAAAGCGTTGCCGCGATCGAGGAAGAGATAAACCGAGCCGAGCGCGACATTGAAAGCCTTTGCCTCAAGCTGCTGCTTCGGCAGCAGCCGGTGGCGGCGGACCTGCGCGCGGTATCCTCGGCGCTCAAAATGATAACCGACATGGAGAGGATCGGCGACCAGGCGGCGGACATCGCCGAGATAGTGCGGCACGCGGATTTTGACGACAGCTTTGACAATGAGCACATCAAAAAAATGGCGGACGGAGTTTCGAAAATGGTGACCAAGAGCGTGGACGCGTTCGTTGAGTGTGACCTCGACGCCGCAAAAGACGTCATGCGGCGCGACGACGATATCGACCGTTGGTTCAAGGAATCCTGCGCCGAGCTGGCGGAATATATAGGCGCGAACCCGCAAAAGGCCGCCTCGGCTCTCGATTTGATGATGACCGCGAAATACCTTGAGCGCATAGGCGACCACGCGGTAAATGTCTCCGAATGGGTAGAATTTTCCGTAACCGGCGAGCATCGGTAAATCCCGAATAATTTAAAATGACAGGAGAAAAAATATTATGATTTATTGCGTTGAGGACGACGGAGGCATCCGCGAGCTTGTTGTGTACAGCCTCAGGAACACGGGCTTTGAGGCAAAAGGCTTTGAAAGCGGTGAACCGCTGTTTGAAGCTCTCAAAAACGGCGGCAGGCCCGAGCTTATACTGCTCGACATAATGCTGCCCGGCGAGGACGGACTGAGCATTTTAAAAAAGCTGCGCTCCGCTCCCGACACCCGCGATATTCCGGTGATACTTCTCACAGCCAAAAATGCCGAATTCGACAAGGTGAGCGGCCTTGACGGCGGCGCGGATGACTATGTGACAAAGCCGTTCGGGATCATGGAGCTCATATCGAGAATAAAGGCGGTGCTGCGGCGCAGCGGAGGCGCGGCGGAAAGCAAAGCCGACGAGGAATATTCCGCCTTCGGCGTGCATCTCAACGCGAAAAAACATATCGTGACCTCGGGCGGTAATGAGGTCGAGCTGACTTTAAAAGAATTTGAAGTCTTGCGTCTGCTGCTCAAGAACCGCGGCTCGGTCATGACCCGAGACACGCTGCTCGACCGCGTTTGGGGCTATGACTTTGACGGCGAGACCCGAACGGTCGACGTTCACATCAGGACCCTTCGCCGCAAGCTGGGCGATCGCGGAAGCATTATCAAAACAGTGCGCGGCGTGGGCTACAGAATCGAGGATTGACGGCAAGTGGCAAAAAACATTTTTAAAAACGGCTCAACAAAACTGAGCTCAAAAATATTTCTCGGGATCACGGCCGTTGTGATAGCGGGCGTTGTGATAACCGCGATCATTTCATCTGCTCTGTTTTACGCCGAATTTTCCCGCGAGATCAAATCCGAGATCAAATCCGAGACGCGATATCTGGCCGAGCTCGCCGATACCGTCGGGGTCTCGGAATTAAAATCTGCTGTTCCCGACGGGCGCGTGACGATGATCGCAGCCGACGGCTCGGTTGTTTTTGACAGCCGCGCGGACGGCGAGGCGGCGGAAAATCACTCAAGCCGCCCCGAGATCAAACAGGCGTTTGAGAGCGGCGAGGGCGAGAGCACGCGCGTGTCAAAAACCTTTGGCAAGAAAAATTATTACTACGCGCTGCGCCTGAGTGACGGCGGAGTTATCCGCGTCTCCCGCGAGACCTCGAGCATGTTTGGTGCGGTGTTCGGCGCGGCGCCCGGAATACTGCTGGCGGTGCTGCTGCTTATCGGGCTGGCGATGGCCGCGGCGGGCGCGCTGACCCGCTCGATAATAAAACCGATAAACGACCTCGACCTTGACAACCCCCTCGAATACGAGGCATACGAGGAGCTGGACCCGCTGCTTGAGCGGGTCGACGAGCAGAACAAAAGGATGCTCACTCAAATCAACGAGGCGAGGGAGGCCGAAAAGATGCGCCGCGAATTTTCGGCCAATGTTTCCCACGAGCTAAAAACGCCGCTGACTACCATTATGGGGTGCAGCGAAATTTTAAAAGAGGGCATAGTTGACCCGAAAGACGTGAACGGATTTCTGGAGCGCATTAATTCCGAGTCAAAACGCCTGCTGGCGCTGATAGACGACATAATCAGCCTGTCGGGACTTGACGAGGGCGGCGGAAACATAGAGATGACAGACGCGGACCTTTTGGAGATCGCGCGCGAGGCCGCCGAAAGCCTTGAATTTAAAGCGGAAAAGCGCGGCATAAGCATATCCGTGTCGGGAAACGGACAAACCGTTCGCGGCAGCCGCGGACTGCTGCACGAGATGATATACAACCTCTGCGACAACGCCGTGAGATACAACCGCGACGGCGGATACGTAAAAATCACGGTCGGCGGCGAGAGCGGCAGACCGTTTGTGTCGGTCAGGGACAACGGTATCGGCATTCCCGAGGCTGACCGCGAGCGCGTGTTCGAGCGGTTCTACCGCGTGGACAAAAGCCATTCCAAAGAGACCGGCGGCACAGGCCTCGGGCTATCGATAGTAAAGCACGCGGCGCAAATACACGGTGCCGAGATAAGATTAAAAAGCGAGCCCGGCAAGGGCACAGAGATAAAAATTATATTTCCGAAATCTAAGTTCCAAGCGTAAGATCACCGCCGAGGCTGCTCTCCGGCGGTGATCGTTTTTTTCTGCTTACGCCAGCGCGGCGGTCACTTTTTCGAGTTCGTCTCTGATATTTATGTGCTGCGGGCAGGCCTCCTCGCACCTTCCGCATTTTATGCACTCCTCCGCTCCGGCCGAGCCGTGGCCGTTTACCAGCCATCCCAGCTGGTGCCGCGCGGCGGCCTTGTCGCCGTAGAGCGTCATTATGTTCATCGCGGTAAAGGTGCCCGATATGCCGATGTTCTTGGGGCAGACCTTGGCGCAGTAGTTGCAGACCGTGCAGTGAATTATCGGAATTTTCGCCATTTCCCCGCGCGCCTTGTCGAGCGTTTCGCGCTGCGCGTCGGTCAGGCCTGTAAAGCCCTTCATGTAAGACAGATTGTCCTCGGTCTGCTCAATGCTGCTCATGCCCGACAGCACGGTTATAACGCCGTCAAGGTCGGCCGCGAAGCGTATCGCCCACGACGCGCAGGACATATCTGGCTCCGCCTCTTTCAGGATATTTTTTACGGACTCGGGCGGGTTCGCGAGCATGCCGCCCTTGACCGGCTCCATGATTATGATCGGAATATTGTGCTTCCTCGCGACTTCGTAGCAGCCGCGGGACTGTATCGCGTAGTTGTCCCAGTCGGCATAGTTGATCTGGAGCTGCACGAATTCCATCTCGGGATGCTTGCTCAAAATATCCTCAAGCTCCAGCGGGGTCGAATGGAACGAAAAGCCGACATGCTTTATCAGACCCTCGGCCTTCTTTTGCATAACAAAGTCCCACATGTTAAAATCATTAAAGAATCTGGTGCGCCCCTCGCCCAGGTTATGGAGCAAATAAAAATCAAAATATCCCGCGCCCGTCACCTTCAATGAATTCTCAAACTGAGCGATCGCGTCCTCGCGCGTCTTGCAGTTTATCCATGCCGCCATTTTGGTCGCAAGCTTGTAACTCCCTCTGGGATAGCGATCGACCAGCGCCTTTCGTATCGCGCTCTCGCTCTCGCCGTATGCCCAGGCGGTATCGAAATAATTAAATCCCGCTTCCATGAACTTGTCAACCATCGCCTTTGTCTGCTCAACGTCGATCTTTTTGCCAATCATCGGCAACCTCATAAGCCCAAAGCCCAGCTTGCCGATACCTTCATATAAATCCGACATATGTATTCCCCTTTCTCTGTAAAATAAACCGAATATTTATGTTTATATTATAATATACACAGGCGCTAAAGTCAAATTAAAAAAACTGATAACAGCCCTAGGCTCCCCTTCCACCGCTATCGCGGTCCCCCTCCCCCACTATCGCAGGGGAAGCAAAAAAAGGCTCCCCTTCCTTTAGGAGGGGAGCGTCAGCAAGCTTGCTTGCGGGTTCAAAGCTATCTTTCAAAATTGCTTGCAATTTTGACCAAGAGCTTCCTTGATGCTGTCTGCGCAGCAGACTGAGAGGGAGGTCCATTCGCTACTCCCTAATTGCTACGTTTAAATCCTGCTCATAACTGCGGCGAATTCGGCTCTGGTTATGGGTGACTGCGGCTCAAACGCGCCTGTGTCGTTTCCGGTCATAACCTGCTTCATTGTGCAGTACATTATGCCTTCAACAGCCCAGTCGGAAATTTGACCGAGATCGGTATACTCGAGCTGTATAGCCCATGCACCTGTGGGACCTTGGCCCTTGTAGGTGTAGTAGCCGGTGATGATCTTTGCCGCCTGCTCGCGCGTTACGGGATCGTTAGGTGCAAACATGTTGTCTCCAATACCGTCAACTATTCCGTTAGCCGCTGCCCACGCGATGTAGGGAGCATAATATTCATTCGGGTCAACATCCGCAAACGATGATACCGCCGATGTGTCGGCCTTGTCAAATCTGCCGAGTATCGTAACAAGCATTCCGCGGGTCAGAGTGTCATTGGGTCCGAACAGAGTTTCACTCTCGCCGTTCATGATTCCCATTGAGTAAACATTCTGAACGTATGGATAATACCAATCGGTCGCCGCCACGTCAGTGAAGGGCATCTGTACCTCGCCTGTCGCAGTTCCGGGTCCTGTGATAGTTGTGTCGGGCGCCGCGGTTGCAGCGGACTCGGGAGCGGCTGTCGCCGTTGATGCAGGCTCTGCTGTGGCAGTTGTTCCGCCTGTTGAGAAGTTGGAATTTGTGCCCATGCCGCCTGTGCCGTACGAGGGTTTGCGCGTAGGCATGGGAGCCGATGTGGGCTCGCCCGAAGGTTCGGATGTAGTCTCGGCCGGAGGCTCGGTTGTAGGTTCGTTCGTCGGCTCGGGTGCCGGCGTGGCCTCAAATGTGTTGGTTACTTCAATGTCAACCGAGTATGTGTTACCCTTGTCGTCCTCGATTATAACGGTGTTTGTTCCGTTGGGCAGCGCGCTGAGGAATTCGGGCGTAAATGTGATCACGCCGTTTTCAACCTTGTAGCTGTTTGCGGGAACGGCCGCGCCGTTAAGTGTTACCTGAGATACGTTCGCTGATGTGTCGGGAAGTGTGATTACAACATCCTTGGGAGCCGCGCCGTCAAACTTCTGATCGTCGAGAGGTTCGGGAGTTACTGTGGGCTCGGGTGTTGCGTCGGTTCCCGGGGTGGGAGTAGCGTCTGTGCCGGGTTCGGGTGTAACGTCAGTTCCCGGGGTGGGAGTAGCGTCTGCGCCGGGCTCGGGTGTAACATCTGTTCCCGGAGTGGGAGTAGCGTCGGTTCCGGGTTCGGGTGTTGAAACGGTCGGCGCTTCGCATACGACCTTGACCGTTACATCCTGCGAAGGCATTACAAACGTATTGTCTTTTACAGGAATGTCGCTGTTATCCGCGCCTGTTACGGTTATCGTGATCTGCGATTTTCCTTCTTCGGGCGTTACGTTGACTGCTACGGTCGAACCTTCGATTATTCTGTAATCGTTATTATCGGCCGGTTTGTTTGTAGGCTCGGGCGTGGGCTCTTCAGTGGGCACGGCAGTCGGCTCGACCGTGGGTTCGGGCGTTGCCTCAGTCTCGCTTTCGGGTATAAATTCCGCTGTATTAATAGCGATCCTTGTGCCGTCTACATATGCGTAATAATCATAACCCGGCTCTACAACAAAATCGCTTTCATAGAAATTCTGGGTTCCGTCTCCGGGCACGTCTACAACAAGCTGACCGATGATCGATCCTTCAAAGCATCTAAGCACTCTGTATGAGCCGTTCTTTACTCCGTAGAACCAAATTACAAGTTTTACCTCGCCTTTCTGCGCCGCTGTAAACTTAAACGCGGAACCGACTGTCGGCGCGGTTTCTTCATTCGGAACGGAAACATTGGCTCTGCCCTGAACGCCGTTGATCGGGTCAAGACCCGGAGCCGCGTCCGTATTGATATAATACGTGTCGGGCACAAAGCTCATTGTGAGACCGCCGATTTGGACAGGTTCGGGATTGACCAGATCATTATATTCATCAAGATGATCGATCGCGATCCACTTCGCAGACTCTGCCGCTGCTTCAGGTGCCGTCTCGGCAACGTCAGTATCGACTGCCTTAACTTCATTGTTTACAATGCCGTCTCCCGAAAGCGTTCCCGTTCCGCCGATTACCTGAAGAGCAGCGTTATACGCCTCTTTTGCAGGTGCCGGTGTAGGTGTTGTCTCGGTTCCCGGCGTGGGCGTTGCCTCGGTTCCCGGCGTTGGTGTTGCCTCGGTTCCGGGCGTGGGCGTTGCCTCGGTTCCGGGTGTAGGCGTTGTCTCGGTTCCCGGCGTGGGCGTTGCCTCGGTTCCGGGTGTAGGTGTTGTCTCGGTTCCCGGCGTGGGCGTTGCCTCGGTTCCCGGCGTTGGTGTTGCCTCTGCTCCGGGTGTAGGCGTTGCCTCGGTTCCCGGCGTTGGTGTTGCCTCTGCTCCGGGTGTAGGCGTTGCCTCGGTTCCCGGTGTGGGTTCGGGAGCTTCGGTTTCCTCCGGAGCGGGGGTCTCGTCAGGTTTTGATGTGGGAGCGTTCGGGTCAGCAAGCAGTTTCAAATACTTAAAGTTGCCCACATATTTGCCCGCTCCTGCGCCCGTGATCTCAATAGTTACCTGTCCTTTCGCCGTTTTATTTGAAAGATCGACAGTAAAGTCTTGATAATCATTCCAGCCCGATGTTCCAAGATCTTTAAATTCGGCGACAACGGTTTCGCCCACTTTGACGGTCACGTTTACCTTGTTGGGATTGTTGTTCGTGCCCGTCTCTTTAGACATATTTATAACTGCCTTCGCGTATTTTCCGGCAAGGTCAATTTCGGGAAGCGTGAATACGGCTATGTCATCCGATGTTGCCTTAACGCTGTCCGGACGGATAATATCTCCGTCGGTCATCATTTTTCCGCCGTTTGACGTTGTGATCGAATTTTCTCCGAAATTCAGCGTCGCGGAGCCGTCGGCGTTTTCAGTGATCGTGCCGTATTGCGTCGCCGCATCCGGCGTCGGTTCCGGCTCGGGAGTTGTGGCTGTCGGAGGGCCTTTGACCGTCTCGCCGTCGGCCAGCACTCTCTTGTATGTAACCCAGACGTCGCGCATATTAAACACTTCCGGACCGGGCGTTATAACCATCATAAGCTTGCCTTTTTCATATTTTGTCGGGAATTCGGCAAATTTGTATGATTCGGTTTTATTGTTTGAGCCCGTGCCCTCCAAGGTTATTGTTTGGTCCTTATAATTAATATAAGCCGTGACCTTTGAGGGAACGCCCTTTGCAAACTTTCCGCAGGCGTTGAGCCATTGATTCGGAGTGTTGCTTGAGCCGCTGAAACCGCTTGCTCCCGAGTCGATCGTGTCAAGCTGGTTCCAATGTCCGAGCTTTGAATATAAGAATCTTGACGTAATGTCGGTTCCTTCGCCTCTGAGCTCGATAAAGCCGTTTCCTGTCGTTTCGGGCGTGACGTCAAGCGTGTATGTGACGGTGATCACATCGCTTTTCAAAATATCCTCATCGGCGCCGCCGTCAATCGCCAATTGGATCAAATCATACGTCTTGTTTCCGTCTGTATTGGCGTAGGAAATATTTGTGCTTATCGTCTCATCGACCTGCTTTTCGGCTTTAACATTAAGCGCGAAAGGCTGTCCTGTTATACCCTTAACGGCGCTTTTGCCGTCCGCGGGCTCTGTTATAGTCATATCAATGCTTGACGAGACAACTGTTATATCATAATCAATACCGTCCGCGCTCGCGGGAATATTCTCAAGCGTGCCTTCGGCTGTCTTCTGTCCCGCCGTCATCACAATATCCTGCGACTTGATCAAAGCGCCGTTCTTTGTGACCGTCACGGTATAAGTGCAGTCATCGTCAAGCGCCGCGCTCGCGCTGACGGTAACGGGAATATCAAACACATCCGTCGTGTTTGAGGTGGGATTTATCGTGACGGGCACCGATTTCTTGTCGCCTATTGTGGTGCCGGTTTTTCTCGCGTACAGCGTGACCTCGCTTGTTATCGCAGGCATACCCGCCGCTGGACGAATGACCGTAAGCTTATTTCCGTCTTCCGATACAACGGCGTTGGGCGAGGCCGATTCCCACTTAAACTCAACTCCCGCGGGAGGCGTCGGAAGAGTTATTTCCGTCTCTTCGCCTTCGGGAATGGTGACGGACGAGCTCTCGATTGCCGTATCAATATCCTTGATCTGCTCGCCAAAGTTCATGGGGTCCCAATCATCGGTCCAGCCTCCGCGGCCATCCTCCGCCCAGCTTCCGTTCTCGGCCGAGAAATAATTTCTGGGGTTAAACTCAAGTATCTGCCAGTCATCGAGAACTGTTCCCATACCTTGACCGCCTTCAGCAACAGCCGCGTTCTTTACGCGTCCGCTGAGGTCGATCTCCTTGCCGCTCGCGTTATACGTGCCGTTTTCAAAGAACCGCGCCAGCTCCTTCTTGCCGCCGCTCATGTCTCTCCAGCCCGCGGCGCCGATACCGGCTGCGCTGAGACCGGTCGATTTATTGTCATCTATCTTGGTGTTTCGGAAGGTTATCTGGGCTCCCTGACCCCAAGGTCTGCCATAGAGAGAGTCGGTTATATTGTCGCGCACATTGTAGAACTCACAGTTGTAAAACAAGTAGCCGTACTTCTTGTTCATATCATGATTAGCCGCCGTGATCGTTGCGCCGTAATCCTTGTCGGACATTCCCTCGGCGCCCAGCTTGCAGCCGTCAAAAACAGCTGTCGCGCCCGCGTAAATATAGTCGGTTCCTCCAATCAGGTCGCAGTTCTTAAAGTAAATTCTTTCCTCTCCGACATAGACCGAGTCCTGATTGCCTCTTGCACGGACGTTTTCGAATATTATCTTGTCGCCATTATACACAGAAATGGCATGGCCTCTCTCGTTGAATCCCGATGATCTCGCCAGCCAAGCGCTTTCGCCCGCGGTCAGCTCGCGCGTTGCCGCGGCGTACTTTGTAAGGTTGACTGTTCCGTCGGAATTTAATAAATCATTCGGCTTTGACTCGGGCGTGCTTTCATCGCAGATCGCGAGCTTTTCTCTGTAGGGCAGAGCCGCTTTTCCGGTAGCCGCGTCTATGTTCGGCGTGAGATGCGCATCCTTTTCGCCCTGTGTAACCATAACCGGAACACTGTTTACAATATTGAAGTCCTTGACGGTGATATTTTCCGCGCCGCCTCTAATGATCAGCGGAGCCATGTTGGCAAGGCCGCCGGTGTTGCCCAGATTAATATCTCCGTTCACAGTGTCGGTATGCTCGGTGCCCGCTGCATCTCTGTATGTGAGTTTTGTTCCTCTCGGAACCACATCGCCCACATGATATGTCTTGCCCGCCTCATCTTTCGGCGGGTTTGTGTACCAGTCGATATTCGGGTTGTACGAGCCGCTCAAATCGCAGTTGGCTGCTGAATAACCCGTGCAATAGTACCAATGCAGATCGACTTTTCCCGATGTGCCCGGGGTCTGCCTAAGCGTGATAAACTTCGCGCCGTCGATAATGACCTGCTCCTCATAGTCGCCGGGGGTCACGTTTATCGTTACCCTTTCGGCCTCGCTTTGGGGATCGAGCTTTTTCGCCGCCGCGACCGCCGCGCTTATGGTTTTAAAATTGGTTTCGGTCTCATCTGCCGAGGGGTCGACCGTCAAAATCTTCGGCTCCACGGCCGGAGCTTTCGTGGGCTCGGCTGTTATAGCCGGAGCAGACGACGCTGTCGGCTCGGTAGTTTCCGAGGGAACGGGAGCGCCGCTCGGTTCCGCTGTTTCGGCGGGCGCCGAAGGCTCAATTGTTGCCGGAGGCGCTGACGGCTCCTCCGTCTCTTCGGGCTCAGGTGTGTCGGCCGGCTCGGTTCCGTCGTTATAGAATCTTATGTACACATAATTGCCCGCATATGTTGCCGAGGTGGTTATCTCAAGCGTTACCGCGCCGGAGGCGGTTTTGTTTGTCAAATCGGCGATGTTTTCGCTGTACGCGTTCCAATCTTCATTCTTGATCACAATGCTGTCGGTCACAGCCGTGCCGCCTACCTTGATGAGCGCCGAAGTGCTGTTTTCTCCGCCTTTGGTTGCAGCGTATACCGCGGCCTTATTATACTTGCCGCCAAGATCAACATTCGGATATGTGATAGTAGCGCTTCCCCTCAGATTATCGCTTTGCGCCACATAATTTTCGTCAAGATCCTTAAAATTCGAACCGTTATTGTTTGAAACCGCGTTGCTCAAAACAACGCTTCCGTTGCCCGTAATCGAATCACTGCCCATATAGAGATACAATCCGTCCGATCGTTCCTCGGTATAGCCATATCCGGGACGGACAGTCGGTTTCGGAGTGCTTGTCGGCTGATTTGGATCATCCGTTTTTATCGAATTCTCGTCGCCCTCTTTGATAACAAGATTCTTAAAGTTGCCGGTCAGGTCATTTCCGTCCGCGCCGGTCTCCGCAGTTTTAATAAAGAGCGCCTTTTCGCCCTGCGCGGAAGCCAGAGTTTTAAGCTGCATTTCGGCAAAGTCCCAACTTGCGGTCGGGCCCGAATAATCCTTAAGCTCCGCGATCAAGATGCCCTCATTTTCAAGGTCGGGCGCATTTTCGCCACTTATTTTTTGGTCATTAAGATTTTGGGTATAATACGTGTCTGTCTCAGCCGCAGTACCCTTAAGCGGCATAGCGTAAACCATAACATCGGCAGTATAAGTGTTTATCAGCGCCCACTCAACCGAAATATCGACAAACTCCGGGAGAGTCGCCGTTCCCGCGTAAGCTATCGCCCCGCTTGAACTGCCGTCGAGCATATCGGCTTTGACCCCGAAGAACTGATTGTTACCCGTTCCTGCCCATGCTGCCTTGAAATTTGAAAATAACGCGACGTTGTCGCCTTTCGCCGCAAACACCGGCATTGAGACAAACATTGTCATGATCATAGCGATCACCAGAATCAAAGACATTGTTCTGCTTTTTCTCATTGTTTTTGCTCCTTTCGCGCCTTTTGATACATACAAAAGGCAATAAATTATAATAATATTTTGCATTTTGATAATAAATTTTTGCAATTATATTATTATAATAACATTTATTAAGCAAAATTTCGAGACAAAGCGTATTCAATATCGGCCAAAAATTGCTGTAAGACAAAAAAACAGCGGTCTCCTTCCGGGAGGAGGCAAAGTTAGCCCCTTCCACCGCTGTCGCGTCATGTCCGCTTATGTTAATGATTTGTGGCCTCGTTTATTTGTGCAAACGAAATAC
>CANQLT010000094.1 GCA_947624775.1 uncultured Monoglobus sp.
CATGATGATGGCGCGGCGTCCCTGCGTCGGTCGCGCGGCTTTTCGGAGACAAAACTCCGGCGGAAATGGCGGTGATCATCCCGGCGCTCCGCATAAGCGCGCTGTCATTTATCGGAACAGCGATGTCTTTTTTATTCATGTATTATTTTACTGCAACACAGCGCAATGCTATGTCGCTCACGGTTTCTATTGTCAACGGGGTCGTACTTACCATACCGTTTGCGTATATACTCGAACGCCTATTCGGCATAACCGGTTTATGGATAACGTCCTGCGCGGCTCAGTACGGGACATGGATCGTGATAGCGACTATGATCATCATAACAATAGCAAAATCAAACGGCAGATACAAGGATATGTTCCTGCTTGACAAGGCGGACGAGCTGCTCTCGTTCTCCGTAAGATCCGACACTGATGTATCGGAGATAAAGTCGGCTGTCGCGGAAAAGTTCGCGGACAGAAACAAAGTTGCCGAAGCCGTGTCGGAGCTGCTTGCGTTTGTAAGCGGCAACGACAAAAGCGCCGAAAACGATATACGGATCGGGCATGAGGACGGTTCGTATGTCATAATGCTCTGCAACAACGGGGCCGAAATTGACGAAAGCAAATTCGTCGGCAAATATAAAAGCTTTGAGCACTCCGTTGTGTTAGGTATGAATCAAATTAAAGAAATAATATAAGAAGGTGAAACCATGAAAATCGAAAAAGATTTAATAGCCGAATCGGCCGCTGAAGCGCGGAACATGAAGGAATACCCGCTCACGCCTAGCCAGATGGGCGTATATTTGGCATGTATTAAAAACCCCGGCGGCCTGATGTATAACTCGCCCCTCTGCTATACGTTTGATAAGGGGGCCGTTGACATCGGCGCTCTAAAATCCGCTGTTGAAAGGGCGATTAAAAACCATGAGGGACTGCACTATTATATTGACGCCTCAAGCGGGGAGCCGGTTATGAAGCCGCGCAAGGTTAAGGTTGATATTCCGGTGATAAACGCTTTGGATAGCGAGCTTGAAAAGCTGAAAAACGACTTTGTGAAGCCGTTTGATTTGGAGCGCGATTATTTGTTCCGCTTTGAAATTATCGAAACGGAAACGAAAATGTGCTTCCTGACGGACTACCACCATATCGCGGTTGACGGCACATCGTTTTCCGTTATGTGCAGCGATATCTCGGCGCTTTATTCGGGCAGAGAGATAGAGCCGGAGGAAATAGGTCAGTTCGGGCTATCGGTATATGAGAAAAAATTCGCGGGTACCTCGGCGTATGAAGAAGCGCATAAATATTATGATAACATATTCGCGGGGCTGGAAACAAATTCAATGCTCGTCACTGACATGAACGAGGACGACTCTGCCGCGGACAAGCCCTGTCGTGAATTCAGGCGGATACTGCCGGCTGATATATCGGTCGAAAAGGTGGACAAATTCATAAAGGAAAACGGAATAACCGAAAATACGCTTTTCCTCGGCGCTGTCGCATACGCGGCGGCGAAGTTCACAGCACAAGAGGAAGCGGTAATATGCACCGTCAATCACGGCAGACCCGATCTGCGCATGAGAAATACTGTCGGCATGATGATCCGCACTCTGCCGCTTTATATAAAGATCGACGAGACCGCTAAGGTAGGCGATTATCTTGCGGACGTCCGCTCCGCGCAGCGCGACGCGATAAAGATCGGCAACTATCCGTTTGTCAAGCTCGCGGGCGAATACGGGATAAATACGGGTATATTTTTCGCGTATCAGTCGGATTCGTTCAACACATTCACGCTCGGCGAAAGCACCGTTGAAATGGAGCGGATTCCGTCTTACAGCGCGCAATCGCCCTTATCTGTTATGGTATTCAAGTACGGCGGCACGTTTGAAATGGATTTTGAATACCGCACCGATTTGTACGAGTACGAAACAATACGCTCGTTTGCGGATACGGTCATTCTTATAATTTCGGAAATGCTCAAAAAATCCGAGCTTTCACAGCTGCGCCTCGCTGACGAGCGCAGCGTAAACAAAATACGCGCTTTAAACGACGCGCTGATAACCGATGTTGATCTGAGCGTCGGATTTGTGGATATGTTTCGCGAGCAGGCAAAGAAAACGCCCGATAATACGGCGCTTGTATTCAAGGAAAATTGCTATACGTACAAGGAGCTTGACAAAATAACAGACAATATCGCGCGGTATATCCGATCAAAAGGCTTGGGCAGGGGCGACGTTATAGCGTCAATGGTCGAGCGCAGCGAATATATGACGATCTGCTCGATAGGCATACTCAAATCGGGCGCAGCCTATGAGCCGCTCGACCCGACGCATCCGCCGGAGAGACTGCGGTTTATGACGAAGGACGCGGGGGCTAAAATGCTTATCGCGGACGGCAAGCTGCTTTCGCTCATACCCGATTTTGAAGGAGATATATTAAAAACGGAGGATATTCCGGCTCTCAGCGACGACGGCACACCACTCCCCTCGCCCGGTCCGGATGATTTGTTTGTTCTTCTTTATACCTCCGGTTCGACGGGCACGCCGAAAGGCTGTATGCTGACGCATCATAACCTTACCAATTTTATTCATTGGTTCCGAAGAATTTACGATATTACGGACAAAAGCTCGACGGCGGCGCACGCGAGCTACAGCTTTGACGTGCATATGCTGGACATTTACCCGTTTTTGAGCGCGGGCGCAACGGAGTATATAATCCCCGAGGAGCGCAGGCTCGATTTGATGTGGATCAACGAATACTGCGCGCAAAACAATATTACACATATTTCCTTGACAACGCAGGTCGCCAGAGCGTTTTTGACCTCGATCGACGATATTGCTCTCAAGGTTGTGGACATAGGCGGCGAAAAGCTTGTGCCTTTCGAACCGAGAACCGGTGTTAAACAGTTTAACAGCTACGGCCCGACGGAGTGCACTATATTGATAACGGCGTTTCTGATGGATAAATATTACGACCCTGTTCCCGTCGGCACAGGCGTCGACAACGCGCGCCTCTATATCGTTGACAAACAGCTCCGTATGCTGCCGTTCGGCGCGGTGGGCGAGCTGTGCGTCGCGGGACCGCTCGTGTCCGAGGGATATTTAAACCGTCCGGAGCAGACGGAAAAGGTATATGTTAAAAACCCGTTTGAAAGCGGCAAATACCGCGACGTGCTTTATCATACGGGCGATATAGTAAAATTCATGAACGACGGCAATCTGTCGTATGTGGGACGCCGCGACGGCATGGTTAAAATACGCGGCTACCGAATCGAGCTTACCGAGGTCGAGTCCGCAATACTCGATTTTGAGGGAATCAAGGACGCGACTGTTGTGGCGAAGGATAAGGCGTCGGGCGGAAAGTATATCGCCGCGTATATCGTATCGGACGGCGAAATTGACACAGCGGCTCTTAAGGAATTTATCGCGGAAAGAAAGCCGCCGTATATGGTGCCTGAGGCGATCATGCAGATCGACGCGATACCGCTCACGGTAAACGGTAAGGTTGACAAGAGAAGTCTGCCGGAAATTGATTTCGCCTCAGCGGAGCCGACGGTAAAAACCGAGCGCTCGCTTACAGCGCTTGAAACAAAAATACTTGAAATAATAAAGGGCATAATCGGAACGGACGAGATCGACGTTTCGGCCGATATTATGCGCTGCGGCATGACGTCGCTCTCTGTTATAAAGCTGGCGGTCGAGCTTAACAAGGAGTTCGGCTTTGACGCGGACATAAAAAATCTTATGAGCGGCTGCACGGTGATGTCGATAGAGGACGATATTGTAAGATATCTGCTTGCCGCGAAGGATACGCCCGCCGAGACGCGGACGGAAACAGAAACGGAAAAGTCGGAGTTCGTGCCGCTTTCGTACACGCAGTACGGAGTGTATTCGGAGTGCATGAAGCGTCCGGGCGACACGTTCTACAATATCCCGTTCATGCTCAGGTTCCCCGCCGATTTCGGCGCGGAAAAGCTCGCGGGCGCGGTAGACGCCGTGCTTGCGGCACATCCGTATATCTTCACGCGGCTCACGGTCAAAGACGACGATATTGTTCAGCGGCGCATGGACGCGGACGGATATACGGTTCCCGTAAAGAACATGAGCGAGGATGAGCTGCAAAAGTACCGCGCGGAATTTGTAAAGCCGTTTGAGCTTATGGATTCGCGCCTGTTCAGGATCGAGGTGATCCAAACGGAAGCGGCTGTTCATTTTCTTGCCGATTTCCACCATATTATCTTTGACGGCGCGTCGTTCGACCTGTTCCTGAAATCGGTAAAAACGGTTTTCGAGGGCGGCGAAATACAGAGCGAAACATACGATTACTTCGATTATGTAAAAGACGACAAAGAGTTCATAGGCGGCGATGAGTTCAAAGCGTCGGAAAAATACATTTCCGATATGCTCGCACATTGCGAGAGCGCAGCTAAAATCACGCCGGATAACGGCGGGCTTGCCGAAGACGGCTCCTCCGCGACGGTTTCCGCCCCGATCGATATGGAGCGCGTCACTGAATTCTGCGGCAGTATCGGCGCCACTCCCGCGCATCTGTTCCTCGCGGCGACGCTTTACGTCGTGTCGAGATTTACCAACAGCCGCGGCGCGTATATCAACACGATAAGCAGCGGACGCTCGGATATGAAGCTCACAAACTGCCTCGGCATGTTTGTAAAAACGCTGCCGATAGGACTTGAAATTGACGATATAACGGCGGCGGAGCTTGTGGAGCGCGCGAAGGATCTGCTTATAAACGCGGTGGCGAACGAGGCGTACCCGTATGCCGACGTATGCCGCAAATTTAACTACGCGCCGCATATTATGTACGCGTACCAGCTCGGCGTTGTGGACGAACTTTGCATAGACGGCAGATCGATCGAACGGGAGCTTATCGGCGAGGAGCGCGTAAAATTCGACACGGGCGTGTTCATCGAAAAAACCGACGGCAAAGAGTGCGTAAACGTACAATACAACGACGCGGTTTACAGCCGTGAACTTATGGGCACATTCGCAAACGCGATCAAAACAGTCGCGGAAAAAATCATCGAAAATCCCGACGGCAAGGCGCGTCAATTATCTATGCTCGACAAGGATGGCGAGAAACAGATTGCCGACTTCTCATTCACGGGCTTCGCGGAGCCGGAAATAAAGCTTCTGCACGAAAAATTCGAATATCAGGCAAGGCGTCACCCCGACCGGACGGCGATCATCGCCTGCGACGGCAAATTCACTTACGCCGAAACCGACAAGCGCGCGAATATGATCGCGAACGCCCTTATCGAGCGCGGAGTTAAAAACGGCAGCCGCGTGGTTATACTTTTGGACAGAACCTCAAAATTCCTCGCAGCAATGCTCGGAATATTAAAGGCGGGAGGCGCGTTTATACCGACCTGTCCCGAATATCCGCGGGAAAGAATCGAAAGTATTATAGAGGACAGCGGTGCGGAGCTTGTGATAACCTTCGGCGATTTGCTCAGCACATACAAAAACACGGTTGATATAGCGGAACTTGAGGCGGAGGGAAATGATAAAAAGCCTGATGTCGCGATTTCACCCGATGATTTGGCTTATCTTATTTACACATCCGGTTCCACTGGAAAGCCTAAGGGCGTTATGCTCAGGCACATCGCTATCGCGGGCTATGTTACCGACGACGAGCGCAATATTCAGGTTCGCTGCATAACCGAGTGCTGCAAATGCTACGGCGCAATCACAACGGTATCCTTTGATATGTCGCTGCAGGAAACGGCTGTCGCGCTCTGCAACGGTCTTACGCTCGCTTTCGCGGACGACGGGCAGATAAACGATCCTATGTCGCTCGCAACTTTTTTCAAGGAAAACAATGTTGACGCGTTTATCGCCACTCCGTCAAGACTTCTCGTATATATGGAGCTTGACGAATTCGCTGACGCAATGAAAAACTGCAAGGTGATTTTATCGGGCGGCGAAAAATATTCGGATAAGCTGCTGGACGTATTGCGCGAAAAGACGAACGCTCGACTTATAAACGCCTACGGGCCAACGGAGATCACCGTGGCGTCCAACGCAAAGGACCTCACAAATGCCGATGAAATATCCGTCGGCAGACCACTGCTGAACTGCCGTGAGTACATTGTGGATATGGACGGAAACAAACTGCCGCCGGGCGTTGTCGGAGAGCTGCTTATAGGCGGATTGGGAGTCGCTTTAGGCTATAACAACCTTCCCGAACAGACTGAAAAGGCTTTTATCGAATACGATGGCGAACGCTTCTACCGCTCCGGAGATTACGCACGTCACACAAAGGACGGAGACGTTGTGATCCTTGGCAGAACGGATAATCAGGTCAAGCTCCGCGGGCTGAGAATCGAGCTTGGCGAGATCGAAAAGTGTCTGACAAGCATAGATGGAATACGCTCGGCAGTCGCTGTGATCAGAAAGGTCGGTCAAGAGGACGGAATATGCGCATACTATACCGCCTAGGGAGATCCCGACGTTGAATACCTGAAAGCTGAAATGAAAAAAACACTTACGGACTATATGATCCCCGCGTCGTTTAACCGCCTTGACGAACTGCCCTCAACGGCAAACGGCAAAATAGATAAAAAGGCGCTGCCCGAACCGCAGACGGCTCGGAAAAGATCGGACGGAAGAAAAGCCGCAAACGATACAGAACAGCTGTTCTGCGATATGTTTGCCGACGTGCTCGGTCTTGACGCAGTACACGCCGACGACGATTTCTTTGAGCTCGGAGGCACATCGCTGCTGGCAACAAAGATAGCCGTGCGCTGCATGACGCAGAATATTCCCGTTGTATATAAAGATATTTTCGACAACACAACGCCCGAAAAACTGGCGGCGCTTGTGAACGCTTCGGAAACGCCTTTGGCGGAAACAAAAACCGCGGCCGAAATAAATACAAGCGAGGAACAAGAACCGCTTTATGACGTTCTGAAATACAACACGGCGCAGCATGTGGGTGAAATTAATTACACGGACATAGGAAACATTCTGGTAACGGGCGCCACGGGCTTTTTGGGCGCGCATGTGCTTAAACAGCTCATCGACAGCGGCGCAAAAAAAATATTCTGCCTCGCGCGAAACAACGGCAAGCTTACAGCCGAGGAACGCGTTAAAATGATGCTGATGTTCTATTTCGACGACACCTATGACGAGCTGTTCGAAAGCGGCATCACCGTTATAGACAGCGACATTACATCGGAAAATCTCACGGACAAGCTGCGCGGATATGATTTTGACACCGTGATAAACTGCGCCGCGTGCGTAAAGCATTTCACAAACAGCGATATACTCGAAAAGGTCAATGTTGAGGGCGTCGAAAATCTCATATCGGCCTGTCTTGAGCTTGAAAAAAACCTCGTTCAGATATCGACCGTCAGCGTGGGCGGCGAAAGCATAAACGGCAGTATTTCAGAGTATGTAAAGCTTTCGGAAAGCATGCTGGAATTCGGGCAGAACCTTGACAACAAGTATGTAAACACCAAGCACAGGGCCGAAAAGGCGGTGCTTACCGCGGTCAGGGACAAAGGCCTCAGAGGCAAGGTGATACGCGTCGGCAATTTGATGAGCCGCGAAAAGGACGGCGAATTCCAGGCCAATTTCCGAACCAACAACTTTATGAACACACTGCGCGCCTATGCGGCGCTCGGTTGTTTCCCGATATCGGAGCTCGATAGGGAAGTTGAGTTTTCACCGATAGATTCAACAGCAGCGGCCGTATTGAAACTCGCGGGTACGCCTTCGCAATTTACGATGTTCCATGCGTATAACTCACATTTTGTCCACATGGATAACGTTATTGAGGGCATGCG
This sequence comes from uncultured Monoglobus sp., assembly GCA_947624775.1. Classification (GTDB taxonomy): domain Bacteria; phylum Bacillota; class Clostridia; order Monoglobales; family Monoglobaceae; genus Monoglobus. Next base: position 7,787 of record CANQLT010000094.1, read on the forward strand.
CGAAAACGGCATATTTATAAAAAATGTATCGGACGAGGAATTCGAAAAGCGGTTTAATGAGATATTGTCAAGCGACGAAAAAAGCATGGAGGTTTCATCCCTCATATCGTACAGAGCAAACGACGCGGAACACAGAATGATCGAAAGCGTTAACAGCTTTACCGTAAAGGCGCTGTACAAACTGGGATTCTCATGGCCGCTCATCAATGAGAACTACATAAGCAGAGCGATAAACGCTCTTGTTACCCTCGGCTTTTTTGACAATGCCGCCGACATAAAATAACAAAATTGTATTTTCAGAAAAGCAGCCGCAAAAAAGCATAGCGCACAAAACAAAATACTCAAGGCATTGAACAACACTGCCGTGGAGACCGCTTATAGGACCCGAACCCATAAGCGGTCTCCGTTTCAAAACAAGACTTCAAGAGAACATGTATATACTGTATTAATACAATTGATTTTTCTCAATAATATCTTAAGCAATATGTTTAACAGATTGACAAAATCGGTAAAAATCGGTATAATATGCACATACAGATATGACGGAAACGATCAGCATGTAAGATTGGCACTGTCCTTTTTAACTCCCACTGTGTTTGTTAAAATAAACATAAAGAAAAACAAATTTGCATTGGGAGGTAATCTTATGAAAAAGTTTCCTATTGGCTTTAACACAAAAATCAAGGACGGCTCTGCGCTTGATGCCGCGTCTCCGATTTATACCGATAAGAATGCGCCGAGGAAGTCGGTCGTTCGGATTTATTTTCCGTCGAGAGGTATGACTCTTGCTTATTACAACGACAAATTTGACTTAAAGCCCGGCGATCTGGTTTATGTTGACGGCAAGCTTGAGGGTAAAAGAGGAAGAGTTGTTGACGTGAATTACTCGTTTAAAATCAAGCTTTCAGATTACAAGCGCGTGATCGCGGTCGCGGACACAAGCGTCAGCGGACGTTTCCACATTGCGGGATCGCATGTTATCACCTTTGACGAGAACGCTGTTCCGTTTGATAAGGCACTTGCGTGGTTCAAGCCTCCGGAGGATGATGAGGATTACGCTGTCGGCAGCGATGATGGCGAAGGCTTCCCGCTCGACGATTTGAGCCAAATGAATATTGCGCCCGAGATAGCCGAAAGAGGCCGCAACTATTACTTGGAAAACAAGGTAAGCTACTTAAGCCTCGACGGCACGAGCGGATTAGCCGTTGTTGAGGGCACAGAGCCGTATGAGGTCGCCTTTGACTATTACGACGGCCAAATCAGCAATCTCACCTGCTCGTGCTTTTGCAGCTATAACTGCAAGCATGAGTTCGCAGTTATGCTTCAGCTCAGGGAAACGCTGGATTTTATAACAAAGAACTGCGGTGACGAGTATTGCGGATATTTCGCGGCAATAAGCAAAGAGACTTTTATGAACATAGTTATGAGCAGGAACGAGAACGGAATTATAAATCTGGAGGTATGATATGAAGCGATCAAACCAAAAACTGAAACTCATGTATTTGGCGAAAATTCTGCTTGAGAACACAGACGAGGAGCACACGATAACCGTGCCGGAAATGATTGCCGAGCTTGATAAGCTCGGCATTTCGGCTGAGCGGAAAAGTATTTATGACGACCTTGAATATCTGCGGCTGTTCGGGCTTGACATATGCTCGAGAAAATCGCGCACAACCGATTATTTTATCGCAAGCCGCGACTTTGAGCTGCCCGAGCTCAAGCTGCTTGTGGACAGCGTTCAGTCGTCAAAATTTATCACGCGCAAAAAAAGCATGGAGCTTATCTCAAAAATTGAGAAGCTCACAAGCCGAGAGAACGCGAAAAAGCTGCACAGGCAGGTTTTTGTCACCAACCGCGTTAAGACGCTGAACGAGCTGATTTATTACAACGTTGATAAAATTCACGACGCGATCGCTCTTGACAGGCGTATCACGTTCCGGTATTTCGACCTTGATCTTGACAAGAAGAAAGTCTATCGCAAAAACGGCGACAAATACACCGAGTCTCCGGTCTCGCTCACTTGGGACGACGAGAATTACTATTTGATCACATACAAGAAAAAATACAACAAATACACTCATTACCGCGTAGACAAAATGGAGGGTGTTGAGATCACCGATGAAAGCCGCGAGCTTTCGCCTGAGCCGTTTGACATATCCGCTTACGTCAAAACTATGTTCCGGATGTACAGCGGAGATGAGACCAATGTTTCAATTCGGTTCGACAATGACCTCGCGGGCGTTGTTTACGACAGGTTCGGGATCGACGTTCCCATTATGAAAGAGGATGACAGGCATTTCATCTGCCGCGTCAAGGTGGCGGTCAGCCCGCAATTTCTGTCATGGATAATGAGCTTTGGCGACAAAGCTAAAATAATTTCGCCGCAAAACGTTATTGACGATTTGTATGAGCTTGCGGCAAAAGCGAAAAGCAATTATGACTAAATAATTATGCGCAGTCCGTTTTTTTGTACAGTAATAATTATATAATGTATTTATACAAAAGAAAGCGGGGTGCGCATATGTTTTATTACAGCAAAAAATCAAGAGGCAACATTGTTCATTGCGAGGGCTGCGGCCATATCAACAAGATCAAGCCCGAGAATTTGGAGAGATTCAATACCAATAATGAAATTCGCAGCGGCGGTTACAGAATGTGCTCGTGCTGCTCACCGATCATGAAAAAGCTCAGGGCCGAAAAGGCCGAGCTTCAAAAATTCTGCCGCGAAAACGGATTGATGTATTTCATCTGCGATGGAAATATGCATATCCACTCCGACGGAAGCAAATGGGTTGTCATTGTTTCCGCGAAAAGAAACGGGAGCGAGCTGCATCATGAAAATTTATATAACGAGCATTATAACGACTCGGTCCCCGGCTACCATAATCAGCATTTTTCAAGCAAGACTCTTATGGGTTATATGGACTACATAGCCCGCCACGACGCCTACAGACGAAAAAATCCCCTGCGTCCAAAGAAAGCCAAAAAGCCGCCCAAGAAAGGAACAAAAGGCTATAAACGATACATAAAAAAAGAGAAAAAGAAAGAAAAGAGAAAAAAAGTCAGAAACGTCCTGAACCTGATCGACAGCCTCTCCGCCGCCGTATAGGAGGGGAAAAGTATATTTTTGACTGACATTATATAAAAAAATATCAAATTTTATCAAAAAATATAAAACTCCTCGACCTGTAAAAAGTACCGAAAACACGTTGATTTGACGTATTTTCGGCACTTGGTCTTTTGGCGGAAAAGGTTCGTGTACCATTGAAATCCCCAATTTTTTATGTCAAATGCCTGTTGTGCCTACTGTTTGGGGATTTCAATGGAATTGTAATATGAATTTGAGGTATTAAATATTTTATAGTGGAAAAAATAAATATGATATAATTAAGCAAATATACTGTGTTGATTTTATGATTAAAAAGCATAACATAAAAACTGAGTGGTACGCTATATAAAAAATATTATTAAGAAAGCGGTGATTTTAATGGCTTATTCACAATGTTATAATAATGTTATCGTATGAACGCAATCCAATACTGAGACTACACAAAAATTAGAATTTGAGAAATAAAAAATTTGTATATATCTTATTGAAATGTGCTGAATTTAATAGTATAATACTTGTAAATAATATTACAAAGAGGTGTTCTTATGATTATTAATAACGAAAATTATACCATATTGGGAGCAGGTTGGTTAAAATTCTGTTTGAGAATATTAACGCATTCGCTGTCATCAGATTTACAGTAA
>CANQLT010000095.1 GCA_947624775.1 uncultured Monoglobus sp.
GAGCGCTCCCGTTGAGGCAAAATAAAACGGGCCCGCAAGCCCGATATAAAAACGAGGGTATATGTTGCCATATACCCTCGTATTCTTTATACCAAAAATTTTATTCTCCGCCTTGTCTTACGGCGTCTTCGTTCTCGGCTTGGATCTTGGGGTCCATCGAGAGCATGGGCGTCACGTCGAGGTGTCTGAAATGGCGGTCGACATAGTTCTTTGTGCACTTATAAACCTGCGGTGACAGAACCAGCACACCTATCAGGTTGGGCAGCATCATCAGTCCGTTGAACGTGTCCGAAAGGTCCCACGCAAGGTTCTCGCCCATAAGCGCTCCGCCCAGGATAGCGATAACAAAAATTATCCTGTAGGGCATGGTCGAGCCTGTTCCGAACAAAAACTCGCAGGCTTTGGTTCCGTAGTGGCTCCAGCCGAGCACCGTGGAGAACGCGAACAGCAGCATCGCGATCGCGACGAACCAGGCGCCGATCGGGCCGAAGGTCTGACCGAAAATACTTCCCACAAGGTCGCCTGTGTTGGCGATCTCGTTATAAGGCATACCGGTTTCGAGATTAATGCGACCCGACGAAAGTATAGAAAACGCGGTCAGGGTGCAGACAACGATAGTGTCGGCGAATACCTCGAATATTCCCCACATACCCTGCCTGATAGGCTCTCTGACGTTGGAGCTTGAGTGAACCATTACCGACGAGCCGAGACCCGCCTCGTTTGAGAAAACGCCGCGTTTCATGCCCATCTGTATCGCCATGGCAATGCCCGCTCCGATACCGCCGCCCGCCGCGGCCTTGACCGAAAACGCGCCCTTGAATATAGCGCCGAAAACATCGCCGAACTTGCCGATATGTATAACGCAGATCGCGATCGTGCCCAGAAAATACAGCACTACCATAACAGGAACGATCTTTTCGGTAACGGCGGCGATCCTCTTGATTCCACCAATGATAACCAGACCCGCAAGCAGCATTACCACAATACCCGTCGCGATCCTCGGAATGTTAAACGCCGACTGCATGTTGGTAGTAATCGTATTGACCTGCGTCATGTTTCCGATACCGAACGACGCCAGCATACAAAAGCAGCTGAACAGCACCGCCAGCACCATTCCGATATACTTGCAGTGCGGCTTTGAGCCCAGACCGTCGCGCAGATAGTACATCGCGCCGCCGCTCCATTCTCCGTCTCTGTTCTTTATCCTGTAGAGGATACCCAGAACATTCTCTGAATAGTTTGTCATCATTCCGAAGAACGCGATCAGCCACATCCAGAACACAGCGCCGGGGCCGCCGATAACGATAGCCGAGGCCACACCCGCGATGTTTCCTGTTCCGACGGTCGCCGCGAGCGCCGTGCACAAACTCTGGAACTGGGATATCGACTTGTCCTTTGTGTGCTCTATGACGTGTTTGTCGCCGAATATGGCGCCGATAGTGTTTTTGAACCAATGCCCGATATGGGTCAGTTGGAAGAACTTGGTAATGCAGGTCATGAGAACGCCTACAAACGCCAAAAGGATCAGCGCGGGCCATCCCCAGACTACGCCGTTTACCGCGTCGTTGACCTTCGCAACGACGTCGAGAAAGCTTTGCATAAAATATTACTCCCCTTTTTAATATATTAATTTATTTTTTACATAACAAAAAGAGCCGAAATCCATAGGATTCAAGCTCAAACAAAAATGAAGAAAAATATCGCAGCTCACGCTGAAATACCTCCGTCCTTTTGCCTGAGAGATTGGCTCTCGCCGTACACCTTCGGCCCCCGATCAGCGGGTTTCTCCGGAGCGCCGCGCAATTTGACACGGCAATTTTAAGCATAATAATTATATCATCATATAAGACAAAATGCAAGCTTTTTTTACAAATAATTTGACAAGTTTAAAATACTATAGTAAAATATATTTAATTCGAGGTGATAATATGATCGACGAAGTTAACAATGGCAATAACGCCCCGCGGGACAAAGAACCTGAAATACAGAACTTCAAATGCCCGAACTGCGGCGGCATTATGAAATGGAACATAAAAAAACGCGGCTTTATGTGCTCGTCATGCGGCACACCCGGCGAGCTTGACACCGACAACAAAAAGGTGCTCGAGCATCCTCTGTCGCAGTACCAAAAGCGCGAGGATGAGCTGACGGGCGCCTCGGTCACAAGCACTTCGGACAACTCCGACGCCGTGAACGCGCCCTCAAACGTGCGCCGCGTCATATACTGCAAGACCTGCGGCAGCCGGATAGAGTTTGAGGCCAACCGGACCGCGGCCGTGTGTCCCATGTGCGGCTCGTCTCAGGTCGATGCCGAGAGCCAGGCATTCGGAATACCGCCCGACGGTGTTGTGCCTTTTATGATAGACGAGGACGACGCCAAGGCGCGCTTTAAGCAATGGGTACGCCACCGCTGGTTCGCGCCTAGCAAGCTGAAGCTGGCGTATCAGACGGGAAAGCTGACTCCTATCTATATCCCGGTCTGGACATACGATCTGGATGTTACCGCCACATACACGGGCATGGGCGGCAGGATCGTGTCGGTGCGCGACGGCAAAGGAAATATCCGCTCGCAGACCAACTGGTTCCCTGTCAGCGGCACCGTCTCGGAACGACTGGACGACGTTCCCGTATTTGCGGGAACCGACAAAAACGCGAGGACGATCAGCGGCATACTTCCGTTCAATACCCAGGAAGGCAGCTACCCCTACTCCCCCGCTTTTCTGTCGGGTGTGAACTCGGAAAGATACGCGTTTTCGGCGGTCGAGGGATTCGAACGCGTCAAGAACCAGATCGACGCCGAGCTTAAGGCCCGCGCCCAAAACTCGATAATAGCCAAAGGATTCAACACCGCCACGGTCTCAAGAGTGAACGCCGATTACGGCGACCCGGGCTACAAGCAGATACTGGCGCCGGTGTGGATATCAAACTTTGTGTATAACAAAAAGACTTATACCTACGCCATAAACGGCGACACGGGCAACATATGCGGCGAGCGACCCTACAGCCCGATAAAAATCGCGGTCGCCGCGCTTATCGCGGCTGTCGCGGTGTCGCTGTTCCTAATCTGGGATATGTCGACGCTGAACAACGGCACGGAAACCCAAGAACCGAGCAGCGGCTACTACGAATATTATAACGACTATGACAATTACGGCGGCTATGACGGCTATTATAATAACAGCGGCGGTTCATATTACGATTATCCCGATCTGAACAACGGGGAGATAACGCAGAATTAATATTTTTTATTATAAAAATAGGAAAGAGAGGTAATTTTTATGGCATGGTTTGGACAGGGCAGAGACACGATAGAATGGGATGAGTCGCGATCGGACGTCCTTTGTTACAAATGGCCCGCCAAAGAGATCAAGAAGGGCTCGCACCTTATCGTGCGTCCCGGTCAGAAGGCTATCTTCTATGCCGACGGAGTGGAAACGGGCGTGTTTGAAAAAGAGGGAAATTTTGATATCGACTCGGAGATCACGCCGTTTCTCAGCACCTTAAAGGGCTGGATACACCTGTTCGGCGACACGGGAATGAGAGCCGAGGTTTACTTTATCAACACAAAACAGGTGCTTGTCAACTGGGGAACAAGACAGAGGATCATGATTCCCACCGCCGAGGTACCCACGGGTATTCCGGTTGGAATGAACGGAAATGTCATTGTGAAATTCTCGGACGATCCCGAGGCGATTAAAGGCTTTATCGCGGCTATCGCGGGCGTTAAGGACGAGTTCACGATCGACGACATATCGGAGCGTATCATGGGCAAGCTCAACGCGGTTGTGGCCGAGGCTATCTTAAAGGGCCAGAGCAACATATCCACCAACGCGCTTATCAGTATTCAGGCGAACAGCCTCGAGATAGGAAACGAGATATGCGCACGGCTGAACACGATCACCAACACCTTCGGAATGGACACGGTCGATCTGACTATCGCCGACGTGAACTATCCCGAGGACGTTATGAAGGTGGCTGAGCAGGTAGCGGCGACCTCGTTTGTCGGAAACAATGTCGCCAATTACGCGGCTGTCCAGATGGCGAACAGCATGAACAACCCGGGCGCCGGAAACAATGTGGCGGCCGCGGGGGCCCAGATGGGAATGGGCCTCGCAATGGCTCAGCAGATGACGCAGCAGATGAACGCGCAGCAAAACGGAGCCGTGGCTCAGCAACAGAGCGCGCCTGCCCAGCAGGCGGCGCCCGCGGGAGACAGATTCTGTCCCAAATGCCGCAAAATGGTGACCGGCAAGTTCTGCTCCGAATGCGGCACTGAGACTGTTTAATATTTGACATAAAACTCTGTGGAACCCCTTCCACCGCTGTCGCGTCATGTCCGCAAACCTTAATGATTTGTGGCCTCGTTTATTTGCGCAAATGAAATACGTTTGTGCCACGAACCCGCTGCGCGGCTCCGGCCGCAGTCCCCCTCCCCCACCTTACGGCAGGGGAGGCAAATATCAGGCTCCCCTTCCTTTAGGAGGGGGAGCTGTCTGCGGAGCAGACTGAGGGGGTAGCCTATTCGCTAGGTACTATTTCCTAATCCCTACATTAATTAATTGACATCATTTTTCAAAAAACGCTTTGATGAGATATTTATAATTTGTCGTTTCTTTGATTAATTATCGACTTCGCTTAATTCGCGGCAGGGTTTATTGACAATCCGTTTTTCCGTGTGCTAAAATTTATGACATGGATAACAACAGTCAAAACACCGGGATTTACAAAAGCATCGCGAAATACGCGAAAACATATATCTTGTGGGCCGCCGCCGCTGCCGCGGGCACGGTTTTGTCGTCATGGCTAGAGGTCAGAAAGACCGACTGCCTGAGGCGTATCGTGGATTCCGCTCAGGCCGGAGAGCTTTCGGCTGTGCCGCAAATATTTATCATCGCCGCCCTCTGCGTCGCCGGCATTATGGCGGCGGTTTATATAAGCGCCTACGCCGCGGGCAGATTTTCGACGGGAATGATCCGGGACATCAAGCGCGACAGCGCGGAGAGGATTTCAAAGATCCCGATAGATTACATGAACTCGGTACGCAGCGGCGAAATGCTGTCCAAAATGAGCTCCGACGCGGACAACGTTCAGTTCTTTATGGAGAGTGACTTTATCGCAATGATGGAGATACCGTTCACGTTTATATTCTATCTGGTCTTTCTGATAAGGCTGAATCCCTCTCTGCTTTTGGCTTCGATAATTTCAGCGCCTATATTCGTGGCGATAGGCGCGCATTTTTCTATACCCTTTAAGATCGGCTCCAAAAAATACATGCGCTATCTCGGTTTGGTCAGCAACACGGTGGCCGACATGGTGGGCGGCATCCCGATCGTGAAATCATATAATATAGAGGACGCTCTCGCGGAAAAGTACGACAATGGCATAGACAAGGCCACTGATATGGCGCTCGGAAATGACAAAATACAGTACCGCGGCATATTCTTTTTCCAGCTGGCGCGGCACGTGCCTCTCACCGTTTGCCTGATATACGGCGGCCTGCTGTGCTTTAAGGGCAGTCTGACGCTCGGCGCATTGGTCGCCTTCACCTCGCTTATATCTCAGCTTTTGAGCCCGATCATCCGCTCGTCGCAGATGTTTTTCAACTTCCGCACGGCCACGGCCTCGGCGGAGCGCCTGTTTTCCATAATAAACGAGCCTATAGAGCGCGAGGGCGGTATCGTTTCAAGCGAGCTGCCAAACGATGTTCCCGCGATCGAGTTCTCGGACGTGTCGTTTGAGTATGAAAGCGGCAAACCTGTTTTGAAAAATATCTCACTCAGCATAGCGAAAGGCGAGCAGGTCGGATTCGCGGGAGCAAGCGGATGCGGAAAGAGCACGCTTTTGGGATTGGTTTGCGGATTTTACGCTCCGGATTCGGGCAGCATTAAGATCGGCGGCATCGACATAAACGAGCGGGAGCTTAAATCAACGCGCGCAATGATCTCGTATGTCTCTCAGGAGACATACCTGTTTCCCGAGTCGATATACGACAATATAGCCATGGGAAAGCCGGGAGCCACGCTGGATGAAGTCGTCGCGGCGGCAAAGGCCGCATATGCCCACGATTTTATAACAGCGACCGAAAACGGCTATGATTCCAAGGTCGGCGAGCGCGGCTGCCGCCTCTCGGGCGGACAGATACAGAGGATAGCGATCGCCAGAGCGTTTTTGAAAAATGCGCCCATACTGCTGCTGGACGAGGCCACCAGCGCTCTTGACGTTAAGGCCGAAGCCGAGGTGCAGAAAGCGCTTGACGATTTAAGCTGCGGCAGAACCGTGCTGGTAGTGGCGCATCGCCTGTCAACAATAAAGGACTCCGACCGCATAGCCGTTATTGACGGCGGAGTTATCGCCGAATGCGGAAAGCACGACGAGCTGATGGGCCTTGGCAGAATATACGCCAAGCTCAACAATACGGGAGGTGATCCCGAATGAAACAGAAAAAAAGAAAAAGCGGAATTAAAATCTGCTTCTCGATAATGCACGTCCGCAAGCGCATGTATTTTACCATGGTCGCGCTTGACGCAGCGCTCACCTACGCGGCGGATATACTGTTCGCGCTGCTCAACCGCGGCGTGGTGAACTCGGTCACCGCCATGGATTTTCATTTGTTCATGATATCCTTGTGGTTCGGCGTTTCGGCTTTGATATTTTACACGGCGGATATTTTCTCTCGTTTTTACAAAATAAAGGCGATACGCCATATAATGCGCGATATCCGCTGCCGCCTGTTTCGGCACATGGAATTTCTGCCCGTGGATTATTACGAGAAAAACCACAGTGCGGACAGTATTTACAGGCTCAACAGCAATGTGGAAAACATGAAACGGGCGTACACCAACAGCTTTCCGAACATAGTGCGCGCGATATTCGGCGGCGGCGCCTCGTGCGTGTTTATTCTGGCTCTGGACGCCCGTTTGGGGCTGGTGTCGATCATAACCTGCGTTATCACGTTTATCGTGAATCTCAGGTTCACGGTGCCTCTGCGCCGTTTGGGCAAGGAGATACAGCGGAGCGAGTCGGCGCTTTTGGCGCGGCTTTCGGATCTGCTGGCGGGATTCAGGATAATAAAGCTGTTCGATATCGACGGAAGATCTGTCAAAAAATACGAGGACGCAAATAACACTGTGGCGGACAAAAGAATAAAGAGAATATCAAAAATGGGCGCTTTGAGCAGCGTTGACAATCTGCTTATTTTCCTGAATAATTTCGTGCTGATAACGATAGGCGCGCTCATGGCGGCCTTGGGATTCTGCGATTTCGGAACCGTGTTCGCGATACTCAGCGTTCAGGGAAACGTGAGCAGCATGCTTATGACATTCGGAAACTCGTGGGGAATGATGCAGGAGAGCGCCGCGGCAGCGGAATTGATTGACGAGATACTTGCCCGAGACCGCGAGACCCGCGCGCCCCTCATCGACAGAAACGCCGACACAGACAAGGACTATATAAAATTCGAAAACGTTGAATTCACCTACGACGACAAGCGCGGCCGCGTTCTGCGCGGACTCAGCCTTATCGCCGACGAGGGAAAAGTCACAGCTCTCGCAGGGCCGAGCGGCGGCGGAAAAAGCACGACGCTTAAACTCCTCCTCGGCTTTTACAGAAACAACACCGGGAAAATATATTTTGCGCACAGAAATATTAACTCGTATTCATTGGAAGAAATTCGAGACAAGATATCATACGTACCTCAGGACGCGTATCTTTTCGACACAACGGTTCGCGAGAACATAAGCTACGGCAGGCTGGGCGCCTCGGACGAGGAAATAATCGCGGCAGCAAAGGCCGCGGGCGCGCACGATTTTATCACAAACATGCCGAAAGGCTACGATTCGCGAGTCGGCGAGCGGGGCGAGAGCCTGTCGGGCGGACAGCGCCAGAGGATCGCCATCGCCAGAGCGTTTCTGAAAAACGCGCCGATACTGCTGCTGGACGAGGCCACCAGCGCCCTTGACACCGAAAACGAGCGCGTGGTGCAAAAGAGTATTGAGGCGCTGATGAAAGGACGCACGGTTATAGTGATAGCGCACAGGCTCTCGACCATCGAAAAGGCCGATCGTATCTACGTCCTTGAGCACGGGCGCGTTACCCAGAGCGGCACGCATGAAGAACTTAAAAATATTACGGGAACTTACTCAAACTTGGTTCAGCTGGCAAACTGATTGGTGCAATATACTTATGTATTGCACCGATTTTTTGTTATCTGGTATTTAAAATTTCTTAAAATTGGGTATTGCTTTTGCATAATTATATGTTATAATTATATTATAAATATTGTGCTGTTTTTACAAAATCTTACAGCGCAAAAAGGAGGAAATTATATGATTAAAACACGATTGCTTTGCCTGGCGCTGGCCGTCGCGATGATCGCCACAATGTTCACCGGCGTGGCTGTATTCGCGACTGACGACGCACAGGCGGCGGACGCTGTGACCGTTGACTTCACGACTCTTTCTGAAGTTCCGGTTTACACAGCTGAGAAAAAGAGCGGCTTTGTCTCGACTTCGGGCGCTATCATGGCCGAGGGCTATGACAGAGTCGTTGCAGGAACAGACAAGATCGCGATAGGCGCGGACGGCGCCAGCGTAACCGAAAGCGATGGAGCGTATTTGAGCAACAAATACAAGGACAGCTCGAGCTACGCCAACTACGGTGGTCTTATCTACAGACAGGACGTTGATCCCGGTGCGTATCACATCGAGGTTACGCTAGGCGGCGCTTCCACATCCGCAAACACAAAGATCGCTCCCACCGGCATGGACCCCTCAAGACTGACAAACGCGAATCCCTGGGACACCGCGGGTCATGTCGCGAGAACCGCGATCGCCAAATGGGACGAGGCCGCGACCACATGGTCGTATGACTTCGCGACGGGCGACAGCTTTGTTGAGATCGACATCGAACCCACAACTCTTCCCACAGCCGAAAAGCCCCAGACCGTTACAGTAAAGTCGATCAGCATTACGCCTATCGAGAAAGCGGCGGCGGGCGACAAGCCCACGATCCATATCCTGGGCGACTCGACACAGAAGACATACACATTCAACGAGACGATCAGCTCATGGGGCCAGACGCTCCGCAATTACTTTGATCTGAGCAAGGTCAACGTTATCAACTACTCAATGGGCGGACGCTGCATGAGAAACAACTACACAGAAGGCAGATTTGACGACGTTCTTATAAACGGAAAGGAAGGCGACTATGTTTTCCTGCACTCCGCGCATAACGACGAGTCTCCCGCCGAGACGCGCTTTGACAGAGGCTGCCAGTATAAGGACGGCGACATGGCAAAGTGCAACGCGCTTTATAACAGATGGCTCGATATGTATGTGAGCGCGATCAAAGCGCGCGGCATGGTTCCGGTTCTGGTATCTCCCATGCCCAGAAGCGCCGGCGGAGCGACGAATTTCAAGCCCGACTCGCCCGCTAACATGAAGGCAAAAGCGACATCCGATCCAGAAGTAGCTTATGTTGAGCTGTATCAGGGCGTTGTTGATTACTACAAAAAGCTTGATAAAAACGAGGGCACATGGACATACAACAGCGTTGAGGCAGGCGAGACGCCCGCCAACAACTCGGCAAACGGCGCCAACGGCGACGGCACTCACTACAGAGAAGCGGCCGCCAAGCAGTTCTGCCGCATAATGCTCCAGAGCATCTATGACCAGAGCGTTGCCGCTGAGGACACATACACCGACAAGGCCATCATGGAAAAGCTGGTTTCGTACATGCCCGAGGCTGTAAAGACAGCCGCGGCTTCCGAGAATCACGACTGGTCAGCGGTACTGCCCGAACAGGCGAGCGACGTTGACGCGGTTGACGTTGTTCCCGGAGCGACCAAACAGGCAAGCGACAACTATTACTACAGGACCTCTATCGAGAAGGCTCTGCAGCTGGGCGCTCTCCACAAGGACAAGGACAACAACTTCAAGCCCACCGATGATATCACTGTAGGCGAGTTCGCGAGAGGCATGGAAAAAGTATTCAATTTGCCAGAAAACTCGCTGACGAGCTACACCAAGACATACGCCGAGCTGCAGGCGGAAAATCCTCCGGCGGTCGCTTCCGAATACGTTTCCGTTGTTTCGGGCCCCGCGGAGTATACACCCGCTGAGGCTCAGGCCGCGGCAACGCAGTACACCATCACCGTTAAGCAGGTTGAGGGCGGCGAGATCACCGTCTACAACAACAGCGCCTTTGACACGGGCACGGGCGACGTTCCCGAGGCTTCAAAGATCAAAGCCGGCGAGGTATTCGTTGACAACGATTACATGACGATGACAGCTCCCGACGAGCTCGTTGCAAAGTCAGACAGCGGCGGCAAATTCGACAACAGCGAGATCTCCACAAACTATTTCGAGTTCCGCAACGCGAACCCCGAGAAGATAGTTAAGTATCATTCCAAAAAAGACGGAAAAATCACCGTGTATGCGCGCTTTAACGACAACAAAGCCATCGTACTCACCGACGGCACCGATTCCCAGTCTCAGACCCTGCCCGGCGATGGCACAGGCACCACTGTTTACGGCATGGTTCAGTATAACGTAAAGGCCGACACCGATTACCAGCTGTGGGCGCAGGGCGGCACAGGCAGACTGTTTGGCGTTAAGTATGAGTCGACAGACTACCCGCAGTCCAAGGAGTCAATGGTCGTTAACGAAGGCGACGAGATCAGAGTTGTCGCGATAGCCGGCGACGGTTATCTCAACGACAAGATCACATTGAACGGAAATATCATGGAAAACGGCACAGGCAGAGAGCTTGTTTTCGAAGCTGACGACGACTGTGAAGTTTCCGCGATCTATAAGAGCGAGCCCGCTATGGTAGCTGACACCGTTATCGCCAGCGACGCCGCGCTGACACGCGAAGCTATGGGCGCGATCCTGCACGACGCGTACCTCGCGGCTTATGGCAAGGACGAAAACGGCAACTGGGTAAAGGTTCCCTACATGAACCAGAACGGCGGCGTTCCCTCGCCCGACGACCCGAACTACGACCCCAATATCAAATATGAAGGCTCGCCCTATATACCGCTGACAGGATGGGCGGCGCTCCAGGATATTTCGGATATCACGCCCTCGCTTTACAGCAAGGTCAAGGAAGCCTACAACCTGGGTCTGATGCGCTCCGAAAAGGGTCTCACAAGAGGACAGATCAAAGCTGGTGACGAGCTTGAGCCCCAAGCACACGTAACAAGAGCGAAAGCCGCGAAAGCTCTGGTATTCTGCTTTATCTTAACTCAGGAACCCAACGAGGAAAGCCAGATAATACCCGATAATCACAACTATGCGGCCGAGACAGTAGCCGATATTGTCGCTCCGAATCCCGACGCGCCCTCAACACCGTACATTGGCGGAACAACACCGACAGAACCTCCCGCTTCGGAAGCACCCGCTACAGAGCCTCCCGCAACGGAAGCTCCCGCTACAGAGCCTCCTGCAACGGAAGTTCCTGCTACAGAGCCTCCTGCAACAGAAGTGCCCGCTACAGAAGCTCCCGCAACGGAAGTTCCCGCTACA
>CANQLT010000096.1 GCA_947624775.1 uncultured Monoglobus sp.
TATCGCCCGGTACGGGTCCTGCATCAGTATGTATCCCGCGCAGACAAGGAGCAGATTCAGCACGCTTTTTAGTGAAAATTTGCGGTCGATCGTCAGAAAAGACAGTCCGAACGGTGCCAGACCGCTGACGGGCATGGCGCCCGCCAAAAATATTCCCAACATTCTGAGCGGTATGTCCCAAAGCCGTATGTCGATTTTTTTGCGCCGTTTCGCGGGAACGACCTCAAGCGCCGTGTTCACGGGCACAAGTTTTGTGTTTCTCATTACAATACCTCCGTAACTTCAAGGCTCGCGCCTTATTTTTCATTTGTTTTACAAAAATATTATAATAAAGTAACATAAAGAAATTTGTCAAAACAGGTAAGTTATTTAAAAAAATATAAAAAATTGTTTATATAATTATGCGCGCGAATATAAGCTCGAATTATGTCGAAAAGTTTTTGTTTACTTTTAATTTTGGCTGTGATATAATATGAATGCTACACAGATTAACATTTTTTTCACAAGGGCTGGTTTTGTAAAAAACGCGGTCATTGATTTATTTCCTTTGCGAAAAAGGTGTTTAATATCTGTGTAGCGACAGAATCATTGCTGCGTTTTTGTGCGCAGCATAGTCTGCGCATTTTTTTGTGCAGATTTTAAGGAGGTAATATTATGAGAGTAAAAATTGACAGCGCGGGAAGAATAGTAATTCCGAAGGAGTATAGGTTCGAGTACAATTTGAGGGCGAACACCGAGGCCAATGTGCTGCCTTTGGCGGACGGCACGGGGCTTGGGTTGTTTCGCTTGGTGCCCAAATGCGCCAACTGCGGCACCGAAAAAGAATTGAGCAAATATGAGGGCATCAGTCTTTGCCCGTCCTGCGCTCTTAAGGTCCTCAGAGCAATCGAGAGATAAAGAATTCCCCCGACTCTTTGCAGTCGGGGGAATAAATTTTATTTTACAAGTTTCTCAAATTTGGCGGCCATAAATCTTGTTTTTGAGCCTCCGGCTATATAGAAGTAATAGCTTTTGCCCGCCTCAACATTGATTTGGCAAAGCACCTTTTTGTTTGCCTCGTCGATCGGATTGCTGTAGATATTCTCCGCGGCGGGATCGGACGCGCCCTCGGGAACCGCGTAGAACATCGTGGGCGGGTCTTTTACCGAAACGCCGTAGGCGTATACCGTGAAGCGTCCGTCCTCCGGAGCGGTGTATTTCATGGCGCAGCCCGTGGCGGCGCCGTCCGCCCAGCCTCCGTTGGTGTTTTTGCAGGTTATGGCGAAGTTGTGCTTAAAGCCGTCGGGATATTCTTTCTCGTCGGTCATGGCTCTCTCAAGCTGCGTCATGCCCGAAAGACCCGGCATAAACTCGGTGCCCGCAGTCTTGTTTTCGTCGCCGCTTGCCGCTTTCCATTCGGAAACAAGCTCATACTGCGGCTCGGCCGGGGTCACATATCTTTCGAGCTTGGCGCCCATAAATCTTGTTTTGGAGCCGCCGGCTATATAGAAGTAGTAGCTTTTGCCCGCCTCAACGTCGATTTGGCAAAGCACCTTTTTGTTGGCCTCGTCGATCGGATTGCTGTAGATGTTCTCCGCGGCGGGATCGGCCGCGCCCTCGGGAACCGCGTAGAACATCGTGGGCGGATCTTTTACAGAAACGCCGTAGGCGTAGATCGTGAAACGTCCGTCCTCCGGAGCGGTGTATTTCATGGCGCAGCCCGTGGCGGCGCCGTCCGCCCAGCCTCCGTTGGTGTTTTTGCAGGTTATGGCGAAGTTGTGCTTAAAGCCGTCGGAATATTCTTTCTCGTCGGTCATAGCCCTCTCAAGCTGTGTCATGCCCGAAAGACCGGGCATAAACTCGGTGCCCGCCGCTTTGTTTTCGTCGCCGCTTGCCGCTTTCCACTCGTTCACAAGCTCAAGCGTGGGCTGCGTCGAGGGTCCCGATGTGGGTTCGGGCTCATTTGTCGAGGGGTCAAAGTCCTGCGCGTTCGGGTCATACGCGGGATCGGGGGTGTAGCTCTTGTCTGCCAGCGCGTTGGCGTATACCTCAAGATTGGTATAGCCGCTTGCCGATAACGCGAGGCCGTCATCCGCGCTGTTCTTGTCAAGACCGTTTTTGTCCTCCCACTCGTTAGGCATTCCGTCGCCGTCACTGTCCTTTGACTTGGTTCCGGTGAGTTCCGGATATCCGCCAACGTCGGAGGGCGAGCTGATTATGCCGTAGGTCGTGTCTTTCTTTGTAACGCCTTTATCGTCGTATTCCTTAACAAGCTTTATGCCCGTGCGGTTCTTGGTGTCGTCTATAACTCGCTGGTCCGCGGAATCCCGCGCAATGCTGGCGCCAGCGCTTTCAAGCACCGACTGATAGGCATCCTCGGCGGTCTGGGTCGTGACGGGATAGTCGTCTTCATACTTAAAGTGTACCGCCTTCGCCTCGTCGGTTATGTTATTCTTTGTCCAAACGTATTTTTTGGATATTTTGCTGTCCTCGTCAACTCCCTTTGAGTTGTCCGCGGTGACATCGGCGTTTCCGTCAACATAGTTTCCGTCAACATAGATATCGGTGCTCCACGGAGACGTAATGTCATTGCCCGTGGAGGTGGTCTGGAATATCCTGCTTCTCACGCCGCTTGACGTTGACGGGCCGTATTTGTAATAGCTGTTTATTATGTTCGCGGCCGCGGCGCCCTGTCCGCCATACGCCGAGTTGCCGCCCCAGTTATAGATAACGTTGTTTCGAAGATCAGTCAGGCTTGTCTGCGCGCTCATGTCATAATCGGGCTCGCCCACAAACGGACCCTCGGCGATCCTCGGGTTCCTGCTGTCGTGATGCGCCAGCAGATTGTGGTGGAAACTGGCGTTTGTGCCGCCCCAGATTCCCGCGTAGCCATGGGCTTCCTTGGCGTGAACCGAGTGCTTGAGGCTCTCGGCGACTATGCACCACTGCATGGTAAAGTCGGTAACCTCATAGAACGAGGCGCACTCGTCAACGCTCCAACTGAACGAGCAGTGGTCAACGATTATATTGTGCCTGCCGCGGCTTCCGATCGTGTCCTCTTCCATGGTCTTTTCGTCGCCCATTCTGAAACGCATATAGCGCAGAATAACATTGTTTCCGGTGATGTCGGTGTTGCAGTTCTTAACGCACACGCCCATTCCGGGAGCGGTCTGGCCCAGGATCGTCAGATTGTCAGACTTGATCGTCAGCGTGTCGGAAAGCTCAATATTTCCCGCGACGTCGAACACGATTATTCTGTTCGGCTGCGATACAGCGTCGCGGAACGTGCCGTAGCTGCCGTCGTCGGTCAGCTTGTATACGTGGTAAACCTCGGGCTTGTCTCCGCCTCTGGCGCCCGTCGTCCACATTCCGCCGCCCTCGGCTCCCGGGAAAGCGGGCAGCTTTTCAAACACAGCCGCCACGGGCTCGCCGTAGGGAGCGATCGAGTTATCCGACCAGAGATAGCATTTAACGCCGCTTGACGCGCCGCTCAATGTGGCCGAAACTTCCGTTTCTCCGCCGCTTGGTACTGTCATAACCTCGGCGTCGGCGAGAGCGTCGCCGCTGTATGCCGCGGCGATGAACATAACGTCGGAACCGCTTGTGTTCATAACCTTTGCCGAAACGGTGTTTCCCGAGACTGTCGGCTCCGATGTGTAATAAACCGCCGCGTCAGCGGCAAATGCCGGCGCATAAACAGTCGAAAGCGCCACGCACAGTATGGCGAGCCAAACAACAAAGCTCAGTTTTTTGATTTTCATAAACATCCCTCTTTTGCGAAAAATAATATATGTATATTATACCGCGTTTTTGTTATTTAGTCAATACCCAATGCGCATCCGTCATACGTTTGTTCTTATTTTAAAGTAGGGGATTTTTAAATTACGTGAAAGATTATATTTTAGAAGAATTTAGAAGAAAATTAGATGAATTTAGATGAATTCACAAGAATTTAGAAGAAAAACAGATGAGTTTAGAAGAAAAATTATAAAATTAGAAGAAAATTAAAAGAAATTAGATGAAAATTAGAAGAATAATTCTTGACATTTTCGTCTAAAATATGTATAATTAAAAAAACGAGGGGGTGATCAGATGGTTGAAAACGAGTTAAAGGATCTGGTCAACGAGATATTGAAGCAAAAATGCGAGAATAATTATATTGAGGTAAAGGCCGCAAAAGAAGGTTGCCCCAAGATAATTGACACATTATCCGCTTTTTCCAATCAGAGCGGCGGCGGAAAAATTGTTTTCGGGATCGACGAAAATTATGAGATCTGCGGAGTGTACAGCGCCGATGATCTGCAAAAGAAGATAATGGAGCAGAGCCTGCAGATGGTCCCGCAGGTGCGGCCTCTTTGCACTACGGCGGGGTTTGGCGACAAGCTTGTCGTGTGCGCCGAGATACAGGAGATAGATAATTTTGACAAGCCGTGCTTTTACGGCGGAGTGGGACGCATGAAAGGCGCGTATATCAGAGTCGGCGACGGCGACCGCAAAATGAACGAGTACGAGGTTTACAGCTATGAGGCGTTTAAAAGGTCGATCCGCGATGAGCTTCGGACCGATTTTAACGCGGAGGAAGAAGATCTTGAATCCGAGTCGTTCGACAGATATATGACTATTTTGAGAGAGAAAAAGCCCAATTTGGCTGAGCTTCCCATAAAAAAGCTGATGCGGCTCCAAAGCCTTGAGGTATCGGGAAAGCCGACGCTGGCGGCGATAATGCTGTTTTGCGATTATCCGCAGGCGTTTTTTCCGCAGCTTTCGATCACCGCGGTGGTTGTGCCCGGAACTCAAAAAAGCGCGTCGGGCCCGGTCGGTGAACGCTTCATTGACAACGTGAGGCTTGAGGGAAATATTCCGCAAATGCTTGACGCGGCTGTGAGCTTTGTCCGCAGGAATATGAAAACGCGGACTATCATCGACCCGAACACAGGTAAGCGGGCCGACAGAACCGAGTATCCCGTTGTCGCGCTCAGGGAGCTTATCTTAAACGCGCTGATCCACAGGGATTACAGTATTCACACCGAGAATTCGCCTATCGTTATAGAAATGTACAGCGACAGATTTATGATCGAAAATCCGGGCGGACTTTACGGAAGAATGACTCTCGACAGATTGGGCGAGATGTCCGCTGATACCAGAAATCCCGCAATCACCAAGGCGATGGAGGTCATGGAGCAGACCGAGAACCGATTCAGCGGCATACCGACCATCAGGAACGCGATGAAGGAGTTTAAGCTGCCCGAGCCGTTTTTTGAGAATGACCGAGGCGTTTTCAGGGCGACTTTGTATAACAGGATCGAAGCTGAAACGGATGAGCCCGAAACACGTGTCCCCTATGAGGCGGAAGTCCTCGAGTTTTGCAAAAAGCCCAGGAGCCGCGCCGAGCTTGAACAGCGGTTTAAGGGTATGATATCCATAGCGTATCTTATGAAAATGACGATAAGACCGTTGGTTGATCGGGAAAAACTCAAGATGACAATTCCCGAAAAGCCAAAAAGCAAAAATCAAAAATATTACAGTTAACAAAAAGGGCTGCCCGAAGGCAGCCCTTGATTTTGCATTATTCGGAGTAATCCTCCGCGGCCTTTCTGAGATAGGTCTTGTATCTGTCGGTAAGGTCTTTTTCGGCCTTGTCGAACAGTCCGGGAGCCTCGTCCGGGAAAGCTCTGAGGAGCTGCAGGTATCTGTTCTCGCCCTTCATGAACTCCTGGATGCTGCCCTGAGGCGGCTTGGAGTCGAGCGTGAACGGATTTGTGCCCTCGGGAGCCTGCGGATTGTATCTCCACAGATGCCAGTAACCGGCGTCTACGGCCTTTTTCTCCTCGGCGATCGAGTTGCCCATGCCGCCGCGAGCCTTGATTCCGTGGTTGATACACGGAGCGTAGGCGATTACCAGTGACGGTCCGGGATAAGCCTCGGCCTCTTTGATAGCCGTCAGAGCCTGCTGCATGTTGGCGCCCAAAGCTATCTGAGCAACGTATACATAGCCATAGGTCGTGGCGATCATGCCGAGATCCTTTTTCTTAACTCTCTTACCGGAAGCCGCGAACTGAGCGATAGCGGCTGTAGGTGTGGCCTTTGAAGCCTGACCGCCGGTGTTGGAGTAAACCTCTGTGTCAACAACGAACAGGTTGATGTCCATATCGGCGGCGATAACGTGGTCAAGTCCGCCGTAACCGATGTCGTAAGCCCAGCCGTCTCCGCCGAATACCCACTGCGAACGCTTAACCAGGAAGTCGGTTCTGTCAGCGATATCCTTGATCGCGGGATTGGACATGTCGGCGTCTTTGATCAGAGCCTCGATATCCTTCGCGGCGGCCTTTGAAGCCTCAGTGTCGTCCTTGCCGGCGATCCATGCCTTGAAAGCGTCTGCCAGCTTGGGATCAACAGCGTCCATAGCCTCGTTCATTCTGTTTGCCAGAGTCTCTCTGATCTTCTTGTTGGCAACAACCATACCGAGACCGTACTCCGCGTTGTCCTCAAACAGCGAGTTAGCCCATGCGGGACCTCTGCCGTTCTCGTCCTTGCAGTAAGGCATCGAAGGAGCCGAGCCGCCCCAGATAGAAGTACATCCGGTAGCGTTGGCAACTATCATTCTGTCGCCGAACAGCTGAGTGATCAGCTTGATATAAGGTGTCTCGCCGCAGCCTGCGCATGCGCCCGAGAACTCGAGATAAGGCATTGCGAACTGAGAGTTCTTGATGCTCTTTGTCTTGTCAACTAAGTTCGCCTTGTTGGGAACGGACATTCCGTAATCCCAGTTAGCGGCTTCACCCTTGGCCAGAACGTCGTCGATGGGCTTCATGTCGAGAGCGTGTACCTTCTCCGGGCAAACGTTCGCGCATACTCCGCAGCCTAAGCAGTCAAGCGGAGATACCTGCATTCTGAACTTGAGACCCTTGAGCTCGGGACCCATAGCGGGCTTTGTGGCGAATCCTTCCGGAGCCGCGGCCGCCTCTTCGTCTGTGAGCAGAACGGGACGGATAGCGGCGTGGGGACATACCGCCGAGCACTGGTTACACTGGATGCACTTCGTAACATCCCACTCGGGAACCAGAACGGCAACGCCGCGCTTCTCGTAGCGTGATGTGCCTGTCTCGAATGTGCCGTCCTCGCGGCCCGCGAATGTGCTTACGGGCAGCTTGTTGCCGCGCTGAGCGTTAACCGGATCAACAACCTTCGTAACGAACTCGGGTCTGCCGGTATCGGCCGCGGGAGCGTCTGTCGCGTCCTTCCAGGAAGCGGGAACGTCAACCTTGTGCAGAGCGTCGATAGCGCCGTCAACCGCGTCGCAGTTCATCTTAACGATCTCGTCGCCCTTTCTGCCGTAGGTGTGCTTGATGGCGGCCTTGATGTAGCCGACAGCCTCGTCAAACGGGATAACGTTCGAGAGCTTGAAGAACGCGCTCTGGGTAACCATGTTGATTCTTGTGGGGCCGAGGCCTACTTTTACAGCAACGTCAACGGCGTTGATGGTGTAGAAGTTGATGTTCTTCTCGGCGATATACTTCTTAACGTTGGCGGGCAGGTTCTTGTCGAGCTCCTCATCCGACCATACGCAGTTGAGCAGGAATGTTCCGCCCTCGCGGAGACCCTCGAGAATGTCATACTGATGAACATACGCGGGCTTGTGGCAGGCTATGTAATCGGCCTCGTCAAGCAGATATGTGGACTTGATGGGCTTTTTGCCGAATCTCAGGTGAGACATCGTTACGCCGCCGGACTTCTTGGAGTCGTAATCAAAGTACGCCTGAGCGTAGAGATCGGTGTTGTCGCCGATGATCTTGATGGCGTCCTTGTTGGCGCCGACAGTACCGTCGCTTCCGAAGCCCCAGAACTTGCAGCGGGTTGTGCCTTCGGGTGCGCAGTTGACCGTCTCGCCGAGAGGCAGCGACAGGCCTGTAACGTCGTCCACGATACCGATCGTGAAGTTTGTCTTGGGCTCGTCTGCGTCCAGATTGTCAAATACCGCAACGAGCTGCGTGGGCGTGGTGTCCTTTGAACCCAGGCCGTAACGTCCGCCAACGATCTTGGGAGCGTTCTCGCAGTCTTTGTAAACGTTGCAGATGTCGAGGAACAGAGGCTCGCCCAGTGAGCCGGGCTCCTTTGTTCTGTCGAGAACGGCGATCTTCTCAACCGTCTCGGGGATAGCGTCGAAGAAATACTTGGCCGAGAAAGGTCTGTACAGGTGAACGTTCAGAACGCCGACCTTTTCGCCCTTGGCTGTCAGGTAGTCAACGGTCTCTTCCGCCGCCTGGCAAACGCTGCCCATAGCGATGATAACCTTGGTCGCGTCGGGCGCGCCGTAGTAGTTGAAGGGCTTGTATTCTCTGCCTGTGATCTTGGATATCTCCTGCATGTACTCGTTAACGATGTCGGGGATATCGTCATAGAACTTGTTCGAGGCCTCTCTGCCCTGGAAGTAGATATCGCCGTTCTGCGCGGTACCTCTGAGTACGGGATGCTCGGGATTCAGAGCGTTGTCCTTGAACGCCTTTACAGCGTCCCAATCAACCAGCTTCTTGAGGTCCTCATAGTCCATAACCTCGATCTTCTGGATCTCGTGAGATGTTCTGAAACCGTCAAAGAAATGCAGGAAAGGAACTCTGCCCTTGATCGCTGCCAGATGAGCAACGCCGCCCAGGTCCATAACCTCCTGAACGCTGCCCGAAGCCAACATTGCGAAACCTGTCTGACGGCAGGCCATAACGTCCTGATGGTCGCCGAAGATGTTAAGAGCGTGAGCCGCGATAGCTCTCGCACTTACGTGGAATACCGTCGGCAGAAGCTCGCCGGCGATCTTGTACATGTTCGGGATCATAAGAAGCAGACCCTGCGACGCTGTGAATGTTGTGGTCAGAGCGCCCGCCTGAAGCGAACCGTGAACGGCGCCTGCCGCGCCCGCCTCGGACTGCATCTCAACCAACTCTACTGTCTCGCCAAAAATGTTCTTTTGGCCCTGCGCGCTCCACTCGTCAACGTACTCAGCCATCGGCGAGGAAGGCGTGATAGGATAGATAGCCGCAACTTCCGTGAACGCGTACGCAACGTGAGCGGCAGCGCAGTTACCATCCATGGTCTTAAATTTAGCCATTGTTTTGTCCTCCTTTGGGGATTATAATATATTGTTATTTTTTGTGAATTTTACAGGTATTTTGCACTATCGGACACAGCAAAATCCGAGGCGCACCATACCTCTTTATGAGTATAACATAAGATTAAATTAATTTCAAATGTTTTTATAAAAAAATTACAAAAATTTTGAAAATTTTTTTGCCGCGTTTGAGCGGATTTGGATTTCGGGCATAAATGTCGAAAAAAGCGCGGTTTTCCCGCAGGATTTTAAAAATTCGGTATTTACTTATTTGATAAAATATGGTAACATAAGAATAATGATTAAACTTATATCGGCTCCCCCTCGGGGGAGTTGACCGCAAAGCGGTCTGAGGGGGGAATCATATTATGAAATGGAAAGACGTATCTAAATATTTGGGACTGTTTGTGTTCGCGGTGGCGGTCATCGCGGTATACAAGACCTTTGACAATATCGGCACGATCTTCAAGTGGCTGGGCGGTTTGGTGACGCTGGTGCGGCCGTTTATAATCGGCTTTGTCATAGCGTACATACTTATGGCGCCATGCCGCTTTATTGAAAAATTTCTGGAAAAGCGCGGAAACAAATGGCTCAAGGAGCACCGCCGTCCCATCGCTGTAGTGACGATCTACGCGGCGTTTATCCTGCTTATCGTTCTGGTGCTTGTGGCGATTGTCCCCGCTATCGTGTCGAACCTGATTGATTTCTATAACAACCTGCCCGAGCTTATCGGCGAGTTTGTGAACTGGTTCAACTCCCTCGATCTTGGCGTAACGCTCGGCGAGAACACGCTGTCGCAATTGTTTGAGAATGAGTATTTCTCGGTTCAGCAGCTGTTGAAGTTTTTCGACCTTGCCAATATGAACCGCTACGCCCAGGGCGTCATAAATTTCGGTTCGGGCGTTGTGCACGTGTTTATGGGCCTTATCGTCTCGATCTACATGCTGCTTGACCGCGCGAACTTAAAACGCGGACTGGCGCGCCTGTCGCGGGACATATTCAAAGAAAAGACACGCTCGTTTGTGTTAAAATATCTGCGCCGCATAAACGAGTTTGCCAACAAGTATATCTATTGCATGCTGGTCGACGCAGTGATAATCTTTGTGCTCGGCTTTTTGGTTATGACGGTCGAGGGCGTCAAATACGCGCCGCTGCTGGGCCTTATGCTGGGCGTGTTCAATCTGATCCCCTATTTCGGCGCGATCATAGCAACCGCGGCCATCGGCGTTATCACCGTGTTTACAGGCTCGCTGACTCTGGCGATCGTGGCGGTCGTCTCAATGATAGTCGTTCAGCAGCTCGACGCCAACCTTATTCAGCCAAAGCTGTTCGCGGGCTCGCTGCAGGTCAAGCCGCTGTGGGTAATTTTCGCGGTGTTTGTGGGCGGCGGTCTATGCGGAACCATCGGAATTTTTTTGGCGGTGCCCATCGCCGCGCTGGGACGCAGCATAATTATCGACTTTATGGAATACCGCGAGGCCAAGGCCGGTATCCCCAGCCCGCCCCGCGAAGAAGAGCCGCCCCCGAAAAAGCATAAGCACCATATACATTTCGGCAAGCATAATGATGAGGAATAAAAAAAGAAATCCGCGAGGATTTCTTTTTTATGTTCAGCGGCGGATCTTGCCGCAGGCTATTTTTATTCCCGAGTCACCGGACGGCTGGGTCTTAAAATCGTCCGGCCTGCTGTGAATAATGACCACTTTTCCGATGATCTCCTTTATCGTAAATCGGTCGGTCAGCACCGACATGTACGCGTATCCCCGGTTTCCGAAAAGCGGCGGCAGATCGCCGGCATGGCACGGGTGCGGGCTTTCGTTTATATTGTAATGCGCGCCCGCGTCGGCAAACGGGTCGGCCGCGTCTCCCGAGCAGCTTGTTCCGCCGTGAATATGAAACGCGAATATGCCGCAGCCGTCATCGGTCGGCAGACCGAATATTTTGGCGGTAACCAGCACGCCGTTTGTCATCTGCCTGAAATTCACGGTGCCGTGAATTTTTGGGAAATCACCGCTCCCTCTTATTTCCGCCCGCGCGGCGGAGCATTTGTTATTTTTGGTCATATTATTACCTCCCGAGGTATAATATGACCAAACCAAAGCGTCGGTGAGAAAATGATAGCCGTTTGTCTCGCCCGCCTTTAGGAGGGAGATGGGTTAACATAGGTTCTATAGATTAGTGACTAGGGACTGGAAACCCCTCTCAGTCTGCGGACAAGCCGCAGCCAGCTCTCCCCAAGGGGGCGAGTCTAGTCGATAGGTCCTATTTCCTAGTCTCTACGTTGGCAGCCCTCCCCAAGGGGCGAGCCGAAACTTGTCAAGATTAGTGGACAGATAAAATAGTGAAAAATTCATTCGGTGCATGATAATTTATGCCTGAAT
>CANQLT010000097.1 GCA_947624775.1 uncultured Monoglobus sp.
GAAGTTATAATCAGACATCAATTCTCCAGCCGTGGCCAAGGGCATAGTCCGCCGCGAGGTTATCCGCGTGATAACCCCGGGCACGATAATGGACACTGCCGCCCTTGACGACAAGAAAAATAACTACCTGTGCGCCTTCGCGAAAAGCGGCGGCGCTTTTGGACTTGTTTTCGCCGATATAACCACGGGCGAGACCTACGCGGGGGAATATTTCGGAGATGACGCGCCGAGCAAGACTATAGACGCGCTCACGCGGTTCAGTCCCGTTGAAATTATAATGAATCTTGAGGCCTACGAAAACACGGGATTTGTCGAGGACATCAAAAACAGATTCGGCTGCTTTGTGCGCAATTACTACGATTGGGCGTTTTCTGAGGAGCAGGCCGACAAGACGGTGCCCGATCGTTTCGGAGACGAGACCGCGGGAGATCTGAAGCTCGGTCGCGGCATGATCTACCGCGCTATGAGCGGCGCGCTCACGTTTTTGACCGAGACCCAGAAAACCGAGCTCAAAAATATAAAAACACCCGAGATAATAAGCGAGAGCCCTACCATGCTGATCGACGCCTACAGCATGCGGAACCTTGAGATAACCGAGACTATCAGAGGCGGAAGTTTTCGCGGCAGTCTGCTCAGCGTGCTGAGCCGCACCCGCACCGCCATGGGCAGCCGCATGCTGCGCAGAATGATAACCGCGCCGCTGCTCAATCGTATAGCGATAACCAATCGCCACATAGCGGTCGATGAGTTTTTCAAAAATCCGATGCTGCGGGAGGAAACGGCCGAGCTGCTGGGCGGCATAAAGGACATAGAGCGCACGATAACCAAGGTCGCGTACAAGACCGCCAACTGCCACGATCTTCTGAATCTGATGAATTCGTTTGAAAACCTGCCCGCGCTTAAAAGGCTGCTGGGCGGCTGCGAGAGCAAGCTGATACGCGAGCAGCTGCGCCGTCTGGACGATCTGAGCGATCTGAGACAGCTGATATTTGACTCTATCGATCCCGAGGCTCCTGTTTCGCTGAGAAACGGAAACATGATAAAGGCGGGAGCGGACGAGGAGATAGACAAGCTGCGCGACCTGCGGGACAACGGCCGCAAATGGCTGATCGACATGGTGGAGGAGGAAAAGAAAAACACCGGGATCAAAACCATGAGGCTGGGCTTTAACAAGGTTTTCGGATATTACATAGAGGTCAGCAACGCCCAGATCGAAAACGTGCCCGATTATTTTATAAGAAAACAGACGCTGGTAAACGGCGAGAGATATATAACGCCGAAGATAAAAGAACTGGAGGAGCAGATATTAAACGCCGACTCCAAGGTGACGGATCTTGAGTATGAGATGTTCTGCCGCGTGCGCGACAAGGTGGGCGAAAGCTGCGAGCGCGTGCGCGAGACGGCCTCTGCGGTGGCAATGATCGACGTGCTGAGCTCTCTTGCCAAGGTCGCCGAGGAGCGGAACTATGTCATGCCTGTCATGACAAACTCCGACAGAATAGTGATAAAAGACGGTCGCCATCCGGTGGTGGAGGCGCTGAACCGATCGGCGCTGTTTATCCCGAACGACGCGGAGCTTGACAACCGCGAGAACCAGATCGCGATAATAACAGGCCCCAAT
Source organism: uncultured Monoglobus sp. (assembly GCA_947624775.1). Taxonomy (GTDB): domain Bacteria; phylum Bacillota; class Clostridia; order Monoglobales; family Monoglobaceae; genus Monoglobus. Next base: position 1,622 of record CANQLT010000097.1, read on the forward strand.
ATGGCCGGAAAATCCACATACATGCGGCAGATCGCCGTTATAGCGCTTATGGCGCAGATGGGAAGCTTTGTTCCCGCCGCCTCGGCGGAGATCGGGATAGTTGATAGGATATTCACCCGCGTGGGAGCCAGCGACGATTTGAGCTCCGGCGACAGCACATTCATGGTCGAGATGAAAGAGGTGGCGTATATTTTAAACAACGCCACCAGAAACAGCCTGATAATCCTCGACGAGATTGGCAGAGGAACCAGTACCTACGACGGACTGAGCATTGCCTGGGCGGTCGTCGAGTATATAGCCGACGTGAAAAAGTGCGGCGCGAAAACCTTGTTCGCCACCCACTACCACGAGCTGACCGAGCTTGAGGACAAGATAAAAAACGTCAAAAACTACTGCATCGCGGCGCGCAAGAAGGGCGACAATATAACCTTCCTCAGGAAAATTATAAGAGGCGGAGCTGACGAGAGCTACGGCGTTGAGGTCGCCGCGCTGGCTGGTGTCAAAAAATCCGTGATCCGCCGCGCCAAGGAGATCGCCGCCGATCTTGAGAGTCGCGACAAAAAGCAGGTGAGCACAAAGAATATCAGAACAGCTGCCGACAAACAAAAAAAGCGGGACGAAAATCAGCTTGACTTCTTCGCTCAGGCCGAAAGTCCCGTTGTGGCGAAGCTGAAACAGATGGACCTGAACACGATAACGCCGATCGAGGCGCTGACAAAATTATACGAGCTTAAGGCCGAGGCGCAAAACGAATAAAACATAATGGGGGGTGAGGATCATGCCGAATGAAATACGGGTGCTGCCCGAGGCGGTGGCCGACAAAATAGCCGCGGGCGAGGTGGCGGAGCGGCCGAGCGCCGTCGTCAAGGAGCTTACCGAAAACGCCATAGACGCGGGAGCGGACAAGATAACAGTCGAGATAAAAAACGGCGGCGTCAAGCTGATACGCGTCACCGACAACGGCTGCGGAATACCGAGAGATCAGGTCAAGACCGCGTTTCTGCGCCACGCGACCAGCAAGCTGAGAGACGAGAGCGACCTCTACAGCATATCCACCATGGGCTTTCGCGGCGAGGCGCTGTCAAGCATCTGCGCCGTGGCGAGGGTCGAGGTCGTCACCCGAACCGAGACCGAGGAGCTTGGCGCTCACTATGTCGTAGATCACGGCGTGTGCGGTGAGGCGGACGAGATCGCCTGCGGCGTCGGCACGATAATGTCGGTCGAGGACCTGTTTCTAAACGTTCCTGCCCGCATGAAGTTCTTGAAAAAAGACAGCACCGAGGCGGGCTACGTGTCCGACCTTATGACAAGACTGGCGCTCTCAAAGCCCGATATCGCCTTTGAGTATATCTGCGACGGCAGCACGGTGTTTGTCACAAGCGGCGACGGCGACATAAAAAATGTGATACTCAAGGTCTACGGACTGAAATTCGCGAAGGCGGTGATGCCCGTCGACTATACCGAGGGCGGCGTCAGCGTGACGGGCGCGGCAGGACGGCCCGAGCAGCTGTCGTTCGGCAATCGAACAAAGCAGACGATATTTGTCAACGGCAGATATATAAAAAATCACGTGATAGCGAAAATAGCCGAGGAGGCGTTTCGCAACGCCCTCATGGTCGGCAGGTTTCCGTTTTTTGTGCTGGATATAAAGATGCCGCCCGAGCTTGTCGACGTCAATGTGCACCCGGCGAAAACCGAGGTCAAGTTCGCCAACGAGAAGGAGCTCTATGATATAATTTACCACGCGATGAAAAACGCTCTCTACGGCGGTAGACCCGCCGAAAAAACTGAGCAAAGCAAAGACGCGGAAAAGAGCCGCGCGATTCTGAGAGACAGCGGCTCGGGAGCGTATCCACCGCGCGAGAGCGAAAAAATAAACAAAAAGGTCGTGCGCGACTATCTTGAATACACCAAGCCGAAAATAACGGGTGAAATTCATATGCCCGAAAAAAACTTTTCGGATAGCGGCGAAAGTGATGTTCCTCGTGTCGAGGATATCCTTCCGCTCGATAAGACGGATGATATTTCCCCGATCGGCAAGGCGGACGATATCGGCGGTGTTTCTAGTCCCGCCGCGGACGCCGACGATTTTGACGTTCAGCTGGGTCTCGACGAGCCCGACGCCGCGTTATTTTCCGACTGCAAGATAATCGGTCAGGTGTTTAACACCTATATAATTCTGGCGTCGCATGACAAAATGTATCTGATAGACCAGCACGCGGCGCACGAGAGGTTCGGGTTCGAGGAGCTCAAGGAGGCGTACCGCAAAAACGAGAGGCTGTCTCAGCTGCTGCTTACGCCGATAGCCGTAAGCCTCAGCCACAGTGAGTACAGCGCGGTCATGGAAAATCTTGAGACCTTCAAAAAGTTTGGATTTGAGATCGCGGATTTCGGCGGCGGTTCGATTGTTATCAACGAGACGCCGATAATCGCCTCCGACGAGGAGATAAAGTCGCTGCTTTATGAGATATTAAACGCGGTGCGTGACAATATAAGGCACCCCGTGGCGGACTTTGAGGAAAAAGCCCTTGATATGATATCGTGCAAAAAGGCGATAAAGGGTGGCGACAGGCTTTCTTTGCCCGAGATGAACAAGGTGGTCGAGCAGGTCGAGGACCTGCGCAGGCGCGGGATCAAGACCTGTCCGCACGGACGGCCGATAGTTATAAGCCTTTCCAAAACAAAGATCGAAAAAATGTTCGGACGAATAGTGTAAAGGAGGCATAGCCGTGAGCAAGCCGAAAATAGTCGGGGTCGTCGGCCCCACAGCCTCGGGAAAAACAGATTTTGCCGTGAACCTGGCTCTTGAAAGAAACGGCGAGGTGGTCTCCTGCGACTCGATGCAGATCTACCGCGGCATGGACATAGGCACCGCAAAGCCGACAAAGGATGAGATGCGCGGAGTGCCGCACCACATGATCGACATCTGCGATGTGAACGAGGATTTCAGCGCGGCAAAATTCGTGAAAATGGCGCGCGCCTGCATTGACGATATTTTAAGCCGCGGCAGACTGCCGATACTATGCGGAGGAACGGGACTTTATTTCGACAGCGTTGTCAACAACATAAGCTTTACGGAAACAAAAAGCGACCCCGATTACAGGGAGAGCTTAAAAAAGCTGGCCGACGAAAAAGGCGCGGAATATGTGCACGGCATGCTGCGGGAGGCAGACCCCGATTCAGCCGAAAAAATTCATCCGAACAATGTGCGCCGCGTCATACGGGCGCTTGAAATTTATCATCTGAGCGGCAGGCCAAAGTCGGAGCTGGACGTCGAGCAGAGGGGAGAACCGCTTTATGACGCGGAGATATATGAAATAAGCCGTCCGCGCGAAGAACTGTACGAGCGCATAAACCAAAGGGTCGATATGATGATCGCGGCGGGGCTTGAAGGCGAGGTTCGCGGCCTTTTGGAAAACGGCGCGGATATAAATTCGACGGCAATGCAGGCCATCGGATATAAGGAGATGGCGGAATATATCCGCGGCGAAATATCCCTTGGCGATGCGGTAGAAAAGATAAAGCTTGAGACCAGAAGGTACGCCAAGCGTCAGATAACATGGTTCAAGCGAAACAAAAACATAATCAGAATCAGTATTTAAAAAGTCTTTTTTTGAGCTCTTATTTATCGGGAGCGGCGAAAAATGACTTTTTTATTTTACAATTAAGTTACATTTATTCAACAAATCAGCGAGGATTATTTACATCATTAGGCGGGCGATTTATAATATATGAGTGATACTGGATTTTTATGCTCCGTATTGCGCAATGGCTTAGCGGAATAAATCAGCGAATGCCAAAGTGTTAGTTGATAGGAGGCAGTCTTGTGGCTAATACTACCGACAATTCAGATAAAAGATCGCGCAACAGGCGCAAAAGATCAATAAAAAAGAACCTGTTTCTGGTGCCCAAGCTCGCCCTGGTTTTCGCGGTTTTCTTTCTTGTAATAACAATGTTTATCAGAGCGGGAAGCGCGGTCAGCACTTACACCGCCGTTAACGGAAATATAGAGGAATACGTCTCGGCCGACGGCTTTATTTTCAGGGACCAGACGCTGGTTCAGTCGCCCGCGGACGGATATTTTGAATGTGTCGCCGAGGAAGGCGAGAGAATTGTGGAGGGCGCCACGCTGGCGTCGATATATCAAAATGCGGTCGACTCCGCGGCTATAGAGGAAATAGCCGACATTCAGAATAAGATCAGCGCGATAGAAAACGCGCGCGTTTCCGCCGACGTGTTTTCGGGCAGCGCGGCCAGGATAGAGGTCAGCATAGCCGAGCAGGCGCGGGAAATGGCGCGCAAAAGAAGCGGCGCAGATTTTGCGGATATAGCGAATGAAAAGGATATTATCGACGGATATATCGCTGCCAAACAGTCCTCAACAAACGGAGGAAAAACCGACGAGGAGCGTTTGGGCGAGCTTCAGGCGCGCCTTCACGCGCTGGAATCGTCGGGCGAGTACAGTGGTCAGTATATCTATTCGCCGACTCCCGGAGTTTTTTCGTCGCATATTGACGGATACGAGGAGGCGCTTAGCACTTCTATGCTCGACGACGCGTCGCCCGGCTATCTGAGCGATCTCAAACCCGCCGACGTTTCGGTAAACGATACGGTCACCGCGGGCGAGAACGTGTGCAAGGTCATAAATAATTATGAATGGTATTTTTCGGGTATAATATCCGAAAAAGAAGCCGCCAACTTTGAGGAAGGCCAAACAATAAAAATGCGGTTCTATGACCTGTCCGACTCGGTGATATACGGCACGGTCAGCAGGATTTCAAGACCCGAAGGCGGAAAGGTGGCCGTAACGGTCCATTCGACCAGCTATGTCGACTCTATCTATACTACCAGCAAGGTTTCAGCGGAGCTGTTTGTGGAGAGCGCCGACGGATTTAAGGTGCCGTCCGAGTCGCTCAGAGTGATCGACGGTCAACAGGGTGTGTACGTGGTGCGTCTGGGAACTGCCAGATTCGTGCCCGTGAACTTGATTTACAACAACAAGGAATGGGCGATAATCGAACCTGTGAGCGATTCGAATTATGATTATAAGCTTGAAATATATGACGAGGTAATAATAAACACCAAAGGAATAACCGACGGCGAAGTGGTGCGGCAATAAACCGCGAGAAGCGAGGGATAAAAATGCCGGATATAAAACAAAATTATCTGAAGCTGATTGAAAGCGTGAAAAAGGCCGCCGAGGACTGCGGCAGGGACCCGAAAAGCGTGCGTCTTATTGCGGTGTCGAAAACCAAACCGATAGAGTATGTGCGCGAGGCGGCGGAGGCCGGAGCGGTCGACTTCGGCGAAAACAGACCGCAGGAGCTGGCGGCAAAGCAGGCTGAAATGCCCGAGCTGCGCTGGCACCAGATAGGAACGCTCCAGCGCAACAAGGTCCGTCATATCGTGGGCAAATGCGCCCTTATCCATTCGGTCGACAGTTTAGCCCTGGCGCTTGAGATCGACAAACGTGCGAAAGCGGCCGGAGTTGTGCAGGACGTGCTTATCCAGGTCAACATAACCGGCGAGGAAACAAAGTCGGGCATAGCGCCGAATGAGCTCAAAGGTCTGCTTGATGAGATAAATAGCATGGAGAATGTGGAGCCGATAGGGCTTATGACAATCTCGATCGCGGGCAGCACGCCCGACGAAAACAGAGCGGTGTTCTCGGAGCTTAAAAAACTGGCGGATAGGTTCGGCCTTAAAGAGCTCTCTATGGGAATGACCCACGACTATGTTGAGGCGATAGAGTGCGGCGCCACTATGGTCAGAGTGGGGACCGCCATATTCGGAGCCAGAGACTACGGAGCAAAATAAATCAATTCGTAAATTATTAAATTTTAATATACTAAAATACTGATGTTCAGGAGGACAAAAAAATGGGAACTATTATGGACAAGATATACAGCATGATGGGCGTTGAAGTCGGAGACAACTACGAAGACGAGGAGTACTACGACGATTATCGCGGCGTTGATTACGACGAGCCGATGTCGAACGAGAGTTATATGCCCAGCCGCAGAGCGGCGGCACGCAGCTCACGCACCAGCAAATTCGAGGATTCTCCCCAGATGAAGCTGGTTATCATGCAGCCCGGAAATTTTGAGGAATCCCGCGATATCGCGAACCACCTCAAAGAGAGAAAGCCAATCGTTGTCAACCTTGAGTATGTGGACAAGACCGTGTCGCGCAGGATCGTCGACTTTTTGAGCGGAGCGGTTTACGCTCTGGACGGCGATATCAGAAAGGTCGCGAACCACATATTCCTGATTACTCCCTGCAATGTGGGAGTAGAGGAGGACGCGGCCGAGGAATACGGCTACGGCCGCTGATTTAATTAATTGCAGGACGATAAGCTTATAATAAAAAAAGCTCTTGACGCAATAAATCTCTGCGAGAGGCAGTATTCGGTCAAATCTCTCGGGTTCCTCGACCCGAGGGAGCAGCTGCTCATCGAAAGAGAAATTAAGTTTGCAGCACCCGCGGATATCAAGTGGGAGTTTTTCGGAGGATACGACGAGGCGGAGCGGCGGATGTTGATTTGCCGCCCCGAGTATGTCGAGGCTGACTATGACGAGATTATAACCGTTCTTGAGATAACGGGCAGGGACATATCCGAGCTCTCTCACCGCGACTTTCTGGGCAGCCTTATGGGACTCGGGATAAAGCGCGAAAATATCGGCGATATAGCTCCGATGCCCGACAAATGCTATGTTTTCATAAAACCCGCGATGCTGAGTTATGTCGGAGAGAATCTGACAAAGATCGGCCGTCACGGCGTGCGCGTTTCGCGGCGAAATTTGTCGGAAATTGTCATACCCAAAAAGCCGGTCAGGCCGATTGCAACGACTGTTTCAAGCCTCAGACTGGATTGCGCGGTGTCGGCGGCGGCCGGGATCGCCCGCGGCAAGGCGGCGGACATGATAAAGAGCGAGAACGTTAAGCTCAATTTCGAGACAGCCAAAAACTCGTCCGCGCCGCTGAAGGAGGGCGATATGCTCTCGATCAGAGGCTTCGGCAGGTTTAGGCTTTCGGAGATTCGCGGCACCACCAGAAAGGGCCGTGTGAGCGTTATAATAGACAAGTATATTTAGTATATTCGCAAATAAAGATGTATGGAGGATAATATGATAACACCCACAGACATAGAAAACAAAGAATTTAAAAAAGAGATGCGCGGATACAGCATATCCGAGGTCAACAATTTTATGAGAGAGGTCGCCCTCGACTATGACAAAATTTACCGCGAGAATCTCTCGGCGATGGACAGAATAGGCATGCTCAGCGACGCCGTGAAGCAGTACAAGGCGATGGAGGACACGCTCAAAAATGCCTTGACGGTCGCAAAGGGCGCGGGCGACGACATAAAGACAAACGCCCAGGGCCAGGCGCAGGTCATTATACGCGACGCCGAGACCAAGGCCGCCGAGATAATCAACCGCGCTGCCAAAGAGGTTGCCGACATAAATTACAGATATGAGGAAATGAAGCGCAGCGTCGAGGTGTTCCGCGCCAAGATGGTCTCGCTGCTCAATTCCCAGCTTGAGATAATAAAGGACTACACCAAACTCAACACGGCTGCCGATTCGGAGATACGCTCAAGCGCCGAGGCGGTCGAGATAATAAAGAACGAGATAAACGATATACCCGATTTGCCCGAGGACGTGCAGCCCACGCCCAATCAGAGAGTGGTCGCCGCCCTTGAAAAGGCGACGCAGGAGCTGCCCAAGATCGAGCTTAACGAAAAGGGCGAGTATGTCGCCGCTGAGTAAAAAGGAGCGGTCTATGCTTTATATAATAATCGGGATTTTAGTCCTGATTCTTGATATAATATCAAAACATTGGGCGCTCGGCGCTTTGGCGGCGGGCGAGGGAATACCTCTGATACCCGGAGTGTTTCACCTGACCTATGTCGAAAACACCGGTATCGCCTTCGGCATGATGGAAAATAAACGGATAGTGTTTATAACATTATCCGTTATTATTCTTGCGGCGCTTTTTATATATCTGCTAAAGGCTCCGCGCCGCGACGTGTGGCTCAAGCTGGGCGCCGCGCTGGTGATTTCGGGCTCGGTCGGCAATTTGATTGAGAGAGTGTCAAAGGGATATGTGGTTGATTTTCTGGATTTTCGGCTGATTAATTTTCCCGTGTTCAACGTGGCGGATATAGCGGTGTGCGTCGGAGCAGCAGCTCTGGTTATACATTTCCTGTTTGGCGGCGGTGCGGAAAAGCCGCAAAAACCCGAGAGTGAGGCGGATATTGACAATGGATATTAAAACGATAACCGTTTCTGAAAAAATGAGCGGCAGACTGGACAAGCTGGCGTCGGAGCGGCTCCGGGGAATAACGCGCTCTTATATAAAAAAACTGATCGAAAACGGCGGCGTGACCGTGAACGGCGAAATTTCAAAGCCCAATCGAAAGGTCAAGGCGGGCGATGAGATAAAGGTCGTTCTGCCCGACCCCGAGGAGCTTGAGATCACGCCCGAGGACATACCGCTCGATATTGTGTACGAGGACACATCAATGCTTATCGTCAACAAGCCGCGCGGCATGGTCGTGCACCCCGCGCCGGGGAATTATTCGGGAACATTGGTAAACGCCCTGATGTTCCACTGCGGAGACAGCCTCTCGGGCATAAACGGCGAAAAGCGCCCGGGAATACTTCATCGTATAGACAAAGACACCACGGGTCTTTTGATGGTCGCGAAAAACGACAGCGCCCACCAAAAGCTGTCGGAGCAGATCAAGGAGCACAGCCTGACGAGGGCGTATAAGGCGCTGGTCCACGGCAATATAAAACAGGACAGCGGAACGATAGACGCGCCGATCGGGCGGCATCCGACCGACAGGAAAAAAATGACGATAACCGACAAAAACTCAAGAGAGGCGGTCACCCACTACAGGGTGCTTGAAAGATTTTCAAAATACACTCTCGTGGAGTGTGTTTTGGAGACGGGCAGGACCCACCAGATACGCGTGCACATGTCAAAAAACGGACACCCCATCGTCGGCGACAAGACCTACGGCGTAAAAAAAGAGGAGTTTAATTTAAGAGGCCAGCTGCTCTGCGCTTACAAGCTGGGATTTATCCACCCGGGCAGCGGCGAGTATATGGAGTTTACCTGTGATCTGCCCGACGACTTTCAAAAAGTTATTGATATATTGAGAAAAAAGTAAGACCCCGACGCGCGTCGGGGTCATGCTTTTATAATTGGGAAGAAATCATATTATATTATTTTTCAAATTTTTCGCTGTACGGTTTCATGCCGTTTAGATCGCTCCAGATGTAGAGCGCGTATGTTTCGCCTTCGCTCAGAGTAAAATCGGGTATGGCGTAGTCTCCCGCGCCTTTGATTTCGATATCTTTTATTCCGCTCAGCGCGCCGTCCTTGTATTTGGCGGCTATCAGCCGCGCTTCGGGAGCTGCGTCGCCGACATAATCAACTTTGGCGGTCAGACCGTCCTCGCCTGTCTCCGCGCTTATAACCGAGTATCCTTCCTCCTCGGGCGCCTGCGTTGCGGGAGGCTCGACCGACGGAGCGCTTGAAGGCTCGCTCGGCTCTTTGGTGGGTTCCGTCGTTGCGCTCGGCTCTTTTGTAGGTTCTGACGTCGCGTCAGGCTCTTTTGTGGGCTCGGCTGTCGAGCCGCCGGGCACCGCGCGAACCGATATGCCGGCAATATTTATGTCGCCCATCGGGCCCGCGATATAGAGCGCGG
>CANQLT010000098.1 GCA_947624775.1 uncultured Monoglobus sp.
GAGGCTTTTGCTGAATGTGATGATATTTACACAGCAATAGAAAAAAGCGTGCTGAATCCTATGAGCTATCTGTATGATGAGCCGCATTTCCTCTTACAGCAGGAGGTATCGGAAATAGGCAGCTATTTTTCCGTGATACGAGCCATAGCCGCCGGAAACAGTAAGTTGTCAGCCATAGCGTCGCTGCTCGAGGTTAAATCCACGAGCCTTACGAAATATCTGAAAACTCTTATTGACTTGGATATTCTTGAGCGGGAAGTCCCGGTGACGGAAGATAATCCCCAAAAAAGTAAGAAGGGCTTGTATAAAATAAAGGATAACTATATCAGATTTTGGTTTGCGTTTGTCTATCCAAATATGAGTTTCATAGAAAGCGGTCATGCAGAAATTGCAGCGGGGAAAATACGCGATGGGCTCGTCAGTCGTCAAACCGCGTTCGTGTATGAGGATATATGTCGCGAGAGGATGTGGGAGCTAAATACCTCCGGCGCTTGGCCGTTCCTGTTCTCGAGAGTCGGACGATATTGGTCGGGAAACACTGAAATTGACATAGCCGCAATAGATCCGGATGACGCGAATATTATACTTGGAGAATGTAAATATTGGAACGAACCTGTAGGGTTAAATGTTCTGCGCGATTTGGAAGAGAAAACAAAAGATGTTGATTGGCACAGAAATACGAGGAAAGTTTGGTATGTTTTATTCAGTGTAAGCGGATTTACACCTGAATTGGAAGAACTGGCCGCAAAACGTGAGGACATTTTGCTGGTAAGTTAATATAAGCTAAAGTATATCCTGTTTATGACTCTCAATAATTATTTGCTGAAATTTTACAAGTCATTGTAGCAAAACAGTACTAAAAAAACACGAGTGCGAGTTTATATACAGCATTATGTGTTTAAATAAATAAAGACGCAGTCGATTGAAATAGGACTGCGTCTTTTATGATAGTATGATTATTTTGCGTCATGCAATATTTTTCTTGCCGTGGCTAGGATTGCCGGATCAATCGGTGTGTTTTCCCAATAACATTGATCAACGAACATTTGTAAAGTTGAAAAATATTCGGGATATATAACGATATAGGCCTCAAGGACCGCTTCGGAATAATCTTTACCATTTTTAATTGCTGCAATCTGCTCGGAGAGCAGAGGTCTCAACATAGTTTCTGCCGTCTGATACACATTGGGACGCTGCATAATGTCAATTATTGTCCGTATAGAGTTTTGAGATATTGCCGAAAGCTCGGCGTAGCCGCAGCCGTTTGTTTCGCCTTTTGCCACCGCATGACGTATGAGAGTATTAGCTCGTCCGCTTGCGGGGCCGTAGCCCAAGCCGTTAAATACTTCGTCCAATATGCCGCCAATAATTTTTTCTGTGGTTTGAATTGCCTGCTCGGATGCGTCAAGAGGTGCGGCTTCCCTCGGAATATCCGCAGCGATCGATGTTGTTGAAAGCATAACCGATAAAATGACCGTTAAACTCAGTGTAAATAATTTTTTCATAATGAAACCTCCTTAAATTTTGATATTAATATTATAACATGTGCTCAAATTAAAGACAAATTTGACCGTCAAAAAATTTTTTAAAAAATTTTTAAATACTCCGAAAAAACTGCGGAGTATAGGATATATAATGATTTTCGGTTGATAAAACCGATACAAAGAAAGCGCGGAGGATAATGCCGCTGCATAATAAAGAGCTGACAAATACGTTCCGGTACGGACGAGCCTGCGGATAAATGCGCCATGACCCGGTTTCGGTGAGCGAGAAACATATTATCCCGAATTAAGCCGCAGCTTAAACGGCGATGACTCTGTATCGGGGGATACTTCTATTCAGTCACAGCATGAGCGGATAGCAATTCAGGGCTCCCGCAAAGCCATGTGCTTTGTGGGAAAAGGAGCAATCGCTTTTAAAGCGAAGTGTTTGCTTTTAAAGCAAATGCGAGCCCGTAAAGCGAATTGCGACGCCGTCGCACGCAATGAGGATAGTCCGGGCGGATGCCGGGAAGGTGAAACTCCAATGAGCGGTCTTGCAAACCGCTGTTTGTCGGGCTTAAATAAATATCAACAACAAAAATAGCATTGATCCTATGCTGATTTTGTTGTTGATATTGAAAATTCATAGGATAGGCAGGGATGTGTTATTGAACGAAAAAGTCCAAAGAATTTCCGAAACCGAGTTTGTTATAGAAAAAGAAAAATATGAGCCGATCATATTGATCTTTAACGAAGCCGATAACAAAGAAGTTGAAAACTCGATACTGGAAAATTTATTGATTTCTTATGAAAACCGTTTAGGTAAAGAAGTAGCGAGCAGCGTCTGATAACAGGCGCTGTTTTTTTATGCAGAGGCAAAATTGACATAAATATATTTGGTATAGTAGTATTTTAATATAAGATGTTTGAAAAGTTAATATGAATAATGACTTTGCATAATTAAATTATGTGGGGTGACAAAACCATGAAAAAAGCATATTGCTTATACAGAGTGTCAACCAAAAAGCAGGTTGATGTCCAAAAAGACGATATACCTATGCAAAAATTAGCCTGTCATGAGTTTGCCGAGCAAAACGGCTGGATAATTACAAAAGAGTTTTATGAGAAAGGCGTATCGGGCTTTAAAGTATCTGCAAATGACAGAGATGCCATACAGGATTTAAAAACGGCGGCTCAAAAACATGAGTTTGAGGTACTGCTTGTATATATGTTTGACAGGCTCGGACGAATCGACAGCGAAACGCCGTTTGTCGTTGAGTGGTTTATATCTCAGGGCATAGAAGTATGGAGCACACAGGAGGGGCAGCAAAAGCTTGAAACTCAGGGCGATAAACTTATGAACTATATCAGATATTGGCAGGCAAACGGAGAAAGTGTTAAAACATCAATGCGTCTAAAAACAAGGATGGCACAACTTACAGCCGAGGGAACATATCATGGAGGAGTGGTTCCGTTTGGCTACAGAGCCGTAAACAAAGGAAGGAAGAATAAGAAGGGTCAGCCGGTAAAAGACCTTGAACTTGATCCGGGCGAAGCCGAAATTGTAAAGACCATATTTAATAAGACTCTGAACGAAGGCTACGGCTCATACAGATTAGCGGAATATATAAACAGCCTCGGCATAAAAACTCATAACGGCAGCTGCTTTCAATGCAATACGATCAACAGAATATTAAAGAATAGGCTGTACTGCGGCTACTATGCCGCGGGTGATACGATCTCTCCAAAGCTTGAACACCTTGCGGTTATAGACGACAATGTATTTGACAGCGTTCAGCATATCTTAAAACAGCGTTCGGGCATAAATGATGAAAAACAGCATATAGCCAGAACAACAAAGGGCAAAACGCTGCTTTCTGGAAATATTTATTGTGCGCATTGCGGCGGAGCACTTAACGCTTCAAATAAAATCGAAAGCCATAAGAGAAAAGACGGAACGGTATGTTCACATCAGACTATAAGATATATTTGCTATCATAAAGCCCGAAAATTAAATGAGTGCGATGGACAATCCGTATATATGGCAAATAAAATCGACAATGTTATTCTTGAAATCGTAGAGCATTATTTATCCGCGATCAAGCAAACGCCGAGAGATAAAGCTCTTGAGCTGCGCTACAGCCGAGAAATAGACGAAAAGAAAAAACTTAAAGCCGAGCTTGCAAGGCAGAAGTTTAAACTTGAAAATCGCCTGAACGAACTTGCCGCAGAGATCGGTAAATGTTTGAGCGGCGAAAGCGTGTTTACAATAGATGTGCTGTCGCTGTCTATTGACTCAACAAAGAAAGAGCTTAAATCAACAGCGGATAAATTAACGGAATGTGATACAGTGCTCTCGGAAAAGACAAAAATTTTCAATAAACTCGACTATTACTATCAGCAGTTTGTGACATGGGCGGACGAATTTAAAAACGCTTCAAACGAGCGGAAGAAGATGATAATTTGCGGGTTGATAGACTATGTAAAGGTGGGCAGAGGGTACAAGATAGAAATTAAGTTTAATATAAGCTACAGACAATTCTTCAGCGAAAACTGCCGCTATATTCCGAAATGTAATAATTTAGCGGCAAACGTAACGGAGGAAACAACAGCAATATAGAACAATCCATGGAAAAGTGCGAAAATTCATGCGCGAATTTATGGGTTGTTTTGTTGACGTATGGCAGAGCATGCGGCTGTTAACCGCAGGGTCGTTGGTTCGAGTCCAACTGGAGGAGCCAAGAAAAGCCTCGGATTTCCGAGGCTTTTTAATTTGTAAAACGAGCGAGCGCGGGCAGTATGTAAATAATTTTGATTAATTAATTCCGCGTATTCACTATTTACTAATCGCTAGTCCCTATGTTGGTAGAGCATGCGGCTGTTAACCGCAGGGTCGTTGGTTCGAGTCCAACTGGAGGAGCCAAGAAAAGCCTCGGATTTCCGGGGCTTTTTGATTTTCTAAAATGAGCGAGCGCGGGCAGTGTCTAACCCTTTGTGATTAATTAATTCCGCGTAATCACCATTCACTAATCGCTAATCACTACGTTATTTTTTCGATCGCGGTCTGCGGAGTTATCGCGGGTATTGGGCTGTTAGAAAAATCTTTAATGTTTCGGGTTATTATACAGTCGGCCTTTATTCGGTCAGCACACACGCATTGGAGAGCGTCCTCATAGTCGCTGAAATTCAGATCGGCGGCTTTTTGGATATCGCCCGCTTTCAGATCAGAGATCTTAAAAATCATTGACAGCCGTTTAATAATATTTTTTGTTTTTTCGGTGTTCAGCTCTTTTCTCAAAATATACACAATGTTCGGAATCGAGAGAGCCGAGATATATCCTTCGATCAGACCGACTTCGGACAATTTGAAAATTTTGCTTGAGCTTTCCGATAGTTCCGCTCTGTCGCACAGCACGTCAAGAATAACATTTGTGTCAATTAGCGCTTTCATATTTTGTCATCCTTTCGGCGCGCGTGGCCTTATCGTCGTAGTCGCCTTTCAAAATTCCGCGGAGGGAATCGGTCAGGTATGATACGCTTTTATCATGCGAAATAAGGCGCGCGACCTCTTTGCCGTTTTTGAGAATAATTATCTCATCGCCCGACTGTACGCTCTGTAAATATTTTCCGAAATTATTCTGAACATCAGTTGCCGTCGCCGTGGTCATAAAATCTCTCCTTTCAAATTAGCTAATATTATTATACCCTGTTTTAGCTAAAACGTCAATATCGGTATCAGTACTTTCTATATTAATTTATTGACAAAAACGGCAAAAGTGTGGTATAGTAAGCGCATAAAAGCGGAATTTATTTTGAGGCGTGAATATGAAAAAGAAGGAATTTATACATATTGCCGGGTTATTGAATAGAAAGCTTGATATTGTGCCGGTGCTGTTTGGTTCGCTGGGGCTGGAACAAAGGCTTAATATGTACCTGAGCGCGGATGATATTGACGTGTTGATCCCGGAGATTTTCCTGAACGAAAAATGGGACAGCATTGTTGAATTAATGAGCGGTGCCGGTTACACTCTCCGCGATTTGCATGAGCACGAATTTGAAAAATCGGGCTTGCGTGTCGCTTTTGCCGCTATCGAGAGTTTGACGCCGTTTGCGGGTATAGATTTAAAGCAAGTTCCGATTGTTAAAGAAGACGGCGTTAGCTATTATTTGCTGAGTTTACACGACTACTTAAAAGTGTATAAGGCGTCGGCTAAGGACGGATACAGAAAGAATGTAAAAAACAAAAAAGATGAGAAAAAAATAGAATTGATAAATAACGAATTACGAAAGCATAAGGAGGCAAAGCGTATGGCAGAGCTTTTATATCAGGGGCACGCGAGTTTTCGGCTGACTCTCGGAACGGGCGAGGTCATCTATATCGACCCGTTCGCGGGTGAGGGATATGACAAAAAGGCGGATCTGATACTTGTGACGCATCAGCATCCCGACCACAACAGGATCGACATGGTGCCGCGCGCCGACAGCTGCGTGATATTCCAAAACAGCGACGCGATAACAAAGGACGGCTATAAGACGCTTGATTTCGCGGGAGTTCGTATCGAGCCGACGCAGGCGTATAACAAAAACCACGACATTAAGGAGTGCGTGGGCTATCTTGTCACGCTCGGCGGAAAAACGCTGTACTTCGCGGGCGACACCTCAAAAACCGAGCAAATGGCGGAGCTTAAAAACAGAAATATCGACTACGCCTTTTTGCCGATCGACGGGTATTTCAATATGGGCATACCCGAGGCGATCGAGTGCGCCGAGCTTATCGGTGCAAAGCATACCGTTCCGATTCATATGGCGCCGGGCAAGCTTTTTGACCGCGAAAAAGCCGAGCGGTTTAAGACGCCGTCCGCTTTGATAGTCGAGGCGGGAGAGGTAATAGAAATTTAGCTTAAAAGCGGTCGTAATTTAAGAGGGTATATTATGCATGATATTTGGAATCCGTGGCACGGGTGCCGCAAAAAGAGCGAGGGCTGCGACAATTGCTATATGTTTTTCCTCGACCGAATGCGCGACAGGGACGGCTCGGATATTTACAAAACAAAGACCGGCTTTAAATATCCGCTGCAGAAAGACAGGCAGGGAAATTACAAGGTAAAAAGCGGCGAAATGCTGCGGGTGTGCATGACCTCGGACTTTTTTCTGGAGGAGGCGGACGCGTGGCGCGATGAGGCCTGGGATATAATAGCGAGCAGGCCGGACGTTAAATTCTTTTTGCTGACCAAACGGCCGGAGCGCGTAGCCGATCATCTTCCGCGCGACTGGGGAGACGGTCTAGAAAACGTGTTTTTCAACGTCACCTGCGAGAACCAGAGGCGCGCCGACGAGCGGATACCGATACTGCTTAAGCTGCCCTTTAAGCACAAGGGCATAATGTGCGCGCCGTTTATCGGACCTGTCAGCATAAAAAAGTATCTCGAATACGGACAAATAGAGCAGGTGCTGTGCGACGGCGAAAATTACGACGGCGCGCGTCCGTGCAATTATGACTGGGTGAAGTCGCTGCGCAAGGAGTGCATTGAATATGATGTGACATTTGTTTTCTGCGGAACGGGGCGGAGATTTATAAAAGACGGCAGGCTTTATAAAATCGAGGGAAACGCGCTGCAGAGCACGCAGGCCTATAAATCGGGCCTCAGCTACCGCGGCAGGCCGATGAAGTTCAAGCTGTACGACGACATAGGATTGCCGATACCCGAGGACAAGCTGTATGTTCCGCGCTTTCGCGAGCGCTGCCAAACATGCGGCATGAAGATAAGCTGCAACGGCTGCAGCGACTGCGGCAATTGCGAAAAGGCATGAGTGTTTTTAAAACAAAAAATTTCAAATAGAAAAAACGGCGGTTTTGTCTGCAAAACCGCCGTTTTTTGGTTATTAAATATTATTCCGCGCTATGTGCGACATAGCTTTTTACCGACTGCTCGATAAAGCTGTTTAGGGATATGTGCCGAGACTGCGCCATAAGGCTCGCTTGCCTGTGAAGCTCCGGACTTATCCTCACATTAAAGCTGCCTTTGTATTGCTGCTGCGGCTCTTTTCCGCATTCTGCGCAAAATTCCAAGTATTCGTCAACAGCGTCATGAAAATCTTGAATCAGATTTTCCACAGTGTCTCCCTCGAATGAAATCGAATCGGTGATCCCCGCGACTTTTCCGAAGAACACCTCGTCCTCGTCGGAGAAATTTACCGTTCCTATATAGTTTTTGTATCTTAATGTGTTGCTCATATGAGATCACGCTCCTTTAAATCATTAATCAAATTCTGCACCTGATATGCCTTTAATATATTTCTCGGGTGGGGTTTGTGCATACGAATATAGTCTTGGCTTGCGTTTGAAAAAGCTATCCTTGATCCGCCGGTTTTTCCGCCGGGGACAATATCATATCCGAAGTATCCCAACAGTTGAGATGCTTCGTCAAATGTGAAATCTTTCGGTTTCAGCTTTAGTCTTGCGATCAATTTCTCTTTTTTGCTCATATCGTCCTCCATGTTGCAACTATTATTAGTCGCAATAATATTATATCAGCGAATTTATAGATTGTCAATAATAATTTGACAGTCGATTTTGGGTATGATATAATATCGGTGCGACAACTCCAAGTTAATATTTTGTCTATTTCACGGCATTATATGTTTGTAAAAACGTGTATGCTTTGATTGTCATTGTCGTGAATTAGATTAATATTGCGCAATTGGAGTGTGTCGCAGCATTAAATCAAAGCGGCGTTTTTATGCGCGGCTGTGATTTAACGGCTGCGCATTTTTTGTTGCGAAAAGCCGGCTCGCCCCTTGAGTGAAAGGCGGGCGGCCGGGGGCGTCCGCCCGTCAGCCTCGCCCGCCTTTAGGAGGGAGAGGTGTCGCCAAAGGCGACGGAGAGGGAGGCGGACCAACGCAGGGCTATTACTCCCTCTCAGTCTGCTTCGCAGACAGCTCTCCCCCTTAAAAGGAGGCGAGCCTTGATTACGCAAAAAAATAAAAAATCATATAAAAAACGGAGGTAAAACAAAATGAAAAAAAGACTAATCATTATCGCATTGGCATTAACCATGCTGTGCGCGGCGGTGCCGGCGGGGATAAACGCGTTCGCGGCGGGTGATGTTACGCGCGCGGAGTGGGTGTCTCAGCTTGTCGCGACATTTGACATGACGGTCGAAAACGACGACAACATGCCCGACAACTACTTCAGCGACATATCCGAGGATATGCCGTATTACCGCGACATACTGCTCGCGGTTGAGTTCGGCGTGATAAATATCGAGGCGGGCGAACCGTTTTATCCCGACGAGCCCGCGACGCGAGAGTTCGCCGCGCAAACTCTGAATTCCTGCCTGCTGTTTCAGCTTGACGAGGGCGAAGGATACACCTTTTCCGAGTCGGGCAGCGTGACCTATCCCGACGATATACAGGTTGCCATAAACCGCGGCTGGTTCAAGCTGTCGGGCAATAACTTTATGCCCGAACAGGCGGTAACGACCGCCGAAATGACCACTATGCTGAGCGACGCCAAAGCCGTCCTCGCCAGCGAGGTCATAGACGAGAACCACCAAAACACCTTCGAGTTCGCGCCCGGAGTTATCGAGATACCTCAGACCGCGAATACTTCGATTGCCGCCGACAACACGGTGACAATAACCGACTATGATCCCAAAATAAAAGCCGGAGATATTTTTGTGGTATATACAGGCGACCTGCCCGTTGCGCTGAAAGCGACAAACGTCACAACCGACGGCAATACGACAATCATATCCGCCGCAAGTGAAGGCGCCGAGGGCGCTATAGTTTCAGGCGACGCCGAGGGAGTTATAGACCTCGATCTTGAAAATTTTGAGTTTGACGAAACAGAAACTTATTCGGTAGTCGATACCTCGCGGGCAAACGCCGCGGCGGAAGAATTTACCGTTGAGGCCGCGGGCATAAGCTGGGACAAAAAGACCGAGACATTAACAGGCTCAAAAAAGATAAAACTCGGCGGCTCCACGGTCGGCAGCATTACCTTTGTCATGAAGGGTATGCATCTTGAATTCAAGGCAAGCATCGGCGAGATCGTTATAGTTTCGGACGACACAAAGATCACAACAAATATCAAAGTTGATCTCGGCGATTATGCGGGCATACCCAAAAGTCTTGTTTTGGGAAATATAAACATCGGAGGTGTTGGAAATATCTCGCTTTCGATGGAGTATAACATAGAAGGAGAGCTTACATATAACTGGAACGGTTCCACAAGAACGGGCTTTTCGTTTGAGGACGGCTATTTCCGCGTTATAGCCGATTTTTATAAGAAGAACGCGGACTTGAACGGCAGCGCGGAGCTTAAAGCGGGACTCAGGCTTTCGGCAAGCGTCAAATCATGGTTCGGAAGCGGCGGAATATATGCGTCGATAGGCGTGAAAATGAGAGCGGAGTTCCATTCATACGACAGCGGCAGTCCGCAGCTTTGCGTCACGACCAAGGGATATATGTACGCGGAGGTAGGCGCGTCGGCGACGATTTTCGGACAGAATTGCGGCTCGAAGACGAAAGATATATACAACGAATACAACAGCCCGATAAGAGTTGTGTACCACTATGAGGACGGCAAACTTGTAACAAGCTGCGCGAGAGGCTTGGACCTTAAATACACGACCTCGCCATGGTCAAAATATTTTAATCCCTACTACGGCCAAGGCTCCTACGGAGACGGAGGAAGTGCAGAACCTGTGGTTATTTGGGAGTATTCTACCGATAATGACGGTAATGCGACTATTACGAAATATCGCGGTAATGCTTCGGCGGTTGTGATTCCAGAAAAGATTGATGGGTATACTGTAATAAGAATTGGAGATAGCGCATTTGAAGGAAATGATACAATAAGAACAATAAGCGTTTCTGATACGGTAACTCAGATCAATAGAAAAGCCTTCAGAAATTGTAGCAAATTAAACTATGTTAAATTATCAAATACATTGGACAATTTAGGATATCAAGCATTCGGAAATTGTACTTCATTATCTGAAATTGAAATACCAAAAACTCTAACAAGTGCAAGTTATGATGCAAATTATAGAGGACCATTTTCCGGTAGTGGTATTAAAAAGGTTACTTTTGAAGAAGGCTCAACTCAAGTAGCTCCATATTTGTTTTATGGAGCAGAAAATCTTGAAAAAATAAATTTTGTAGATACCATACTTTGTATAAACACACGAGCTTTTGAGGACTGTATATCACTGAAATTTCTTGATATACCTGATACAATTACCGATATAAATGATAGGGCATTTAGAAACTGCGCTAATTTAAGTGATGTAACATTATCAAAAAGTCTTAACCATTTAGGATTTCAAGCGTTTGGAAATTGTACTGCATTACTTGAAATTGAAATACCAAAATCGTTGACAAGCGCTTCATATGATGCTTGGTATAGAGGCCCATTTGCAGGAAGTGGTCTTAAAACGGTTATATTTGAAGAAGGAACGATTCAAGTTGTAAGTAACTTATTTTATGGTGCTGAAAAACTTGAAAATATAACATTGTTAGATACTATGACTAGTATTGGTACAAGGGCTTTTGAAGAATGCACATCATTAAAGAGTATTAATGTTCCTGATACAGTAACAAGAATACAAGATATTGCATTTAAAAATTGTGCTAGTTTAAATAATGTAAAGTTATCAAATAGTCTTGATTCTATAGGCTATCAAGCGTTTGGAAATTGTCCTGTTCTAGCAGAAATTGAAATACCAAAATCGTTGACAAGCGCTTCATATGATGCTTGGTATAGAGGCCCATTTGCAGGAAGTGGTCT
>CANQLT010000099.1 GCA_947624775.1 uncultured Monoglobus sp.
TCATCGGGCTCCTGCTCGATCGCTTCGCCGGTCACGTGCTTGTAGATTATCAGCGAGCCTTCGTTTTCGGTGGGCTCGGTCTGGTTCACGAACGCGATATCTCTATCCTCGCCGTCGATCGTTCCCTGTGTGGGCGAGCCGACGTCGCTTGAATACCAGGTATTATCGTCCGTATCGGGATTGCTTTCGGCCACTTCGTACTTTGTGCCGTTGGGAAGTCCGATTATATCGGCCATCATTCCGTGCTTGAGTGTGATCGAGGCCTTGCCCTCGGTAAAGGTTATTGAATTGGGCATTGCCGAGAAGTCGATCATTTCACCGTACAGCGAGCTGTATACGATATTGTATGTTCCGTCAAGAGGTGCACCATCGGGCGCGGTCAGCGTGATATCGAACGTCCAGTCTCCGCCCGCGTTTCCTGCGAGGCCCGCGACTACGCTCTTGCTTATCGACAAGTCATAGTTTTCGGGCGTCGGTACGGGCGTGGGCGTTACGTCCGGATTAGGCGTCTCGTTCGGGTTCGGGGTCTCATTCGGATTTGGCGTCTCGCCGGGACCGGGTGTGCCGTCGGGACCGGGTGTGCCGTCCGGTCCGGGTGTCTCCTTGCCCTCGTACTCGTTTCTGAAGTGTCCCCAAGTGATCCTGCCCTCATTTATGTCGGGGCTGAGGTCAACGTTGGAATAACTCTTGTAGCCGCCCTCGTTGGCGTCAAATTCTTTTAAGGTGTAGCTTACGCCCACGGGGAGCTGCAGAACGATCGAGTGTCCGGCCTCGAGCTCGACTGTCGCTTTCGCAACATTCGAGGTCTTGTCGATTGTGAACGATATCGCGTCGCCGTCGAAGCGTTCGCCGACCGTGTCGGTCGCTTTGGTTTTCCAGCTTTCTACGTCCTCATTTATCCAGTTCTGCCAGCCGTCCTCAGGCGCGATCTCGCGCTTGGTCGGAACGTTCGCGAGCGCCGCCGCGTAGTCCTCGATATTTCCTCCAACGGGAGGCGCTATTTCTATTTCAAACTTCCAAGCTCTGTTTTCGTCTCCGGGCTTCGCTGGCTTAACGTCCTTAGTCACGCCCAGCCAGCCTACATGCTCGGGTTCGGGTGTCGGCTCCTCAATAACAGGCGTCGGCGTCGGTTCGGGTGTTACAACCGGTGTCGGGCTCGGTGTCGGCTCCTCCGAAGGTTCGGGTGTTACGACCGGTGTCGGGCTCGGCGTCGGTTCTTCCGAAGGCTCGGGAGTTGCGACGGGCGTCGGCGTCGGCTCGGGCAGATCCTTGGTGTTCACAAATTCCTCGGATACTACCTCTCTTGAAACTACCGTTCCGATTCCGTTCGAGAGCGTTCCCTTATCGTCGGTCGAGTACAGGAATTCGTATCCCTTATCATTCGTGGGCTCGGTTATCGTGTAGATAGTGCCCTCAGGCAGTCCGGTTATTACCGCCGACTGATCGTTGGCAATCATAATCGTGTCGCCGCTCTTGACCGTCGTCTGCACTCCGCCTATTACGCAGTCGTAGCTGTCGGTGATTTTCTCAAGCTCGTCAACATTATAGTCGCCCAAAGTCAGATTGTCGGGCTTCTTGTAGAAGTTGACAACAAAGCTGAACAGTACGTCATCGGGCTCCTGCTCGATCGCCTCGCCGGTTACGTGCTTGTAGATTATCAACGAGCCTACGTTCTCATCGGGCTCGGTCTGGTTAACGAACGCGATGTCTCTGTCCTCGTCGTCGATCGTTCCCTGCGCAGGCGAGCCGACGTCGCTTGAGTACCAGCGGCTCGTGTCGGGATTGTTCTCAACCACTTCATACTTTGTTCCGTTGGGAAGTCCAATTATATCGGCCATCATTCCGTGCTTGAGCGCGATCGAGGCTTTGCCCTCGGTGAAGGTTATCGAATTGGGCATTGCCGAGAAGTCGATCATGTCGCCGTACAGCGAGCTGTATACGATATCGTATGTTCCATCGAGGGGCGTGCCGTCGGGCGCGGTCAGCGTGATATCAAAGGTCCAGTCTCCGCTCGCGTCTCCGGCCTCGCCGCCGATAACCGTCTTGCTTACGGAAAAATTGTTTACAGCGGGCGTGGGAACGGGTGTGGGCGTCGCGTCGGGTCCGGGTGTACCCTCGGGCTCGCCGCTGGGATTGGGCGTCTCGTTCGGATTGGGCGTCTCGTCGGGTCCGGGTGTCTCCTTGCCCTCGTACTCGTTTCTGAAGTGTCCCCATGTGATCCTGCCCTCGTTGATGTCGGGGCTGAGGTCAACGTTGGAGTAACTCTTGTAGCCGCCCTCGTTGGCGTCAAACTCTTTAAGCGTGTAGCTTACTCCAACGGGAAGCTGCAGAACTATCGAGTGTCCCGCCTCAAGCTCAACATACGCTTTCGCCACATTCGAGGTCGAATCTATTGTGAAGGATATTCCATTTCCGGTGAACCATTCGCCGACCGTGTCGGTCACTTTGGTCTTCCAGTTTTCGATACTTTCGTCGATCCAGCTCTGCCATCCCTCCTCGGGCGCTATGTCGCTCTTGGTCGGAACGTTAGTGAGAGCCGCGGCGTAGTCCTCGATTCTTCCTCCCACGGGAGGCGCTATTTCAATTTCAAACTTCCATGCTCTGTTTTCGTCGCCGGGCTTAGCGTTCTTGACGTCCTTCGTCACGCCGAGCCAGCCGGTGTCGAGATTCTTGTTGTTGACATACTCCTCGGATACTACCTGCTTTGACACGATCGTGCCCTTCTCGTTGGAGATGGTGCCCTTGTCGTCGGTTGCCTTGGTGGTGTATCCGTCCTGATTGGCGTTGGTCTCAACGCAGGTGTATACCGTTCCGGCGGGTATGCCCGTGATGTTTATCATCTCGTTGTTTTTGAGCGTCACGGTGTTTTGACCCTTGCCGATCTCGCCTGTGTAGCTTCCTGTATAGGGGAATTTCTGCTCAAGCTCGGTCGTGCAGGTGTCGTCGGTATAGAAATGTATCTCAAATATGAACTCTTTGTCGGGCTCTCTCTCGGCGGCGTTGCCCGTTACCCACTTGTGGACGATCAGCGAGCCGAAGTTCTCATCGGGATTTGTCTGGTTGACAAACGCGACGTTTCTGTCCTCGGTCGTTATCGTCGCCTCGTTGGGCGAGCCTACCACGCTTGTATAGTATTTCTGTACCGCGGTTTCTTCTATCTTATAGTGGGTGCCGCTCTCAATTCCGTCAATCGTTATCATCTGGCCGTGCTTTAACGTGAGCTTAGATCCGTCGGGCAGGGTCAGAGCGCCGGTCGCGCGGTCGAGTTTGAGCGTGCCGTTATCGGGCGGCGTCACTCCTTGATAGAGCGCGCTGCCTGTATAGGTGTACTCATCTTTAAGATTGCTTCCGGTGAAGGTTATATTGAATTCCCAATCCTTGTCTTTGTCGGCCTCTACCGTTGCTCCCGCGACGGTCTTGCTGAGCGACAGCTTGTGGTTCGCGGGTCCGGGCGTCGGCGTTGAGCCGGGCTCGGGCGTCTCGTCAGGGTTCGGGGTCTCGTCGGGTCCCGGAGATCCGCTCGGCGTCGGTGTGACGTTCGGATTCGGGGTCTCCTCGGGATTGCCCTTCACGTTTCTGAAATGTCCCCACGAGATCTGTCTGTTGAATATCTCGGGCGACAGGTCAACATTTGAATAGCTGTCGTAGCCGTCCTCGTTTGCCTCGTACTCCATGAGGGTGTACGTGGTGCCCGCGGGCAGCTCGATAACGATAGTCTGACCGTGCTTGAGCTCAACGGTCGCGTGCGCCACGATCGTATCTTTGGTTGTTCTGTCGATCGTGAACTCAACGGGCGTCAGGTCGTAGTCGGGCACTTCATTCTGATCCGTCTCAACAGCGTCGCCCTGCGGTTTCGCGATCGTTGAGGTCGCGTTTGCGGTAAACTTATCATTGGTGACAGTGAAATAATCCTCAAAGGTCGAACCCTCGGGAGGCGTTATCTCAACGTCGAACTTCCATACTTTGTTTATGTCCGCGTCGGAGCCTTCAACTGTCTTGGAAACTCCAAGCCAGCCTACGGGCGAGAACGCGTTCTCAAACGCGACAGTCTTGTCGCCGTCAAGCGTGCCTGTTCCGTCGACCGTCACTTCCTCGGTGAGCTGAGCTCCCTCGCTGTCCAGCTTAACAGCGCCGTTTTCGTCAAGCACGGGAACGCGCTCGGTGGAGATGTTCTCGATTATCGGAGCGCCGCTCTCGTCGAACATGGGCGCGCCGTACTCGTCGGTCTTTTGAACCGGCTCGTAGATCTTGACCTCGGGCGTCTGCGCCTCTTCGGCGAGTTCAAAATCAAAGTCAAGATTTATTTCTTCTACTTTATATGTGGTGCCGTAGGGCAGACCCGTGAACGTGATCTGCTGACCGTGCTTTAACTTAACGTCGCACTCGATCGAGCCGTCGTCCGCGCCGGCAACATTGGTAAAGCTCATCTTTCCCGATGCGGGATCGGGCAGAGCCGCCGCATCGGCCACACCGTCCATTTGGGTTATCACATAGTCGTACTGGCTCATGAGCGAGGTATAGCTGTCGCCGATCTTTCTCGGGGTCAGCACAACATGGAAGGTGTATTCTCTGTCAAGCGGAGCGCCCGCGCCGGAAACGACCTTGCTGACCGTGAGCGCCGTTCTCTTGAGCGTGTTGTTGTAAACTACCGATGAAGTCGTGTTTCCGGTCGTTCCGCTCTTTCCGTCGTTTGTCGTGTCGTATCCGTTTTCGGCTTTTTCCTCAACAAGATATGTCGTGCCCTTGGGCAGATTGTTGATATCCGCGCGCTCGCCGTTTCTGAGAAAGATCGTGCCCTGCTTGGTGCCGTCTTCCTTTCCGTCAACCGATGTGAGCTTGATAACTCCGCTCGGAAGTCCGCCCTTTCCTGTGTAGGGGTACGCGTCCGCCAGAGTTTCGCCGCTCGGCGGCGTGAGTGTAACCGTGAACTCAAACGCCTTGTCGACCTCGTCTGTGCTTACAACATGCTTTTCGATCTCCAAAGATGTGACATCCGGCTCCGGAACTTCCACGTCGCTCATTTGGTTCATAAATGTCACGTATGTGTACGCTGCATCGGCTCTCGTTGTGCCCGACGCTGTGGTTCCGGGAACCTCAACATCGCCCGACTCGGTGCCCTTCCACGAGGTTATATAGCCCTTCGCGGCGGGTGCGATTGATGCGGTCGGCTCACTTGATGATCCCGGGTCGCTCGATGATGTCGGATCCGAGACACCTGTAGGCCTTGCTTCTTCTATTGTATATTCGGTTCCCTGAGGCAGACCAAGGATTCCGAAGTGCTGGCCGTGCTTCAGTGTGAACGCAATCGTCGCCTGAGTGAATTCGGAGTTGACATTCGTCGCCTCCGCCGTGCCATATTCGACAAGCTCGTCACCAAAGGCCAGAGCGACATTCGGGTCGGTATAGAACCGGTTGACGCTCATATACTCTTTGCCTGTTTTTTCGTCTTTCTTGAGAGGCAGCGGCGTGTGAGACTTGAGCGTCACGGTGAAATCAAATTCCTTGCCGTAGTCCTTCGCGAATTGTTCCTTATACTCATCGGGATTTTCGGCGTTCACGTCATACGTAACATCTTTGCCCTCAGAGGTCTTGACAACTTTGTCAACAACCATGCTTACGGGGCCGTAGTAGTTGGTAAAGTGCGCCGCCTCGGCCTGCACCGCGTCGCCGTCGGTACGTCCGCTTACGGTGTATGTATAGTCCGTTCCGCTCTCGTCATACTCAAACCGGCTGACAGTGCTTCCGGGAGTTACCACACCGGTATTGGGGTCTTTGGTGTGCCTAACAACTGAGCGTCTTTCGCCGTCGCCGTTCTGACGGGCAACGCTTTGAATATGCTCAAGCTCGCTGAACTGGAAGCCCGCCTTAAGGTCGTGCTCGTCAAGTATCTCGGTCATTGTGTACGGCGTGCTGTCGTCAATGCCGTTGAACAGCAGACCGTAGCCGTCCTTTAGCTCAAACTCCGCGGTGTAGGGGTCAAACTTCATGGGCACCGCAATGCCCTCCTCACCCTTGTTTGTCTCAAAATCATAAGTGTACGATCCGTCAGAATTAGTTACCTTATGATCTCCGACAGTTGAGCCGTCGGTCATGGGCCAGTTGTCGGGCCACTGATTAAGTCCGCCTTCCGTTCCCGGATCATTTGCGTCGGTGTAGCCAAAGAACACTTGATATGTGCGGAACTCCGGCGTTATCTGGCAGCGGTCAACAAGATGGTCGGCGTTGGAGTCACCGAAGTCGCTGTCGGGAGTGCTCTTTCCTGTCTGCCATATCGGAATATCAATGCGGTCGCCGTCCACATCTCCTCTTACGCCGTCGGGATTATCCTTCGTGGAAGAAGGCGTCCACTCGCTGTCATCCGTGACAACTCCGTCAGGCTTGCCATCCGGGTCGCCTGTTTCGTCGCCGGCGTATATTATAACATTCTCGAGGGTGAACGTCTGCTCGCCCTCTCCCTCGCCTTCATCACTTTTAAGTCTGCTTTCCTTAGTTCCCGCGACACCTTCGGAATAATTACCTTCTTTGACCCGCACCATAAAGGTCGGCACATCGCCAAGCGGACCATTTCCCTGATTGCTCGTCAGAACCGCACGGCCGGTTTCTCCGCGGCTGTCAACGGCGGTCAAATAACCGTCAGCATCAACGTTCACATTAACGGCGTCGAGCTGATAGTCCCAGTGCTCCTCACCGTTTACCACATGGCGCTTTATAACGATGGCTCTGTCGTCGCCCTCTTTGCCGCCGGTTCTGTCGCTGCCTATCTTTATCTTATATTTAAACGTCTTATCTGCTGTATACTGCTTGTAATATTCGTCGGTCTCAACGTCTTTTGTTACGGCCAGCATTTTGTCGACCGTGGCAAGTCTGCCCTCGTTGCCGAGGTAGTTGTTTATAACAGCGCTGCCATCCTCGGTCACCTCTTTTACCATCGGAACGCGGACAGTTTCTGAGCTTTCGGTCTTGTTGGCGTTCTCGCCTTTTTCAACGCGGTACTCGTACATATTACCGGTTCTGAGCGAACCGGGTTTCGTTGCGAGAACCCAATTACCCGACTCATCCGGTTTGCCGAAATTATAATCATCACCTGCGGGACCGGTCGGCATAACAATATCCGCCTGCTCATGAGTGCTTACATTGTACCAGCACATCATCTGTGACAGTTCCGCGCTTTCGGTGGAAAGTCCGGAGCCGAAGTCGCTCGCGTTGCGGGCAACCATGCGGTGCGCAACTTTGCCTCTTCCATCGCCTGTGGGCATGTAATAATTCAGCACGATATAGCTCCACTCGAGCTGCGAATTTTCGCCTTCCGCGTATGTTCCCGCGATCATATCCTGAACGCGGCTTATTGGTTTTACGTAATATTTTTCTTTAGTGTTTGTGGTCGTTACCTCAAAACCATTGAGATCGTTGTCCCAGACCTTATTTGAATCGCCGCCGAGAACTTGTGTTATAAAATCATTGTCCTCAATAGAATCGGGGCGCTTTGTTATATCGGCAGGCGTCGTCATGCTCGAATCGGTATAAATCTTATACAGAGGCGCCGGCTGCTGGATAACATAATAGCTATTGTCGCTTGCCGGTGAGAATGACAGACCGGGGTCGCCGTGCGTGACCTCCTCCTTCGCGTCAAGATAGCCGTTATACGACTGCTTCGAATAGTAGTTCGAATAGAAGTACACGTTGTTGTTTTCGTCCTTGTGCTTTTGGATATAATCAAGGTCGATCTTGGCAAGGTCGATAGAGAGACCGTCGTCACTCATGGCCTCGTCTTCCATACCTACCGAATAGAACACTCTGAACGGCGTGCTCTGGATATATTCTCTCGTGTTAGTCGAATACTTCGACGCGGAACCGTCCTGCTCAAGCTCCACCGTCGCTATCTGCAGCGGCAGCGCGGCCACGGGAAGATTTACGTAAAGCTTCTGGTCATAGCCCGCGTCTCCCGTAATTCCCGATTCGGGATCGTCATAGTCGCCCGAGTCCTCGGTCCAAATACGAACCTCGCCGAGCTTGAACTGCTGGTTCGGCACCTCATCAGTTGTACCGTCGTCTTTTTCCTCGGTCTTGTATCCGTAGCTCGGATTATCTCTGAGACGTTCGTTTTTCGGATCGGAATAGTCGTTCGCTTCTATTCTGTAAAGATTATATTGTATATTCGGGTTAAGATGCAAACCTCCGTCAGTAAACTTGGGATTTCCGTCCGCATCATTTTCGTCGTTATAATCCGTTGAAGGATACTCCGACGGCAAAAAGCTCGTCGCCATAACCTCGTCGCAGAAGAAGGTATAGCCCGCTGTCCAGTTTTCCTCCGTCTTACCTTTGATCTCATCGTTGTCGCAGGGCACATATTTTTGCGCAAAAGAATCGTCCTCCGCATCCGGATTCGGCTTGAACCACGCTCCGTGGGCGGTCACGTTCTTTGTGCCGCCTTTGCCGTCGGGAATCTCCAGCGGAATTGCACTCTTGTCAAGATACGTTTTGTATGCTTTCGCAAAATCATATGAGTAAACCGCGGTTTTTGCCACGCCGAGCATGTTTCCGAAGATATACATGCCCATATCGTATACGCCGTTCGACGACGCCGGCTGCGTCGGCTCATTGTATTTTTTTGTGTAATCGTCCTTCGGCTTGATCCATAACGCGCGGTCCTTGACCTCCATATGCTTGCCTATCGGGTCCTCATACGTGATAGAGTTGTTAAGTCCCGACGCGTTCTCACCGTTAACCGGCTCAAACGCCATCTGGTTGATGTCGGCCGCGATTTGCGCGAATATGTCATCAATAGCATTTTCCGCGCCGTCGCTTGTGCTCGCGAAGTGCGCGTTCTCGGATTTTACGTAATATATATTATCAATTACGTCTTTGTCGGTTAAATTATACGGATTATTATCCGGATCGTCCTTTTTCAAATGCGGGAATGACACAGGATCCTCAGGCCATACAAACACAGCATCACTGTGCGTCGGGCCGACGGCTTTAACAAACTCATGACTGCCCACCGGGCCGTCAATTACACCGCCACTATTAGTATTCATCTTTCCCCATAAACCGGTCGATGTATTAATGTGCTGATATGTTTTGGTCAAAAGGTTTGAATCTTCAGTATTTCCGGCTTCAGCGTCCGTCTTCCATGTCTCCCAGTCCTTTACGGCGTCTACCATACCAAGAATTGTTTCCGAGCCTAAAGTTTGCGCAGAATATATTGTGTCGTTCTCTTTAAGATCATCTAAACTTGCCTCGGGTTTAACATATCCCTTGTCAATAAGCCACTGTGGATCTAAATACTTCTCCGGATCCATAGTGAAACCGTTACTGGTGATTTTCATATCGCCTTTGGCATGAGGATCGTCAATACTATCAAACGTACCCATAGAAGTTATCTTACTCGGATCCATCATATCGACCGAAATAGTATAAACATTACAATTTCTGCCATACATTTTTTGAGTAGCGGCCTTCATATACGCCGCGTTCATCAGAGTATTAAGAAGCATAAAGCCCTGACTGTCACGATAATTCTCCGCCAATCTTGCCAATGCTTGTTTAGATTCATCGCTTGTCGGTTCTGTTGAGCTGCCTGTCCAAGAGTCCTCGCGGCCTACCTGCTGATACTTTTCGTCTTTCAGTTCGACAAACATATTCCATGTATTTGGATCAGTGTTATATCTGTCGTTCTTCTTTGTAAAAATTCGCTCCTTGTTGCTGAAGTCATTTACAAATCCTCTGCTAACCAGATTATTTTTGCTAATACTCTGAGAAAAAGTACCCGTGAGAGAATCAGTGGCGGAACCGTCTGTCATAACGATAAGCGACGGAATAAAATCAAACTGTTGGCTTCCTATATTCATGTGCGTGGGCGAATTGAGCAGAACATCAAAGCCCCTATTAATTCCGGCGTTTATGTTAGTTGAGCCGTTGGCATATGTATAATAGCTCGTTGACGGCGCCGGAGCCTCTTCCGGTTTGTCAACATACGCTTTGTCCACGTAAATAAATCCACTGCCGGCTTTTGACGTTCCGCCATCGGGAAGAACAGTATCCCCATTTTCATGGTTCGGCTGATCGGGAGGAGTTGACGAACTTCCGTCCTTAGTAACCTGATAACCGGCATCAATATATTTAAGAGGCTCTTCCGCTCTTTCACTTACCGGATAATGTTTCATTGGCACTATAACATGAGCCGTGTCATTTTTATAATTTTCGCTATCCATGTGGTTGCCATTGGCGCCGTTGCCGAATGCCACAACGCAGACCTCGTTATATTTGCCGGCACGCATAAGAGAATCGATCGACTGGTTAACAGCCGTAACGATTTTTGCCATACGGGCATTTTCAGACCAAACAGAACCGTTGTACATCGAACCGGAGTTATCTATAACAATAACCGTCTTTGTGGGCGGCAGTCCTACGGTGAGCTGGCTCGAACCCAGCGAGCTGTAGACATGCAGAAAGTCGTCCTTAAAGCCGACAGTCCAGTTTTTTTGTCCGAACTCCGGCGTTTCCTGGGTCTGAACATCGCCGGTCGTTTCCATTGCATTACTGTTGGAGCTGAGATAATTCCAATCAGTGGAATTATTGTGAGCGACAACCGTCTTATCGGACCACACGCGTCCCGCGAAACGAGAACCGTTCGTGTCATTGATAAGCTTATCCTGATAGTCGTTCATGGTTATATCATCGGCGACGCGCTCAACGCCCGGGGTAATACCCTCGTATACTGCGTTGGGGTTGGTTATCTCCCTGGTAGTTTCGCCGCTCGGCGGATCGCCCGGAGCCGCGAACGCCGAAAGAGTCAGGCCCGGAAGCGTTCCGATAACCATGACTAAAGCTATAAGCATAGCGGTCATTTTGCTCAAGACTCTGCTTGAGCCTCTAAGTTTTTTCATAAAACTACACCTTCCTTATTATGTCTGTTCTGAAATAAGTTATGTAAACGCATAATTGCGTTGTAACTGTGGTTTGTTTTGCCCCTGCGAGGATATTTGCCTCCCCCTTGAGGGGCTTTGCCTTCCCCTTGAGGGGAAGGTGGGTTTTTGCCCAACGGGCAAAAAGTCGGATGAGGTGTTTCCTAGTCCCTAGTACCTATTTCCTAGTCCCAGTCCCTATTTCCTAGTCCCTACGTTGACACCTCATCAGTCAGGCTATCGCCTGACAGCTTCCCCTCAAGGGGAAGCCTCTTGTGCCTTCCCCTTGAGGGGAAGGTGGGTTTTTGCCCGAATGGGCAAAA
>CANQLT010000100.1 GCA_947624775.1 uncultured Monoglobus sp.
TCTCATTTTAACACGCTCCTTGATTTAATTATATCATTCTCTTTTTTGCGTGTCCACTTTTATTATACAACTTTCGGATGTTTCCTATTCGCTATTCTCTAATCGCTAATCTCTACTTTGGCAGGGGTAGTAAGACTTGAACTCACGGCACGCGGTTTTGGAGAAATCGTACCTACATCCATCAATCAACGTAATTTAAATAAACTCATTTTCAAATCCCCCGCTCCGCCGACCATTTGCCGACGGCGCGTTTTTGATAATACTTGCTAATATATTTTGTCACATAATCATTTCCGAAATTTGAAATGCTTGCCACAGCTATTTTTGAGAAATACTTAAATAAAAAAATAATCCCCCTAAATTTCCGCCGACGTCAAACCGCCGTCGGCGGAACTCTTGAGGATGCGGGAAAGGCTGACAGAGCCAGCCTTTCCAAAACAATTCACGTGGTCATATATACAGTTTGAATTAACCGCTTGCCATCAAAATGGACTGTTCGATTTTGTTGGCGGTTGTTTCCTCCATCGAACTAAGCACATGAGAATATGTACCCAAAGTAACGCTCACATCGGCATGACCGAGCCGCAGCTGTGCCTCTTTCGCCGATATACCGTTTTTCAGCATAAGTGTAGCGTTGGTATGTCTCAGATCATGGAGCCGAATATCTTTCAAGCCGTTATTCTTCAGCAGCCGTTTGAACATCTTGTCAAATGTGTTCGGAAGATAATTTTTCCCGTCCTCCTTGCAAACCACATAATCAACATTGCAGTACTTGTCACCCATAGCCAGCTTGTTTTCAAGGCATTTCACCTTTTGCTTTTTGAGTAAATTTGCCAATATGTTTGTGATTTTTATTGTTCTGATACCACTGGCAGATTTAGGTTCTTTGATAATGAACCTATCGGGAGATGTCTCCTTGTCCA
This sequence comes from uncultured Monoglobus sp., assembly GCA_947624775.1. GTDB lineage: Bacteria > Bacillota > Clostridia > Monoglobales > Monoglobaceae > Monoglobus. The sequence goes on from CANQLT010000100.1 coordinate 924, forward strand.
CCTCGATCATATTTTCACAAATTTTAATCGACATATTGTCCAGGTCAACATTCTCCCATCTGAGAGCAAGCAACTCACCGCGTCTCAATCCAAGTGTTACCGCAAGCGTTATAGGCAATTCAAGCTCCGTACCTTTGCACGCTTCAAGCAGCTTTTGGATCTCGGTATCGTCATACACTTCTGCCTCATATTTTGCGCATTTGGGCAAACTAACCCCTCGGCACGGATTCTTGCGAATCAACTCCAGATCTTCCGCCCTTTTCATGGCGGGATTGAGAACGTTATAAATATTCTTGACAGTCTTTGCAGATATTTTCTTCCCTGTGAGTGGAGATCTCTGTTGAATTTCATTGATCCATGCCTGTATATCTATCGTGTTTATTCCTTGAAGTGTTTTTTCGGCAATATCGGACGCCTTTATTAGTCTTATATTGGTATCATATCCCCTCCTTGTACTCTGTGAAATAGTAGGCTCCTTAAAAGTCTTATACCATTCGTCTATCCATTCTCCGACCGTCAATGTCGTTTCCTCTATGTGCGTATTTGTCTCGTATTCCCGAATAAGTTCACGCAAAGCTTTTTCGGCTTGTTTTTTGTTCATATTTTTGAGTGTCTTATATTTTCTGTTCCGTTTTCCAGTTTTTGCGTCAGGCGGAAACTCAATAATTATTTGATAATTTTCACCCCTTTTCCTGATATGTCCAGCAACTTGCATGTCAAACCGCTCCTTTCTTTTTTATTTGTTCAAATTCCAACTGCTCCAAATCAATCTCAACCGTGCCGTTTAACACAAAATCATAAAATTTTTTCTTTTCGACACGATAAGTACGACCTATCTTGATATATTCGATACCGCTATACTTAATGAAAGCAAGCGCATTTTGATAACATATTTTTAATATTTGGGAAACCTCTTTGGCAGTTAAAAAGTTTATATTTTGATGGCTCATTCCGCCACCCTCCCTAAATTAAATATTTGTAATTCTCTCCCGCCCGCCAAATCTATCGGCTGCACGCCGATGGATTTGGCATGACGGGAAGTTAAAAAAGGATGTAGCTACTAATTAATTTTCTAAAAAAATTTTTCTGTTATTTGGTAAAATTATATATAAAACAACATCTATAAAAATTATCTAAATATATGTATCTATTCTTTATTTGCTGGAGAAATGGGGAAAAAGCCCGATACCCATTTGTCAACAGCCAAAACTGGCAAGGCAAAATTTACTCTTCTATGGGGAATTCCCCTTTTTCGTCTGGCAAATCATCGAAAACATTAACAACGTAGCAACGAACAGGCACGCCATCAGACGTGATTTTTCGTTTCATCGTATATCTATCCTTGTCACATTCGATGAATTTTTTCTCCTTAAAGCCCTGCTTAATTACGCTGAAATCTTCGAAATTCAAGAAATCAACCATAATTTCACGAAACTTGTCGGAAGGGATGAATATCTGGTATGCAACATCCAGCGGCAAATTTCTTTTCGAAAATTTCCCCCACTTATTTTTCTCAGTACTCTCATAAGAATCCGAAAACTGACTCCTGTGCATTTCCACGAATTGTACCAGTTTTTCGTAAGCCATGTTTGTAATATCCACAGGGCGTTCGTTAAAATCAGAATCCATAGAATTTGCAATAAACGCTATCATTTTCTTGAGGCCCAAAGAAAATTTAAAGCGTTTTCTTATCATCTTAGCCGCCAACAAAATAAGTGCCTGTTTTTTAGCCAGTCGTTCGACATATCTATCGACGCTGGGTAAATCAGATATCAGTCTATCGTAACAAATTTTCCAGGCTTTATCTAAAGTGTCTTTGCCAAGCAGCAAGGCATAGTCAGCGAAACTACTTATTGCCAAGCCGTAATTTTCTGCACAAACATTTTTAATTTCGATTGCGGTCTCAGAGTCTGGCGTGAACGGAATATTTCCAATTTCGATAAGTCGCATTCTCAGGCCCGTGTTTCCGTTAGTTTTGTTGATCAGACTCGCCTCGCCCGTCGATATAATCGTTGTCTGAAAGCTCCGAGGATTGCCAATATCTCTTTTGTCGTTCAATCGCCGTTTTTCTATTCCAGACGAAACGATGTATGTAAAACTAGACAGGTCTTTTTTGCCTTGCATACTTAGTTCGTCGAAAACAACGGGAAAACCGTTATTTCCGACCAGTGAGCGGATCGCCGCATTCTCGGTAGTGTTCCAGGTGCGCACAAGTCCTCCGTCTTGAATATTTGGTGATCCTGCAACGCTGGCAGCCAAGCATGCTGCCGTTGTTTTTCCAGTTGAGGAAGCACCAAAAAAATGAACGAAAATGGTCTCACTGTCTATTTTGTCGGCAAGCAAATATACTAAAACTGACGAAAAACCGACAGCCAAGGCATACTCCAAAGCAGTATTGCCAACCACGCAACGATTTATCATGTCGCTCCACGCTCTCATAGTTCCATGTGGCTCAATGTTAAAGTTACCCATGTAATCGGAGTCCAAAAATTTTTTCTTAATTTTGTAACCCCGAAACACCGTACGTCCATTATAATCAGCCCAGCCGAGACCATGATGTTCATAAAAAATTCTATCGTCAGGCAGCTCACTCTCCTGTTTTTGAAACAGTTTGATCAACGTCAAAACCGTATGGTCGAAGGCATCAAGTCCTTGACCTGAATATTCCAGCAAACTCTTGACATTCAAATGCGACCGTGGTATGGTTATCGTCTTTTCCTCCCCGCAGGAAGAAAAAGTAATATCTAAGGAACATTCTCCCACGTCCCAGGCATTCGCCTGCGCCTTAACATATGCGGCTCGACCCAGTGGCTCAAAATCGGGAGTCTCACCGTCACCCTTAAACTTAAACTTTCCAAAAAATCCGTCCTGCGTTCCAACATTTTTAAACATGGTTTTGCCTCCTTGTAAAATTAATTATTCGCTTCGAAGCACTTTAATAATATCACGGATTATCTTATATGTACATATACTTAAATATTGATAAATATTAAATATATTTTATCGAATTTAATTTTTATTAAATATTATTTGTAATTTTATGATATTATTAAAGTGAATACAGTCGATCGACTGACAAAAATATTGAATATCTTTTTTTGAGGTGATTTTAGTGAACAAAAGAAAAAATAAGTCAGTGATAATTAACAATTATATCATTAGACCTACAAGAGCAGAAAGATTAAAAAAATTGTCTGATATTTTACTTGATGGCTCAGATTATACCTGCCAAAATGATATTATTAATAAATATACTTCATTATATGGATCAAAAGATAAAGAAATTGATATTCAACAATCAACTTTATCCAGTGATTTGAAGGTTCTCAATGTAAAGAAAATAAATGGTTTGTATAAAATGAACACTTCTAATATTCCACAGGAATTATCCACTAACGAGCGAAATTTAATAACAACTATTGAAAACTATGTAAAAAATATATCCGTAATTGATGAATCCAAAAAGTGTTTAAGCATTATAATTACCGATAAATCGGCGACTTTCTGTCGATTAATTATGAACCAATTCTCTTTTAAAAAACGCAAACCTATGATTTTATTTTGTCTCAATGGAATATATTCTGTTCTTTTAATTTGCAATTCAAAAGATGACGCAGACGTGGTAAAAAATTATATTAAAACATACAAAAAATCATGAGATAAGGAAAAAATAATTTTGAGGGCGGAATCTAATCCGCCCTCTTTTTCTACTTCTTGCTCGCAAGATAGACGCTTACTGCAAGCATTGCGCCTTCACTGACTGAACTCAGCAAGGTTTCTGCTGCTGCGCCTGTTAATAAACCTAACATACCTGCACACTCCTTTCCCTAAGCACTTTTCTTTGATGATTTTGGTACATAACAATAATTTTAAAACATGATCTGGCAATCAGGAGCATATTGTTTCTTTGACCGCTTCAGCGCATAACAACAGACCCAAAGTAAGCCCGAATCCCAAAAGTTGATACTGCGTAAAATCACCCCCTTTCATTCTGACAATAAATTTAAAATATAATCTGGCAATCATGAGCATATTGCTTCTTTGACAGTTTCAGCGCATAACAACAAACCTAAAGTAAGTCCGAATCCCAAAAGTTGATACTGCATAAATTCACCTTCTTTCAGTCTATGGATATATGGCTATATGCAAGCTGTCTTGATATCGTCGGGAGTGATACCTATAGGCATAATAACTGTTGCGGAGTATTCTGTACCCAAAAGATATAAAATACTCACATAATCATCCGAAGATGAACAGTTGACCCTATTGGCAAATTCAAACGGTATCTCCCTATAATCAAAAAATCCGTTGATGATTGTTTCCAAATCATCAACGGATTCCGCGATCAGCACATAACCGCCGTCCACATTGTTGTTATTGTAGTTTTCATCAAGTATTGATGTAACCCTTTCAGCCTCGGCAACAACCTCTATCGGCAGATGGCAGAGCAGCCCAAGCTGAGATTTTGTTTGTATTTTGATTAACATATCACCAACTCCTGTATAAATTTTCTATTGTGTTTTCTCTTGTAAAATATCGGGAGATACTTTGACAAGGCTCCATTCATAGACCTTTGGAAATAAAGGATGATAGAATTTTTTGCCCTCATCATCGGATATACAGAATAAATTTTCTGTATTGGCAAGAAGCTCCATAACCTGTGCCTTGCGCCTTCTGAAAACCTTGTTGTTTTCTCGACCTGTTCCCACCGCATAGATCACATCATCAGCAGATGAAATAAATTTTTTGATAGTTTTCAGATTTTGCTCATCATCGCATGGCTCAATGACCGACTTGCCGTCACCGATATTCGCGAACATGTTAACGACCACCATCTTGCCATAGCCTAAACGGACAAGGTTCTCAATGCAGTAGTTTGTTGAACGATCGAAGGATATACCGTTTGTTCGGCTCGGTGACAGCATAATAACCAGCGCACACGCCTTTTCCTTGTTCCATTCGACTGAGAGATAGTATCGTTTTGAATTGGTATCATCATATTGCACCTCCACCTTGATTGAATTTTTTTGAATCATACTAAACCTCCTATAAAATATTATAAGTCCATGGCGTTATTTTCCGCCATGGACTTACATAATTATAATATATATCTGAAAAGTAACTAACTACATTTTCCATCAACAGATGACTTCTCCGACAATAGTAACAGCAAAATCAAAAATTAGTTAATATATGTAAAACTCTATCTACAGATATATCTCAGCCCCTACCCATCTGAAGATACAGCGCATATTCTTTTCGTCAACCTTATACAAAAAGAGCAATTTATGTTTCATTTATCTTCTATATAAAATACTTTATACGTTTAGCAAAATACCAAATTTCTAAAAAAAGAATTACAATACTCGCAAAAAAATTAATTAAATTTAGTTTAAAATATAAGTTCATCGCTATCATCGAAACGGATACGATAATATATAAATATATTGCATACTTCTTTTTATGTTTAAAACCCTGCCATATTAATATGCTAACTACAAGTATACATATACAAAACATATCTAAAAATAAGGTATCAATAGCAAAGTTAGTAAACACTTGCATAGTTAATACTATTGATAATATTACAAAAACTAATACTATTATAGGTATTCTTACCTTAGTTATAAAGCTAAACCATTTCCATCCAAGTACGCTTTTATTCATACCGATCTCCTCTATCCCTGTATAATAGTAACCCTGCTGCAGATAGAAGTCTACATAACCTTGCATTGAAAGCAACCGTTTTTTCGATTGCTCTCGATTGTGGTGTTTAGTTTTCTGCTCGATAAACGGGAATTTATTTCCCTATTGTGTTTTCTGCTGTGTCTTCTCCTGTGTTTCGCTTACGTCCTCCCCTTGTCGACATTACCAGCTTTCTTCTTCCTGATTTTTGAGGTGTCGACGATATAACTGTTTAAACATTCTACTGTTGTCAGGCAAACAATCTAAAACAACATCTCCACCATCCATTGTAATGACAGCAACATCAAAGCCTCCTGTACCGGTGCTAAAGTATCCATTTTTTAACACCTTCGTGCCATTATCAGTCTCTATACTGATTGACACATTATATGGCGGCGGAATTGGCAAATTGTTTGTTGGTATGTTTACTTTGTGATGTTCCTGCGGCGCCAACATATCTATCCTTGTGAATTCTATTATATTGTCTCCTTCTCCATATGAAACACATATATTGCTGACCTCTTGATTTGTTTCATTATATATAACTACAGAATACATTGCATGATTATAGAATGGAGATTTAGTAAATATGAAATTATCATATGACCACCATATTATAAATGCTATACAAAATACAATCACAATACTGATTATAGACCAGATGATTAACAGTATTCTTTTCCAAATTTTCACCAAACACCCTCCCTTTATCTCCAATTTACTACCCACAATCCACCGATGTTTATCATAACAACAATGGCATTGGCTAACTCGTCCTCATAACTTGAATAGCTGAATCAATCTTACTCTGCTTAAAATATTATTCGAGCAGTTCAGCGGTATTATTCTGTTTGTTATCTCTCACGTTTGTTACTTCCTTATCTATAAAAATATATCAACTTTGATATTTATTTTTGATCTCAACAAAATTATAACACCGTTATTACTATTTGTCAATATAAATTTTTCTATATGTATGTTTATTTTGTGTGTATTCGTGATATTATATTTTCAAGATTACTGATAGTAATAATTGACAATAAAATTCTTTCTTATGGTATATATCAAGGAGATGATTTGTGTGGAAGATAGCATCGGAAAACGTGTTAAAGCAATAAGGAAAAAGAAAAAACTAACTCAAATACAGCTTGCAGAGAAGGCATACATCAGCGAAAGCTATATAGCTTTAATTGAACTTGACAAGCGCAATCCAAGTACAGATGTCATAATCAGACTCGCTGAAATTCTCGGTGTAAGTTCCGATTATCTTCTTTTCGGCGATACCACTAAAAATGATACAGCGTTTTTTAGAGAATGGAAAGAATTGATGGCAGGCCGAACTCCAAAAGAAATAGAAGCCGCAAATACAATAATAAAGATATTTTTTGATAACATTGATAACTGTAACAAAACATAAAACCTCTACATATCTGTAGATATGTTTCAATCTATACCCATCTACAGATATATTTTGATATCTACCCATCTATAAATAACTCCCTCAATGCTCATCTGTAGATGAAATTTAATTCCTGCATATCTACAGATGAGATTCGTATTTTTCCATCGACAGATAGGTTCGTCGACGACGGCGACGACGGTGGATTCGGAATTTGCGAATATATATCCCATCTGTAGATACAACCTGATCTCTACCTATCTGTAAATATAAATTATTTTCTATCTATCTGTAGATATAGCTTATTCCCTACCTATCTGTAGATATAAATTATTTTCTATCTATCTGTAGATATAGCTTATTCCCTACCTATCTGTAGATATAAATTATTTCATATCAATCTATGGATATAGCTTAATATATATCTATAAATAAGATATATATTAAGCTAAGCCCATCTACAGATAGTATTCATATTGTTTGACTTGACGCCGAAATTGACGGCGGAATAGATCATAATAGATGTAAATAGATATAAATAAATGCAAATAAATAATAAAAAAATAGTGATCAGAATATAATAGCTATTTGCTAATTTCTAATCACTATGATGGTGGAGATAGGGGGATTCGAACCCCCGACCTCTTACATGCGAAGCAAGCGCTCTCCCAACTGAGCTATACCCCCATGTCTAATATAATGTCCCACAAAACGCACTTCGTTGGCGTTTTGCGGGAGCCCTGTTCGCGCACTTCGTGCGCTTTCGGCTCATAAAAATCAGCGAGGAGAATAACGGATGTTTTCTATTCGCTATTCTCTAATCGCTAATCTCTACTTTGGCAGGGGTAGTAAGACTTGAACTCACGGCACGCGGTTTTGGAGACCGCTGCTCTACCAACTGAGCTATACCCCTAAATCCAACTATGATATTCTATCACAATATTTTCGCCGTGTCAAGATATTTTTTTATTTTTTTACAGCAAGCCGTTTTTTCGCAGGATCGGCTTTACTCTTTTGGTGAAAAGCGCCGCGATGACGCAGCTGAGAATATCGCCCGGCAGGGTCAGCAAAAAGCAATAGAGCATCACGGTGCCGATCGCTATCGGCGAGTTTATCACCAGGTTGCACAGGATATAATAATACGGCACGCCGATAAGGTACACGCAGCCGATACCCGCCAGCGACGCCGCGAGCAGCCGCGCAAACGACGGTTCCTCTCTCCTTTCGGCGATATATCCCGTGACATACGCGCCGAGGCAGAATCCGATTATGTAGCCGAAGGTCGGCTTGAACACATAATATATTCCGCCGCCCTGAGTGAATATCGGTATGCCTATCAGCCCCAGCAACAGGTACACCGCCGCGCTGAGCGCTCCGTATTTTTTGCCGAGTATCAACCCCGCCAGAACCACAAACAGCGTTTGCAGAGTGAACGGACACACCGGCACCGGAATTTTTATAAACGCCCCGACAGCGATAAGCGCGGTGAATATCGCGCACGCCGCCATATTCTTTATAGTAAGTCCCGAATCATGCACTTTGATCTCCTCCTTGATGCTTTGTATTTCAGCGCATATTCGGGATTATAACACATTCGGTTCGGATTGTCAACCTTATATATTATTTTGGTTTACATTATTTTTGTCTATCAGTCTGTAATTTATCTCGTCGGTCAGGTATTCTTTAATATAATGAATATAATCGAGGTCGGGCACAAAGCCCATGCCGCGGCAGAACGAGTAATACACGTCCACGCACTTGAACGAGTCCTCAAGGCCCATCAGCGAGTCGGTGTCGATCTTCGGCAGGGACAGGACGGTCTTTCCCGACAAGTATTCGCGCGCGTATTTCGCCCATTGGCTGTAGGCTTTTTCGACCGACTCGTCGAAATATATTCCGGTCAGCTTGTAGGCGGTCATGTTGTCGCACTCGAGCTTGTTTCGCCGACAGATGATCTTTAGGCCGCGCAGCAGGTCTATCCTGCGCTTTATATCCACCTTTTCATAAAGGAACTCGGGCATCTCGGCGCCGCTCCACTGCTCCAGTATCTCGATCAGGTCGCCGTCCAGCTCCACAAAGGCCGGGTCAAAATCGAGATACGCTTTGCCGAGCCTTGCGCCGACCGATTCGAGAGACTTTTTGACGTGCTCCGGATACTCGGCCGAGAAAACATATCCCGTGTCGTACATGCCTATCCTGCCCGCGCGGCCCGCGATCTGCCTGATCTCATAGGGCCGCAGCCTGCGGTAGTGCTTGCCGTCGTATTTTTTGAGCGTGGTGAACAGCACGCGCCTTATCGGGAGGTTGAGCCCCATGCCGATTGCGTCGGTCGCTACTATGACCTTGGTCTCGCGGTTCAAAAACATCTGCATCTGCTTTATCCTGGCGTGATAGGGCAGGGCGCCGTAGATAACGCTGCAGCTTATTCCGCGTTTTCTCAGGATATCGGCCAGCGCCAGAACAGTTTTCCGCGAGAACGCGATCAGCGCGTCGCCGTACTCCAGCTTGCTTATGTCGATGCCCGAAAGCGGCTCGCGCTGCTTGTAGGCGCCTCCGCGCGGGCTGTCGTCATACACCAGCGGAGCGCGGCGCTTGTAGTTTATGAACTTGTACTCGTCGCCGCAGTCCTCGATCAGACGGATCAGGATATCAAGCCCCTCGGGCGCGGTGCAGAGATGTATCTCATCGGCGCACATTCCCAATATGGCGCGGGTCCACGCGCAGCCGCGCAGCCGGTCGCCGATCATCTGGCACTCGTCGATCACGCACACCTCGTACTCGGTGTGAAGGTCGGCCAGCTCGACGGTCGAGGACATGTGGGTGGCGTAGGGATTGATGTCCTCCTCCTCGCCGGTCCGCATGCTGCAAAGCACGTAGT
>CANQLT010000101.1 GCA_947624775.1 uncultured Monoglobus sp.
TAATATCCCTACATTGGTTTGCCTTCCTCTCCGCCCGAAAAGCGGGCACCTCTCCCTCCTAAAGGCGGGCGAGGCAGACAGACCGCCGAAAGCGGCTGAGGGGAATTATAATATTCTTACCTTGATAACGCCGTCGAGGCTTTCGATTTCTTTTTTAACCTTGGGGTCGATTTTTTCGCTTACGTCGTACATTGTGTAGGCGTAGTCGCCGCGGCTCTTGTTGAGCATATGGTCGATGTTTATGCTGTCCTTGCCGGATATGATGACCGTGATCTTATGCAGTATATTGGGTATATTCTTGTGCGCCACGGTTATGCGGTCGCCGTTCTTTTTGCCCATATCGCATGTGGGATAGTTGACGCTGTTGTTGATGTTTCCGTTTTCCAGAAAATCCCTGATCTCCTTTGACGCCATGACCGCGCAGTTCTCCTCGCTCTCGGGAGTGGAAGCGCCAAGATGCGGCATGCAGATAACCTTGTCGTGGTTCAAAAGGTCCGCCGTGGCGAAGTCGGTGATATAGCACGAAACAGTGCCGTCGTTGAGCGCGTCGATAACGTCGCCCGTGTCGACCAGCGTGTCGCGCGAGAAGTTGAGCAGTCTGGCGCCTTTCTTCATCTTGCTGAACGCCTCAGAATCGAACATACCCTTTGTTGAGGGCGTCGCGGGAACGTGAATTGTTATATAGTCGCACTTGGCGAGCAGATCGTCAAGGCTCTCCGCCTTCTCGGCGAATCTTGTCAGGTTCCAGGCCGAGTCTACCGAAAGATAGGGGTCGTAGCCGATAACGTCCATGCCCAGATGGTGGGCGGCGTTGGCCACCTGAACGCCGATGGCGCCCAGACCAACAACTCCGAGAGTCTTGCCCTCGATCTCGGGACCGACGAAGTTCGACTTGCCCTTTTCAACCAGTGCGCCCGCCTGATCTCCCTCGCCCTTTAAGGTCTTTGCCCAGTTGATTCCCTGAACGACCTTGCGCGATGAGAGCAGCAGCGCGCAGATAACCAGCTCTTTAACCGCGTTGGCGTTAGCGCCGGGGGTGTTGAACACAACTATGCCCTTTTCGCTGCACTTCTCGATCGGGATATTGTTGACGCCCGCGCCGGCTCTGGCGACCGCCTTGAGGCTGTCGGGCAGCTCCATGTCGTGCATCTTAAAGCTTCTTAAAATAATTCCGTCGGGATTCTGGCACTCGTCCGATACCTCGTACTTGTCGCTTTTCAGCACGCCGAGTCCCTTTTTGGAAATCTTGTTAAGTGTTCTGATCTTATACATTATGAATTCTCCTTCTCAAACTTAGTCATAAAGTCAACCAGCGCCTTGACGCCCTCAACAGGCATAGCGTTGTATATGCTGGCTCTCATTCCGCCGACCGTTCTGTGGCCCTTGAGGTTCACAAAGCCCTGAGCCTTGGACTCGGCCACAAACTTGGCGTTGAGGTCGTCGCTGTCGGTCACGAACGGAACGTTCATCAGCGAGCGGTCCTTGGGAACGACTGTGCCCCTGAACATCTTTGAGTTGTCAAGGAAGTCATAGAGGATCTTCGCCTTCTCGACGTTGGTCTCGTGCATAACCTTTACTCCGCCCATGTTCTTGATCCAGTCGAATACCAAGCCGCAGATGTAAATGCCGTATGTCGGAGGCGTGTTGAACATCGAGCCGTTGTCGGCGTGGGTCTGATAGTTCAGCATCGTGGGCGTTATGTCAAGCGCGTTTCCGATAAGATCGTCTCGCACGACCACGACCGTGACGCCCGCGGGGCCCATGTTCTTCTGTGCTCCCGCGTACACCAGACCGAACTTCGTGAAGTCCACCTCCTCGGAGAGGATGCAGGACGACATGTCGGTAACGACCGTTCTGTCGCCGAAGTCGGGCATGGTGTTGTAGTGCGTGCCGTAGATTGTGTTGTTATATGTGATATGAACGTAGTCGGCGCCGTCGGTAAGCATGCTATTGTCGACCTCGGGCAGATACGAGAACGTCTTGTCAGCGCTCGACGCTATCTCCTTGGCGTCGATATAGCGCTTCGCCTCGGCAAGGGCCTTTTTTGCCCACTGGCCGGTTGTTACATAGTCGGCCTTTTTCGACTTTCCGCCCAGATTCATGGGGACCATGGCAAACTGGGTCGAGGCTCCGCCCTGCAGAAACAGCACCTTGTAGTTGTCGGGCACGTTCATGATCTCGCGGAATGTGGCCTCCGCCTTGTCGATGATCGCCTGATACTCAGGGCTCCTGTGGCTCATCTCCATAACGGACTGGCCGCTGCCGCCCATGTCGAGCATCTCCTCCTGCGCCTTCTTGAGTACCTCAACGGGAAGCATTGACGGACCCGCCGAGAAATTGAATACTCTGCTCATAAATTATCTCCTCCAATAGTGTAAAAATTTAATATGTTTCTTTAAAATACCAACTTACATATTATATCGCTAAATGCAAAAATCGTCAACCCGAATTTGTAAAAACTTTAACAAATATACCCGCCCGAAACCCCCGCGGATTGGTGAAAGTTAAAAGCTCAAAAAATAACCCGCCGTAGTTACGGCGGGTTATTTTACACGTTGAACCATTCGGAGATCACTTTTATAACTCCGTTTTCCTCGTTTGAGGGGGCTATGTGCTTGGCTGCCATGCGCAGCTGCTCGTGGCCGTTGGCCATCGCGAAGCTCTCGCCGCACTCGTGGAGCATCTCAAGATCGTTCAGATAATCGCCGAAGCACATACACTCGTCCTTCTCGTATCCGCAGACCTCCTGTATCTTTTTCACGGCCGAGCCCTTGGACACGCCGGTTTTCATCACATCCACCCAATTTTCGCCCGAGACTATGACTTGCGCTCTCTCGTATTCGGGCAGCTTTTTGAAAATATCGTCAAATGCGTTTCCGTATGTAAATATCGCGATCTTGAGTATGTTTTTCGTCTCGCAGTAGTCTATCAGATCGGGCACGGTGTCAAGGCGCCTGTAGTACTTTTTGACCTCGCTGATACCCTGGCCGCTCCGCTCCACGTACGCGCTGTCCTCGCAGCAAAGCACGGGGTAAACCCCCGGCATTCGCCTGGCGCGCTTTATCACGTCCATCGCGGTCCCGGCGTCAAGACAGTCGCGCACGATTATCTTTTCGTCCATCACCACATAGGCCCCGTTTTCCGCTATATACATAAAGTTGCGGCTCACCGGCTCCAGCTGAGCTTTAAGCTGGTAATACTGCCTGCCGCTGGCGGGAGCGAACACAACTCCCTTTCTGTTCAGTCTGTCAATTATCTCCTTCAGTCCGTTAGGCAGTTCCTTGCGGCAATTGAGCAGTGTGCCGTCCAAATCGCACGCAATAAACCTTATCACAATTAACCACTCCAAATTTCAATATTGTTTTTATATCAGTCTAATATATATCATATAACACCTACTAAAGTCAAGTGAATAACTGCTCAAAAATCTTGCGAAAATATACGCGTTTTTAGTCTCTAATGCCATCACCCAGTTTTGAAACCGCCTTTTTTTCAATTCGTGAGATATACGAGCGCGAAATCCCGAGCATCGCCGCGATCTCGCGCTGGGTCCTGCATTTGCCGTCTATCAGTCCGTAGCGCAACACGATTATTTTTCTCTCGCGCGGGGTCAGCTTGTCGCTCAAATTTTTATAGAGCTTTTTAACGCTGCTGCCCATGCAGATCTTGTCAAACACGTCGCTGTCGTCATTTTCCAGAACGTCCATAAGCATGATGGCGTTGCCCTCCTTGTCGGTGCCTATCGCGTCGCTCAGCGACACGTCGTTGCGGCTTTTTTTACGGCTCCTGAACATCATCAATATCTCATTTTCCACGCATCTGGCGGCGTAGGTCGCGAGGCGCGTGCCCTTTGAGGGATCAAAGCTCGATATGCCCTTGATGAGCCCGATCGTGCCTATCGACAGCAGATCCTCGCTGTCACTGCCGCAGTGGACGGCGGTGGAATATTTTTTTGCCACGTGCGCCACAAGGCGCAGATTGTGCTCGATCAGCTTGTTTTTCGCCTCCTCGTCGCCCTCGGCCATGCGGCGCAGATATTCTTCCTCCTCCGCCTTTTTGAGAGGCTTTGGAAACGAGCTCTGCCCCGAGATATACGACACCAGAAGTATAAGCGAATGTATCAGCGAATTTAAAAAAGCAAGCATTTTATCACCCCGATATAATTTCTGCGCAAGCGCGTTTTAATTATATTCGGCGAGACAACAAAAAATGCCCGCCGATCGACGGGCGGACAGAATATATGATCACATCACGGAGATCACTATTCCGATAATTATTATCGCGGCGCAGAACAGCTTGTACGCCGTGTTTTTTTCTTTGAAAACCAGCCTGCCGCCCAGTATCGTCACAAGCACGCTGCACTGTTTTATCAGCGTCATGGTTATGACCGAGCTGTTTTCGTACTTGCAGGCCTCGAACAGCGCGCGGTCGGCGGCGACGAACAGCACGCTCATTATGATAAGCCAATAGTTTTTAAACAGATTTTTCCGGTTGATCTTGGTTCTCGACAAAAGCACATATCCGCCGTAGAAAACCACCAGAAACAGCATGTACCAAAATTGCAGCTGCCCGCTTGTGAGCTCGGTGCGCGACATCAGATATTTGTCGAATATCTCGGACACGGCGTTCATCAGGCACGAGATCAGCACCAGCGCCACAAATATCGGCTTCGCGCGGCCGCCCGCGCCCTCTTTTTTAAGGTTCACAAGCAGCAGACCGACCAGAACCAGAATAAGGCCGACGGTCTTATACGCGGTCGGTATCTCATGCAGAAATATGACGCTGAGCAGCGCCGCCATGATCACCCTCGACATATCCATAATGCCGTAAAAGCCTATAGGCAGCTTTTTTATCGCCGCGAACGAGCATATCCACGCCACAAATATAACCGCCGACTTGACCGCGATAAGGCCGAGCAGCCGCAAATCAACGCCAAACGGCGAGCCGTCTCCGCCCAAAAAGCTGAGCGGAGCGCAGAGGACAAAGCTCAAAAAGGTGTAGGCGAGCAGCACCTCCGCGGTGGAGTTCAGCTGCATCGCCTTCTTTTTCGTTATGTCCCTGACGCCCTTAAACAGTCCGTAAACCGTCACCAAAAATATCCACATCGTTTATGTATTTCCCTCCATAAGTCGTTCGGAGAAGATTATAGCATAAAGATTTCTGAAAATCAAGAGTGAATGCCACCTGCCTCGCCTTCCTTTAGGAGGGAGAGGTGGCTGTGGCCGGAGCCGCGCAGCGGGTTCGAGGCACTATCGTATCCCGAGCGCACAAATAAACGAGGCCACAAATCATTAACGTGAGCGGACATGAGCCGAAGGCGACGGAGAAGGGAATGTAGGTACCAGAGAATAGTAACTAGGTACTAGGCATATGTCGCGGGGAATATAGTAATGGTTTTCGCCAAAGTCACTTCGCGTAGTAACTATTCACTAATCACTAGTCACTATGTTGGCAGCTCCCCCTCCTAAAAGGAAGAGGAGCTGAAGGTGTTTTACAAAATTATGCAGATCAGTCCGCCGCTGCCCTCGTTGATTATGCGCTCAAGTGTCTCGCGGAGCTTGCGTCTGGCATCGTCGGGCATTTTCGCCAGCTTGTTGTGCAGGCCCTCGTTGACAAGCTCGTGCAGGGATTTTCCGAATATGTTCGATTCCCAAATCTTTTTCGGATCGTCCTCAAAGCCGCGCATCAGATATTCCACCAGCTCCTCGGACTGGCGCTCGGTACCCACGAGAGGGCTGACCTCTGTGTGACCATACAAAATGAACGGCTTTATAATAGATACTGTCTGCGTCATCGGGAACTTCATTTCTATGCGTATCTTAACACATTCCTCGGTGCTTTCCTTCAAAACGGTAATTTCTTTAAGCATACTCTGCGCCACTTCTAATGCGGTTGATTTATCCTCATTCGCGGCCAACAATTCCTCTCTTACTCTTTCCAAAAGATCTGTTTTGTCCTTTACATTTTCCTGCTCGGCTTTAAGTTTTTCTTCTTTGTCTGACAGTTGCTCCAGTTGCGCGTTCAGCTTATTTTTCATTGCTATAAATTCGGATTTTTCAATATCTCCGTCCGTATAAAGCTCAAGTGCCTTATCTTTTTTTGAGACGATCTTATCTATTTCAGCAGATACTTTTTTTAACTCTTTTGTATAATCAACATTATCAGACGATGTTTCACTGTATAATACCAAAAGCTCATCTATATCCGATCGGTATCGTGATTTATTTGACAGTATATCCTCGCCGATTTTCGTCAGAATAGCGTTTAAATCTCGCGTATAGAGATGAGGCGACTTACAGGCCTTTCGTCCCTTTGCCAGATATACCTTACAGCACCAGCCCTCTTGCGGCACTTTCCTGTCTTTCCACATTTTTCGATAGTAAAATGTTCCGTGTTCCCCACATCTTATTTTTCCGCTGTATGGGAAACGGCTCTGTGTTCCGTCTCCTTTTTTCTTAAATTTTTCTTCACGCTGTTTTAAAATCTTATTCGCTCTTTCCCAAAGCTCTTCGCTGACAATAGCGGGTATATTTTCATCTTTATATAATAAGTGATCTTCCTCCGGCAGCTTGATACTTTTTTTGTCCCGATAATTGTTACTCTCGGTCAATCTTCCGTGATAATACCCCTTATATTTCGGATTTATCAGTATTTGCTTAAGTGTGCCCGGATTAAGTTCTCCGCCTTTTTGATTGCGATAGCCCTTTTCCGTCAAAACTCTCGTAATAGTACGAAAACCGTATTTGCCTGTCGCATAAAGTTCATACAGATCCCTGATAAACTTTGCGCTGTCTTCATCTATTGTGAGTTTGCATCCGTTTTTCTTGTATCCGTAGAGATTGTTTGTGCCAAGCACCTTACCGCTTTCATAGGCTTGTCTCATTCCGAATTTAACACGTTCCGAAAGTCTTCGCATTTCATCCTGCGCGAGAGAAGCCATAATCGTCAGCCGCAGCTCCGAGTCCGTATAAAGCGTATTGATATTATCGGATTGAAAAAAGACCCCAACGCCGTGCTCCAGCAATTCTTGTGTATACTTGATGCTGTCAAGCGTTGAGCGGGAAAAACGGCTTATCTCTTTTGTAATAATTAAATCAAACTTTTCATTGATACCATCGTCAATCATTTGCAAAAACTGTTCTCTTTTGTTCACGCTTGTTCCGCTGATACCTTCATCAATGTACCCTCCGGCATATTCCCAATTTGAATTGTTTTTGATCAGGCTGCTGTAATAGCTTGTCTGGTTTTCAAGTGAATTAAGCTGCTCATCGCGGTCGGTTGAAACCCTTGCATAAAACACCACCTTGAGTGACAAATCATAAATACTCTTTCCGGCATCCAAAAGCCGTCGAACCTTAATTAAGTTCACTGTAACACCTGCTTTCTTTATTTTTATTAACAAGTATAACAACGTCTTTCAAGGTCGTCAATTTTGTCGACAAGAACAGCATTTGCCTGTTCGTACATATATGCAGGAATCGCTTTCTTTTCATAAAGCAGAGCATTAAGTTTTTTCTGTTTCAATAAATGTGCAAGACGAGAGATAGCATCACTATGTATATCACTGCTTGAAATTGACATTTAATTCCCTCCTTGAAAATCATTTATTCCATTGATATGAAATGTCAAACACAATTATTCGTTAAAGCAAAAAAGACAGCCGATAAACAACTGCCTTTTTCCGCTGTTTTTTATGTTTGCTCTGCCATATAAACCTTTTTATCATCAGTTACAGAATATGACTTCTCTTTCATTATGTTTATATGAATGCAGTTTTGATTGACATAACCATAAAATAACTAAAATAATTAATAGCCTATAATATTAATTACTTTAGTTAAATATCCAAGCTCGACAAACAGCGGTTTGCAAGACCGCTCATTGGAGTTTCACCTTCCCGACATCTGTCCGGACTATCCTCATTGCGTGCGACGGCGTCGCAACTCATTTTACGGGCTCGCATTTGTTTTAAAAGCGATTGCTCCTTTTCCCACAAAGCACACGGCTTTGTGGGAGCCCTGAATTGCTATCCGCTCGTGCTGTGACTGAATAGAAGTATCCCCCGATACGGAGTCGTCGCCGTTTAAGCTGCAACTTAATTCGGGATAATATGTTTTTCGCTCGCCGAAATAGGGTCATGGCGCATTTATCCGCAGGCTCGTCCGTAACGGAACGTATTTGTCCGCTCTTTATTATGCAGCGGCATTATCCTCCGCGCTTTCTTTGTATCGGTTTTTATCAACCGAGATTCATTATACACGGTATACTCCGCAGCTTTTTCGTAGTATCGAAAAATTTTTTAAAAAAATTTTTACATTCAAATTTGGCAAAATTATATAGCCTTGATATAATGATTATATCAAATTTTCAGAATGGAGGATTTAGCTATGAAAAAATTATTTGCACTGAGTTTATCTGTTGTTTTATCGGTTATGTTTACATCCGCGGTGTATGCTGCCGAATTTCCCGAGGAATCCGTCCCGATAGGCACATCTGACGAAGCGGTCCGTATTACGGAAAATATTATCGGCGGCATACTCGACGAGGTTTATGACGGTTTGGGTTACGGCGCTGCAAGCGGTCGAGCAAACACACTAATACGTCAAGCGGTTGAAAGCGATGAGACTAACGGCTATGGATATGCCGAGCTTTCGGCAATATCTCAAAACTCTATACGGACAATAATTGACATTATGCAGCGTCCGAATGTTTATCAGACGGCAGAAACTATGTTGAGACCTCTGCTCTCCGAGCAGATTGCAGCTATTAAGAATGGTAAAGATTATTCCGAAACGGTCCTTGAGGCCTATATCGTTATATATCCCGAATTTTTTTCAGTTTCACAAATGTTCACCGATCAATGTTATTGGGAAACCATAACGGTTGATCCGGCAATCCTAGCAACAGCAAGAAAAATATTGCGTGACGCAAAATAATCATAATATCATAAAAGACGCAGTCCTATTTCAATCGACTGCGTCTTTATTGATTTAAACACATAATGCTGTATATAAGCTCGCACTCGTGTTTTTTAGTACTGCATTGTTACAATTACCTGTAAAATTTTAGCAAATAAATACTATTAATTTATATTAATTCTTAATTTATACTCATCATTCATAGATTTGTAACTAACTTCTTCTCCAACTTTACCATTTAGTCGAGTACGGCTGATTATTATTTTAGTAACTTTTACGCCATCATCATTTTCAAGAGTACAATTATAAAACCGATATCCTAGAAGTTCAAGGACTAAATTTACGCTAAAATAATTATGTCTTACACATAAAAATCCTAATGTAATAAAGAAAATTAAGAATAATATTACTTCATCCCATCTTGTAAAATCAAATGTAAATAACGGTAATATATATGCTAATAAAAATTCAGCTGTTATTGTTTTTTCTTCATTTACTGTCAGTATTCTTCCTGTAGTTGATCCTTCCGGTGAAATACAATGTATTTTATATAATAAGTATGAGCAGCATATAATTGAAAATACAAGTATAACTATAATACTTATTATTTCCGTATTTATACTTGAGTTGCTACTAATTATACTTTTTGCATCAACAAAAATAACAGATATCCAAAGTGGTATAAACGATAAATAAAACAAGCTAAACGAAAATAATGTATTCATGTTTACTCACCTCTCAACTAATTCCACCGTTTAGAACTGGTTACTTCTACTGGCGCATCTTCGAAAGGATCCATCATTCCTTTATTACATAAAAGTTTAATAATCTTTTCGGCAGTATTCTCATCCGATACATAAAATTTGTTGTCTATAACTGGTATTGAATATTTACCGGCCATATTGGTCAAAATAGCTACATCCTTGAGTTTTTCAAGGCGGTCTTGGTTGAATGATAGAAACTTTCTTGGATTATGTCGCGAAGTTGCTGCTTGGCTAAAAATATCGCTATTGCTTTCGTATATAATATTGGACGATAATATCTCCTGAACTTTTTCCCTACAAACTAATTTATAGGTACGCTCCATATCAAACAACTTTTCACCAAGACTTGTAAATAAATATATATGATCATCAATTATAACAACGTCAATTGATGTTCTTAAGTATAATACTTTTTGATTTATTTCTTTAAATGTGTTCTCATCGTAATAAAATCTGTTCTTAAAGGACGTAATTGGGTTTTTAATTGACACCAGTTTTATGGGTAATTTTTCATCATATATTTTTACAGAACCATTTAAAACATATGCATCAAAGTTAAAATCATTAAGATTATTTTCCACAGTTGGATTTGCGATTACTGAAAATAATCTTTCAATGCTATCTTTTATTAATATATTATTGGTTGACATTTTATATATGACTTTATCTACTGCTTCCCCATCATATTCTAAAACATCTGTAAAATTAAACATTTTAGCATTACTATTACCAACATAATCGCTAGTTATTTCAGATATAAATTTAGATAACCGTCCTGTCGGACGTAAATATATTTCTCTTGCAGAATATTGCACACCTATTCGCCTACTTGAAGTTATGCGCAGCAATAGAATTGACCACGTAGTACAATCGGTCAACTTTTGAAACATCGAAGTTAAATATTCTATAGACATAATATATTCCCTTTCGTATGAAACATTTTAATACATTATAATTTAGTAATTAAATTGTAACATAATATAACATCATTTTCAAGTTATTTCTTTGATAATAAATTAAATTTATTGTAAATAAAGGATAACTTTAAATTATAGTGAATTTAAGTAGGTAAAATAATATGGATA
>CANQLT010000102.1 GCA_947624775.1 uncultured Monoglobus sp.
GCCAAAACACCTTTTAATTTTCGAAAAACCCAGTATTTATGCGGTGTTCAGCCGTTTCGTACATCATTCCCACTCGATGGTGGCGGGGGGTTTGGAGGTTATGTCGTAGACTATGCGGTTTACGTGGGAGACCTCGTTGACTATGCGTTTGCTGACGGTTTCGAGGACGTCGTAGGGGATACGCGCCCACTCGCCGGTCATGAAGTCGGTGGTGGTCACGGCGCGGAGCGCCACCGTGTAGTCATAGGTGCGCTCGTCGCCCATTACGCCGACGCTGCGCATATCGGTTATAACCGCGAAATACTGGTTGATGTCGCGCTCTAAACCCGCGTTCGCTATTTCCTCGCGGAATATCGCGTCGGCCTCCTTGAGTATATCGAGCCTGTCCTCGGTGATCTCGCCAATGCATCTGATGGCGAGGCCGGGGCCGGGAAACGGCTGGCGCCACACGAGGTTTTCGGGAATACCGAGCTCGGTTCCGAGCGCTCTGACCTCGTCTTTAAACAGGTTTCTGAGCGGCTCGATGATCTCTTTAAAATCAACATAATCGGGCAGGCCGCCGACGTTGTGGTGGCTTTTTATCACCGCCGCATCTCCGGTACCGCTCTCGATAACATCGGGATAGATCGTGCCCTGAACAAGATAGTCAACGGCTCCGATCTTCTTGGCCTCTTTTTCGAATACTCTTATAAATTCCTCGCCTATAATTTTACGCTTGGTCTCGGGATCGGTCACGCCTTTGAGCTTGCCAAGGAAAACGTCTCCGCAGTTGACACGGATCATATTGATATCAAACTGTTTTGTGAACACTTCCTCGACCTGATCGCCCTCATTTTTTCTGAGCAGACCGTGATCTACGAATATACATGTCAGATTTTTGCCGACCGCCTTATAAAGAAGCACGGCGGCGACGCTGCTGTCTACACCACCCGAGAGGGCGCAGAGCACTTTTTTGTCTCCGATCTTGTTTTTGGCGTACTCTATATAATTCTTGGCGTAATCTGACATTGTCCAATCGCCCGACAATCCGCACACATCGTACAAGAAGTTTCTTATCATATCTTTTCCGAACGGGGTATGATTGACCTCGGGGTGGAACTGAACGCCGAAAAACTTTTTCTCGGTGTTTTCAAAGGCCGCCATGGGGCAGTCGGCAGTTGTCGCAACGACCTTAAAGCCCTCAGGCAGACCCTCGACCTTGTCGGTATGGCTCATAAGGCATTGATTTTTCTTGTCCATGCCCTTAAAAAGCACGGAATCTGTATCGAGGCTTATCTCGGTCACTCCGTACTCGCGGGTGTTCGCGCTGTGAACGTTTCCGCCCAGCGCCATGCTCATGAGCTGAGCACCGTAGCAAATACCAAGCACGGGCACACCGAGATCGAACACGGCAAAATCAGGTTTGGGCGCCTTTTCGTCAAACACGCTGTTGGGGCCGCCGGTGAAAATTATACCCTTCGGCTCCATCGCTTTTATATCTTCGATCGGTTTCGAATACGGCACGACCTCGCAATACACGTTCGCTTCGCGCACGCGGCGGGCGATGAGCTGGTTGTACTGGCCTCCGAAGTCGATTACCACAACTGTTTCGTTTTTCATTTTTATGCTCCTTTTAACATAGTGATTAGTTATTAGTGAATAGGGCGGGCGGCAGGTTGCCGCCCCCTACAGGTTTCATCACACCGTAGGGGCGGATATTATCCGCCCGCGAATCGCCGTGGGCGACTGAGATGGGTTTGTTTTCCGCATCAGATTGCTGACCCCTCTCCGTCTTTCCGCCTTTGGCGGAAATCCACCTCTCCCCAAGGGGCGAGGCAAAAAACAGCGTTATCGGTTTTCTTCTTGGGGGACGCGGACGGGGTATTTGCCGGTGAAGCAGGCGGTGCATCTTGAGCACTTTGATCCCTCGGCTATCTTATCGACCGCATCGAGCGACAGATACGCCAACGAGTCGGCTCCGATATGTCTGCAGGTTTCCTCCACCGACATCTGACAGGCGATCAGCGAGTCTCTGTCGGCCACGTCTATGCCGAAATAGCAGGGATTCTTAAATGGCGGCGAGGAGATCCTCACATGCACCTCTTTGGCTCCCGCGTCGCGCAGGAGCTGAACGATCCTGCCACTGGTGGTGCCGCGCACGATCGAGTCGTCTATCATTATCACGCGCTTGCCGCTGACAGCCTCGCGCATGGCATTAAGCTTTATCCTGAGCGCGGATTCACGCTCCTCCTGGGTGGGTTGGATAAACGTCCTGCCTATATATTTGTTTTTAATAAATCCGACGCCGTAGGGTATGCCCGACTCCTGAGAATAACCCAGAGCGGCGTCGAGCCCCGAGTCGGGAACACCGATAACCACATCGGCCTCGACCGGGCTTTCCTTTGCCAAAAATCTGCCCGCTTTGAGCCTTGCGGCGTGCACGCTCACTCCGTCTATCACGCTGTCGGGTCTGGCGACATACACGTACTCGAACACGCAGAGCGCGGTCTTTCCGCCGCACCTGTCACGGTACGAGTGCAGTCCGCTTTTGTCAACGACTATGACCTCGCCCGGCTCCACATCGCGCACGAACTCGGCTCCGATCGAGTCGAGAGCGCAGGTCTCGGACGCGAACACGTATGAATTCTTTATCATTCCGATGCACAGAGGCCTGAATCCCTGCGGGTCGCGCACGACAACCATTCTTTTGGGCGTCATGATTATCATGGAATAGGCTCCGCTGATCTCGCCCATAAGACGCAGAATCGCCTCGGCCGTAGAATCGGTCTTTATCCGCTCCTTTGCCAGCAGATGAGCTATGATCTCGCTGTCGTTGGTGGTCTGGAATATGGCGCCCTCGTCCTTGAGCTTGCGGCGCATCGTGTCGATGTCCACAAGATTGCCGTTGTGAACCAAGGCGAAAGTGCCCTTTTGGTACCTCGAGACAAGAGGCTGAGCGTTTTCTCTGCGGCTGGCTCCCGCTGTGGTGTACCGCACATGGCCGACCGCGGCGCGGCCTTTGAGCTCGTTGAGCACAAGGTTGTTGAACACCTCCTGCACAAGCCCCATATCTTTATACTGGAGAATTTGTATCTTATCGTTCTCGTCTATGCTATTTACCGCGATACCGGCGCTTTCCTGACCCCTGTGCTGGAGCGCGTAGAGACCGTAGTATGTCAGCCGCGCAACGTCAAGGCCGTCGCCCATATCATAAATACCTATAACTCCGCATTCCTCATGGAGGGAGTCGGAGAAAATCTCATCATTCTTACTCAAAACAAACCTCCTATCGGATGCTATTTATTAAACTGTTTCTCCCATCAGACGGCTCATGATCTCCTCATAGGCGTCCTCAACATTGCCCATGTCGCGTCTGAATCTGTCTTTGTCAAGTTTCTCGTTGGTATCCTTGTCCCAGAAACGGCAGGTGTCGGGAGATATTTCGTCCGCCAGAACTATGGTTCCGTCGCTCGTCTTACCGAACTCAAGCTTGAAGTCGATCAGCTTGATTCCGAGGCCCAGCAGGTATTCTTTTAATATATCGTTTACCTTGAACGCATATTTCGCGATCGTGTCGATCTCGTCCTTTGTGGCGAGGCCGAGGGCCAGCACATGGTAGGTGTTGATAAGCGGATCGCCAAGATCGTCGTCCTTATAGCTAAACTCAAGCGTAGGCGACAGCAGCTCTCTGCCTTCCTCAACGCCGTATCTCTTTGAAAAAGAACCGGCCGCCACGTTTCTGATTATGACCTCAAGAGGCACGATCGTCACTTTTTTGACCAATGTCTCTCTGTCGGAAACCTCTTTGATCAGATGGGTGGGGATACCCTGCTCCTCAAGCATTTTCATCAGGTGATTCGTGACGCGGTTGTTGATGATTCCCTTTGAGCGGATAGTGCCCTTCTTCTCGCCGTTAAAGGCTGTGGCGTCGTCCTTGTAGTCAACCATCAAAACCTCGGGATCGTCGGTCTTGAAAACCTTTTTGGCTTTTCCCTCGTAAAGCTGCTCTAATTTTTTCATAGCTTACCTCCAAAATAATATATGTAATTAAAAATTTGTCTGAAAATACAGTATTATTGTATTACATTAAATGTCAAATTGCAAGTGCTAATATTTATAAAATTAAGGCCGCCATAAGGCAGCCTTTAGTTATTTTTATCAGTCAAGGACTTTTTTCAAATTTATCTTGCCGTTGGGCAGTATCTCGGTTACTTCGACCTTTATCATATCGCCCTCGTTAACAACGTCAGTTACCTTGTTAACTCTGCCCTTTGCGAGCTTTGAGATATGAACCAGTCCGTCATGGCCTGGCAGAATTTCAACAAATGCGCCAAAGTCCATGATCTTGACAACCTTGCCCTCGTAAATATCGCCGACCTCGGGCTCTTTGATGATCCTCTCGATCATCTCTTTGGCCTGTTTGCCCGACTCGGGGTCAACGGCAGCGATAAACACGCGTCCGTCCTCCTCTATGTCGATCTTGGCGCCGGTATCAGCTACAATGCCCTGAATAACCTTGCCGCCCGTGCCGATAACGTCACGGATCTTGTCAACGGGTATCGTCATGTTTATGATCTTGGGCGCATACTGTGAGATCTCCGGACGCGGCTTGTCGATTGCTTTGAGCATTACCTCGTCTAAGATATAATATCTGGCGTTTCTGGTCTGCTCAAGCGCCTGGCTGATTATGGCGGGAGTAAGACCGTCAACCTTGAGGTCCATCTGGATCGCGGTTATACCTTTTTTGGTTCCGGCTACCTTAAAGTCCATGTCGCCGAAGAAATCCTCCAAGCCCTGGATATCAACCATTGTCATGAAGTTGTCGTCATTTTCGGAATCTGTGATAAGGCCGACCGAAATACCGGCTACAGGTGCGGAAATGGGAACTCCGGCATCCATAAGGGCCAAAGTCGAACCACAGATACTTCCCTGCGAGGTCGAGCCGTTTGAGCTGAGGACTTCCGATACCACGCGGATCGCGTAAGGGAAATCGTCAACGCTGGGCAGGACCGGAAGCAGAGCGCGCTCCGCGAGAGCGCCGTGGCCGATCTCACGTCTGCCGGGACCTCTTGAAGGACGGGTCTCACCGACGCTGAACGACGGGAAGTTGTAGTGGTGCATGTATCTCTTGCTGTCCTCAAGGCCGAGGCCATCGATGATCTGCGCCTCGCTGACCGGAGCCAAGGTCGCAGCCGACAGACACTGGGTCTGGCCTCTTGTGAACAGACCGCTGCCGTGCGCTCTGGGCAACAGACCTACTTCTGCCGAAAGCGGTCTCAGCTCTAATATACCTCTGCCGTCTACGCGCTTTTTGTCATACATGAGCCAGTTTCTGACAACGGTTTTCTGGAGCTTATAGAGCGCCTCGTCGATCTGCTCCTTATATTCCTCCTGAGGATACTTGTCCTCAAAGTGCATGTACACGTCCTCATAGACAACCAGCAGTCTGGCGTCGCGGACGTTTTTGTCGTCGGTATCAAGGGCCTGCTTCACGCCGTCCTCGGCGTACTCGCGTATGTCGTCAAACAGGGCCTCGTCCACGGTTATATGCTCATAATCAAACTTGGGCTTGCCTATCTCGTCAATGATCCTGTCAAGGAAAGCGCACAGCTTTTTGATCTCCTCGTGGGCGAACATGATAGCGTCGTACATCTCTTTTTCGGGGACCTCATTGGCGCCCGCCTCGATCATAACGACCTTCTTGGCCGAGCCCGAAACGATAAGATTAAGGTCGCTCTGCTCTCTCTGCTCCACGGTGGGATTGATAACAAACTTGCCGTCAACCAAGCCGACGTATACCGCGGCAATTGGGCCGCTGAACGGAATATCCGAAACCGACACCGCGATGGACGAGCCGATCATGGCGCAGAATTCGGGCGAATTGTCCTGCTCGACCGAGACAACCGTCGAAACGATAGAAACGTCATTTCTCAGGTCTTTGGGAAACAGGGGACGCATGGGTCTGTCGATAACTCTGGATGTGAGGACGGCATGCTCTGACGGCTTGCCCTCGCGGCGCGTGAAGCTGCCGGGGATCTTGCCGACCGAATACATCTTTTCCTCATAGTCGATGCTGAGCGGGAAAAAGTCGATCCCGTCTCTGGGCTTGTCCGATGCGGTCGCGCATGTGATAACCGCGGTGTCGCCGTAGCGCACTATAACCGAGCCGTTTGCCAGGCCCGCCACCTTGCCGAATTCCAGCGAAAGGGGTCTGCCGGCTACCTGTGTTTCATAAATTTTTGACATTGGTATTCCTCCTTGAAATATAATAATTTTTCAAAAGAGCAGCTCGTTTAGCACTTAAAATCAGGCACCTCTCGGATGCGTGTTTTTAACTGCTAAAGTAAGCATACTCTTTATAATAAAACGCAAGGCAACCCAAGCCGATTCGGCTCGGGCTGCCGGGCATTTTAGTGTCTGAGTCCCAGTCTCTCGATAAGCGAACGATATCTGTTGATATCCTTCTTTTCAAGATACTTAAGGAAGCTGCGTCTCACGCCGACCATCTTAAGCAGACCGCGCCTTGAATGGTGGTCCTTCTTATGGGTCTTAAGATGCTCGTTCAGATGATTGATCCTGTAGGTCAAAAGCGCGACCTGAACCTCGGGAGAGCCTGTGTCGCCCTCGTGTGTCGCGTATTCCTCAATGATCTGCTGCTTTACGTCCTTATCCACTTATGTCACCTCCATAATATATTAGCCCCGCACAGCCTTTGTAAGGGGTGGTGAAATATATCCCGCAAACAAAGCCATGGGTTACCAAACGCTATAATAACACATTCCGAATTTGTTGTCAAGTGTTTTTTGGCATATTTTAACCTATCATGCTGATGAGCTCCGCCTCGTCTATCACGGGGATTCCGAGGGCGTTCGCTTTGTCGAGCTTGCTTCCGGCCTCCTCGCCCGCAAGCAGATAATCGGTCTTTTTGGATACGCTGCCCGTCACCTTGCCGCCGTTTTGCTCGATCAGCTTTTTGGCGTCGCCGCGCTTCATGCTCGGCAGCGTGCCGGTTATGACAAAGGTCTTGCCGGCGAGAGTGTCGGCCGTTTCCTCGGTCTCGTAAGTCAAATCAAGGCCGTATTTTTTGAACCTGCGTATAAGCTCCTTTGAGGCCGGATCCGAAAAGTAGTGTACAACGCTCGCGGCCATTCGCTCGCCGATATCAGGGATCGCCGAGAGCTGTTCCTCTTCCGCCTCCATAACCTTGTCAATATCGCCGAAACGGCCCGCGATAAGCTGAGCCGCGCGCGTTCCGATAAGCGGTATGCCCAGCGCCGCAAGCAATCTCGCGAGGCCGCGTGACTTGGATTTTTCGATCGAGGCGATCAGGTTCTCTGCCGACTTCTCGCCAAAGCCCTCAAGCCCGCTGAGCTGTTCCGCCTTGAGTTCATACAGATCGGCGCAGCTGGAAATCAGACCCCCGTCAATAAACCGCTCCACGATCGCGGGGCCCAGACCCTCGATGTCCATAGCGCCCTTTGAGGCGAAATGGATAACGCTTCTGAGCTGGCGCGCGGGACAGTTGGGATTGACGCAGCGAGTGGCCGCCTCGTCCTCCGCCTTTTCTATCGGCTCGCCGCACACCGGGCACTCGGCGGGCATCTCGTATTTTTTGAGCCCGTCGCGGCGCTTTTCTTTCACTACCTCCGCGACCTCGGGGATCACGTCGCCTGCCTTTCGAACCTTTATAAAGTCGCCTATCCTTATGTCCTTTTGGTGGATATATCCGATGTTATGCAGGGTGGCGCGCGATACCACCGAGCCCGCTATCCTTACCGGAGTGAACACCGCGTTCGGCGTCACGGCTCCTGTTCTGCCGACTTGGAGCACTATGTCAAGCAGCTCGGTTTCCTGCTCCTCGGGCGGATATTTAAACGCGGTCGCCCAGCGCGGCGTTTTTGTGGTCTCGCCCATGACCGCGCGGTCGTCAAGGCTGTTGAGTTTGACGACCGCGCCGTCTATGTCAAAGCCCAAGGTTCCGCGCATTTCTCCCAGGCGCTCTATCTCGGCGTACGCTTCCTCAATCCCATGCTGAATCCCGCGGTCGGGAATAACCTTAAAGCCCAGCTTTTCCATATATTCAAGGCTCTCGGTGTGGGTCGAAAATTCGAGGCCCTCAACCGCCTGAACGTTAAATACGAATATGTCAAGCCTGCGCCCCGCGGTCACCGAACTGTCAAGCTGGCGCAGAGAGCCCGCCGCCGCGTTTCGCGGATTGGCGAACAACGGCTCGCCGCGGATCTCGCGCAGCTCGTTTAAATCAAGAAACGCCTTTTTTGGCATAAACACCTCGCCGCGCACCTCAAGATACGGCACAGGCTCGCTGAGCCTCAGCGGTATGCTCTTTACGGTTTTCAGATTGTTGGTTATGTCCTCGCCCACAGCGCCGTTGCCGCGGGTGGAGCCGCGGAAAAACACGCCGTCTCTGTACTCGAGCGAGACCGACAGCCCATCTATCTTAAGTTCGGTCGTGTACTCGGGCTTGTCGACGCCGAGCGCCGAGCGCACGCGGCCGTCGAACTCCAAAAGCTCGCCTTTGTCAAAAACGTCGGTCAGGCTCTGCATTCGCACCGCGTGCTCCACGTTTTCAAAGCCCTCGAGCACCTCGCCCCCAACTCTGCGCGAGGGCGAATCCTCCTTTAGAAGCTGCGGAAACTCGGTCTCAAGCTCGATCAGCTCCCGCATATATTTGTCATAGTCAAAGTCGCTGATCTCGGGCGCGTCAAGCACGTAATACTTGCGGTTGGCGTCGTTTAAAATCTCGGTCAGCTCCGCAACTCTTTTTTTCGCGTGTTCAAAATCACTCATAATTTCACCTTTTTAAATTTTTATGATAATGCTATTATACCCCAAAACTTTTCCGACTTCAAGAAATATTTTTAATTGAAAACAAAGAGTTTAGTTTTATTTTAAAGCTTGAAACCGCGAATTTTTTATGATAATATTTAAATACGAGGTGATTCTTGTGAACAGAGATATGATTTTTAAATTTGCCGCCGAAAATTTTGGGGCGCGGCCCGAATATTTATGGGAAAAATATCCCGATTATGCGGTTTTGAGGCGCCGCGACAACAACAAATGGTTCGCGGTGATAATGAATATAACCAAAGACAAGCTGGGCCTTGACTCAAAAGACGAGGCCGACATAATCGACGTAAAATGCGACCCGCTGATGATAGGCTCCGCAAGAATGAACAACGGCGTTTTTCCCGCCTACCACATGAACAAGGACCACTGGATAACAATACTTCTTGACGGCACCGCCGAGGACGAGGTGATATACAGCCATATTGCCATGAGCTATGAGCTCGCGGGAGGCAAAACAAAAGAAAATAAAAACAATAAGTGATTTTGCCTTTTAAAACTTTTTACGCGTTATTATAACTCCACTTCAAACACGCGAGGGCTGAAGTTTTTAGCTTTCAGTTTGTCGATAACGCGCATAAAATCTTCCATGTCAAAATTAGGACTGCCGCACAGCAGTTCAAATTGCATACCGAAATACGCCATGCCATATCCGGTGGGATAAAAACCGTTGCGCAAATAGAAATCGCGGCGCGTTATTCGTTGCTCATTGTTGGGCGCGCTCTCGCTGACAAGCTCAAGGTCGAGCACAACTTGGCAGCCCGCGTATTTTTCGCGCAGCAGCTCAAGAATCCTGCCTCCGTATCCGCAGCAGCGCAAGCTCTTTTCCACAGCGAAATAGCACAGATACGCCGTCGGCGCGTCGGCCATGACCGCGCAGAAACCGACAAAAGTCTCTCCGTCATACACGGCGATAAGGTCAATAAGTCCTTCCTCCGCCATTTTCAAAAAATTTTTAACAGGCACTCTCTCCTGCTTCGGAAACGCCTCATTATTAAGCTTAATAAATTTATCCATATCCGCGAAATCCGCAGTTATATTTTCCGTTCGCATATTATCACCAAATAAAATTATAACACAAAGCATTTAATAAAACAACAGCTACAACATATTTAAGAGTTGAACACAGCATGTTCCGGCAGCATTACATCGTTCACCGTAGGGCCGGATGCCCACATCCGGCCGGCGGCATGTGGGCATGCCGCATTAGGCTCGCCCCTTGGGGATAATCAGAAAGCTTGCTTGCGGGTTCAAAGCGACCTTTGAAAATCGCTTGCGATTTTCACCAAGCGCTTCCGTAATGCTGTCGCCGTAGGCGACTGAGAGGGATTAACTAATAATTCTTTCAAAAATTAAAACCCCAACCGTTAGGTTGAACAAATAATGTTCCGGCAGCATTACCTTAATTTTTTATAGAAAAAATTAAAACCCCAACCGGTTGGTTGAGGTTTTAATTGTT
>CANQLT010000103.1 GCA_947624775.1 uncultured Monoglobus sp.
CATCATACTTCTCCTCTCGTGTTTATTATTTTAACATATTTCCATTTTTCTGTCTACTTTTTTAGTATACATCCACAGCGTGATATATGGAAATATAACCGGCGTTGATTATAGCAGTATTGTAGGAATATCAAGCGGCACAAATTGTTGTATTTATGGCAATATAAACGGCCCTGCGGTCGGAATAGACGATAGTACAGACTGTGCAATTTATGGAAACATGCAAGGAGATGGCATAACGGGAATAGCGGGAGGCAGCGGCAACAATATAAACGGAAATTTAACAGCTAATGACAGAACTATCGCAGAGGGTATAAGCAACGGCAGCCACAACTGCATCAGGGGTAATATAAAAAGTTCTTTCGCAGGAGATTACGGATTTGCTTATGGAATTAATGAAGGCACAAACTGCGCAATTTACGGAAGCATAACCGTCAGCGGCGATAACCATTCTCTGTATGCTAATGTTTACGGAATAAGCGGTGGCAGTAAAAATTACATAAGCGGATCGATTCGTGTGAGCAAAAGCGGCAATCCTAAAATTCCTATGTTGACCGTCAGCGCCGGCTCGCCTTATCAGGGATATTTTGAGTGTGATTATGACGGTTCAGGATCGATTTCTAACGAAGATATATACGGCGAAAAACATTGTGAATATACTAACGATTATGGTTATATTTGTTATGGATGTTATAAATGTTGTGAAGAGGTATATTATAATAATGGCAAAGGATCCGATTCGGATGTTGATGATCCGTCGTCTGTAATACCCGAGCCAATGCCAACTCAGGCCCCGGCGTCTTACGACGTTCGGATAATCAATGAGTTGAGCGATGAGCCCATGGCGGACGCCAGGGTCTTTATCGACGGAAAAGAATATATCACTGATTCGTATGGTGTTATACAGATCAAAAACGCTCCGCGTACCGGAGGCATACGTGTGGAGTATGGCGGCTCGGTCGTTTATACTGCGGCTGACTTCCACCCGATACCCAATCAAATGAACACGGTGATAATAAGTCCGATCGACATAAACGTCGAAGATTTTGATTTCGGTAACCCGGGAAGCGACAAGGTATACGGCCCGCCAATTACGATAAATGGCAAAAAATATCCGGCTTTCGAGCTGCCGGGCAGCATTGATGTGAGCTATCTGGACACCTTGAAAGTGGCGTACGATGCCGACGAAAAATCGTGGAAGGTGATATTTGGCGGTTCGGAAAAGGATTTTAGCGAGATAAAAGAAGGTAAAATGACGCCGGCATTCATGAAAAAGCTGGAGGAAATAAAGAAGTTTAAAGAAGACGCAGATAAAGGAAAATTGAATCCCGATAAATTTTTTGACCGCAACTCGACTAAGGAGAAAGACATGGGTTGGAAGGCCAATTTTGCCGCCAGCGGATATATCGAGCTCAAGCTCAGCGAAAACGGAGAAATGCTGCTGTCGAACGCAGGCATGATCGTGGCGGCCACGGTTGGAATGGACGGAACGCTTCCGGTGCCGTCAATGCCTATAGTTTACGCTACATACTCGCTGTCGGGCAGTTTGCAGGGCGGGATCAATATCAGTCTTGACAAAGCCGAAGTTATAGATCCAAAGATGAAAATGACCGGAAATATCGATTTTGAGGTCAGTCCGTCACTGGGCGCGGGTGTGGGCGCGCAAAAAGTCGCAGCTCTTGAAATGGGTCTGAACGGAACCATCGGCACCGGTGTGAACTTTCCGTTTGTAAATATGCCTACCAGTTTTAAGGCGGAGCTGTCGGCGGATTACTACTTTTTGCTAAGGCTGTTGGCTTGGGATTTCAGGTACAGTCATACATTTTTAAAATGGCAGATGTATCCGCCGCAGGATATTGAGCTTATGTCAGTCGACGAGGGGGATCTTAGGCCGATCGGACGCGATTATCTGAATGCCGAGGTTTCCGCCGCGGCCGACGAGGATACAATAAAACAAAATATATATCCATACAGCGACGCGAAATCAGTGCTGTTAAACGACGGCAGCGAGCTGATGGTTTGGATTGACGATGACCCCGCGAGAAATGATATCAACAGAACGGCGCTCATGTACAGCGTATGCAGAAACGGTGCGTGGAGCGAGCCTTCCCGGATAGAAAACGACGGCACGGCCGACTTTGACTTTGATCTCAGAACCGACGGATACAAAGCGGCGGTAGTATGGCAGGATGCGAACGCGCCTCTTTCAAACGACGCGGAACTCGAGCAGATGGCGGCTTCTTTAGAGCTGTCTTACGCCGTATTTGACGGGCAGTTATGGAGCGAGCCAATCACCGTGACAAGCGGAAACACCGACTATGAGTACAACCCGACACTGTATTTTGGAGATACCTCCTACGTGGTGTGGACACAAAACAACTTGAACAGTCTGATGCCCGGCGTTGATGATACAAAAGAGAGCATATACCGTGCGATGATCCAATACAAAAAGAGCGAGATTGCTTCGGAAAAGTTGTGCGGCGACTTGCCTTTTGTGTACGGTGCGGCGGTGGACTGCGACGGCAATGCCGCATACCTTGTCGATGCAGACGGTGATATATCGACACCCGAAAATAAGTATTGCGTGAACGGCAAGAGCTATGGCGGTGATACGGTGCTTACCGGTCTTGATTATTCGAACGGAAGCTTTGTGTTTACAGAGACGGGCGAATTAAAAACAGCGTATGCGAACGGTTCACAGCCTGTGACGGTATACTCAAAAGGCGGCGAGAATATAAAGTATCTCGGCGACGCCGTGGTGTTTGAGATGCAGAATGGATTTGCTTCCGATCTTTATGCGTCATACATAAAAAACGGTGATTGGACAAATCCCGTCAAGATAACCGATTATGACGAGAAAATCAGAGCCTGGGACGCGCACCTTGGCAGCGATGGAAACATAATTATCAGCGCGGTTTTGGCAAAAATCACCATAGGAAATGACAATGTGAGCGATATCGTGAGACTTGTGCACACCGCCGACAAACCGATCGAGGATATAGAGGTCAGAAGCGTGTGGGCTGAAGGCGACGTTGAGCCGGGACAAACTGCCTCATTTGTTGTGGCAGTATCGAACAACACGATGAGCGATATAACAAGCGCGAATATCACGCTGAACAGTACGGACACAACCTTGTTTGACAGCGAGAGCGAGGTCATTCTTAAAGCCGGTGAGGTTGGATATATAACGATCAACGCGGAAATACCCAATAATTTCAGAGCCGGTAACATAACGGCGAGCGTCAGCGCCCCGAACATCGTCGAATCGGATCCCGATAACAACAGTGCGTCGGCAAGCGTCGGTGAGACGAAGCTCAACCTTGAGATAAAGGGAAATAAAATATTCGGCGGAGGATACGCCGAAGCCGTAATAGAGAACACGGGCTGCGACGATGCGCCCGGGACCGAGCTTATCGTGACCGGAGAGAACGGAGAAAACATATACAGTGAAAAAATTGATATTGCCGGCGGTGAAACCAAAAAAGTAAAGATACAGCTTGATGAAAAATATTATACCTTCGGCGGCGAAAATGAGGGCTGTGCGATCACCGCTAAAGCGTTGTTCGGAGGTAAAGAAGCAAGCGACACATACAGGATCAAGCCGCAAAGTGTTAAGATGATAAGGGTAGAAAACTCAAGCATAGCGCTGACTCCGGGAAGCACCCACACAGTTAAGGCGGAATTTTATCCCGAGGGAACAGCGGCCGACTTATATCTAAGTTCGGACAACGAAAAAGTCGCAGCGGTTGACGGAAATGGCACGATTACGGCGGTCAGCTGTGGCGAAGCGGTGATCAGCGTGTCCGCGCCGGGAGCCGCGATGTCGGCCAAGGTGCGCGTATACGTGCGCGAGAGCTCGGCGCCGACTGTCACAAACGCGGAGTATACGCAGTATGAGGAAAACTACGGAGAACTGAGAGTCAGCGTGGACACAACGGGATGCCTGTCCGCGGGCGAGAAAGAGACGCTTATGATAGCGGCATACGGCGAGGACGGAACGCTGGCGGGATTTACGACGCTTGATGTCACCGGAGCCGCGCCGGCCGAGGACGGAACAACGCCCGCGGGAGCGATAAGCGAGACGTCTGTGCCGATAAGCGGCGCGAAGCCGAAAAAAGTGAAGGTCATGATCTGGAACTCGACTAAAAATATAATGCCGGTGTCCGAACCCGCGGAAAAGGAGTTATAGAAAAACACGCCGTAGTGACTAGGCAAAAAGTAGGCTCCCCTTCCTTTAGGAGGGGGAGCTGTCTGCGGAGCAGACTGAGAGGGAGTAATAGCCACACATTCGTTCGCCTCCCTCTCCGTCGCCTTCGGCGACACCTCTCCCTCCCCGGAGGGCGAGGCAAACGGGCGGATAATATCCGCCCCTACGGTGTGATGAAACCTGTATGGACGGCAACCTGCCGTTCGTTCTATTCACTATTCGCTAATTACTAATCGCTGCGTTGCCTCTACTTGCTCATTTGTTTTATGCCGTATTTTTGGCAAAAGGCGGCGATGTCGGCGTCGGTGCGGACCAGCTCGGCGCCGACAAGCTTTTTGTCTTTGGGGTTGTAAAATCCGATGGTGCGCTCCCCGGTGCAGGTGCTTTTCTCGATCCTGACAGAGTCGGCGGTGTAGCCCTCGGGGATCGGCTCGGTCTTTTGCTTTTTAAATAATTTCATAATATCATCTCCCGATAAAGGTTTGATATGTTTATTTTATCATTTAATTTCGGTTTTGTCAAAAGTCTTGATTTTTGCCGAAAATTTTTGACGCGTAATATTAAAAAAGTGTTTACATTTTGGCATTTTCCTGCTATAATCGAATAAAAACACAAAAATTTGGGGGTTATGTTATGAAAAATCGGGGTAAATTTTCGCACGGTCTCGGATTTGTTCTGGCCGCGGCGGGTTCCGCCGTGGGTCTGGGCAATATCTGGAGGTTCCCGTACCTGACCGCGAAATACGGCGGCGGTCTGTTTCTGTTGTTTTATATCCTGCTGGTGCTGTCGTTCGGCTACACGCTGATGATAGCCGAGAACGCCATCGGCAGAAAAACGGGCAAGAGTGCGCTTTCGGCATTCGGCGAGCTCAGCAAAAAGTGGGCGTTTCTCGGCGTTATCGCCACGATAGTGCCCGCGATAATCCTGCCGTACTACAATGTTATCGGCGGCTGGGTCATAAAATACGCCGTGACGTTTGTCACGGGCGGACACGCGCAGGCCGCGGGCGACGGATTTTTTGATACCATGCTGGCGTCGCCCGGGCAGCAGCTGCTGTTCCAGTTTATCTTTTCGTTTGTCACCACGGCCGTTATACTGCGCGGAGTTCAAGGCGGCGTTGAAAGGGTCAGCACGATACTCATGCCGCTGTTGATAATCCTGGCGATAGCCGTCGCGATTTATTCGATCACGCTGCCGGGCTCGCTTGTGGGGCTCAAATATTTGTTTGTGCCCGATTTCAAGCATTTTTCGGTGTCGGCCATACTTGCGGCGCTGGGCCAGATGTTCTATTCGCTGTCGCTGGCTATGGGCATCATGATAGCCTACGGCTCGTATCTGCCTAAAAACAGCGACCTTGAGAAAAACGTGGGCCGCATAGAAATATTCGACACGGGCATAGCCATACTGGCGGCGCTTATGATAATTCCCGCGGTGTTCGCGTTCTCGGGCGGCGACGAGTCGGCACTGGGTGCAGGCCCGGGCCTGATGTTCATAACGCTGCCCAAGGTTTTCGACAGCATGGGAATGTCAACGCTTATCGGTTCCGCGTTCTTTATACTGGTTCTGCTTGCGGCGCTCACCTCGTCAATCTCGATACTTGAGGCGATCGTGTCATCCCTTTGCGACAAGTTCGGCTGGGGAAGAACAAAGGCCACGATAGGCGCGGGCATCTGCTCGTTTTTGCTGGGCGTTCCGCCGATACTTGGCTACAGCGTGTGGAGCGATGTCACTCTGGGCGGCATGACGATACTTGACATGATGGACTTTATCACAAATTCCGTGCTTATGCCGATCCTGGCACTGCTTACCTGCGTGTTTGTGGCATGGGTCATCGGTGTGAACGTTATAGCCGACGAGGTGAAGCTGTCGTCAAAATTCAAGCGCGAGAAAATGTTCAATGTTATGATAAAATATATCGCGCCGGTGCTGATAGCCGCGATACTTATATCCTCGGTGCTGAACGCGATAGGCGTCATAAAGCTTTAAAACGCGAAAAACCGTCGAAATTTCCCGGCGGTTTTTATTTTGCCTAAAAAATCTGTTTGAATAACTGAAATATTACGGTTTTATTAAAAAATTGTTAAATTAAATTATATTAAAATATTGACAGCACTGTAAAATTGTTGTATAATGACCTTATAGCGTTTGTTAAAATTGTGCATATTATCCATGTGCATGAATTAATAACAGCGGTTTCGTATATATAAACTTTGATTTTTAATAATACGAATATTTGACGGATAGAGTTTCAGTTTAATTGAAAGGTGGAATATGTTTTGACTTTGAATCATGTTGGAACGAGAAAAGCGATAGCGCTGCTGCTCAGCATCGCCATGGTAACCATGCTGTTTTCGGTGCTGCCTATCACGGGACGCGCGATGGATTATCTTTATTTTGAGGATGTGAGCGTGGAGGGCAGCATGAAAACCACGATCACCGACCCGGACGGCAATCCGCTTGAGATGCCGATCTCCCGCGATCAGGAGTTCAGGCTATATTTTGAGTATGAGATACTCAACGGACAGATACAGCCCGACGACATCCTGATATACACTTTGCCCGAAGGCATTGAGATGGCCGGAGCGGAGAGCGGCTATATCCAGGGACCGAGCGGCCAGTATGTGGGAACCTATGAGTACAGCGGCGGCGAGATATATTTTGACCTGGACGACAGTTTTGTGGCTCAGAACGACAACATCAAGGGTCATTTTTCATGCAGCCTGAAATTTGACGACAGCTACTCATCAAAGCACGAGGAAGGCAGTTTCACCTTCCCGGGCTCGGGCGAGGTCTTTGACGTTACTTTCCAAAACAAGATCGACGCCGAGAAGAAGTATGATTTTGATCCCGAAACGGGCAAGCTGACGTTTTACATCGAGTTCACGCCCGACGCCGATTACAACAATGTTACGCTGTCCGACGTTTTGGGCAGCAATCTGAGATTCCCCGACGATACCGTGTTTGAGATGAAGTCCGGCTGGGCGAATTGGGGCGATCCCACCTTAAACCCAAACGATGTTACCGAACTCGAGATCACATCAAAGAGCAGCGATAAGACCGAGGTTCTTATCGGTCCCGTCAAGGCGGGCGTGCCGTATTCGATAAGATACAGCGTTGATATCAATGACCCGTTTTTAAACAGCGGAGACAACAGCAATATTGCCAAATGGAAGATCGACGGCGAGGAGGCCGGCGACAGCGGCAGCAACGGTCCTCAGTGGGTTACTCCCGGATTCCAGAAGAGCGGATATTACGACGAGAGCACCGGCACTGTCAAGTGGACGATAAGGGTCAACGAAAGCTGGGCCAATCTCAGAGTTAACTTAAAGGGCGCGACCGTGACCGATAGTCTGCCCGGCGGGCTTTCGATCACATCGGTCGTTATGAAAAACTCCGATACCGGCTCGCAGCAGACGCTGGACATGAACCAATACGTTAAAGACGGAAAATTTACATACACATTCCCCGATACCGACGATTTCGGCAGCTATGTTTTTGAGATAGAGACCAAGCCCGATCAAACGCCATCGGCGGGAACCGTTTATAAAAATACAGCGGATATCGACTATCCCGAATACGACAAGCATCTGAGTTCCGAGGGCAGCGCGCCTGTCGGAGGCGAAGGCCCCGGTGGTGATGCTGCGCCGAATATTTCCAAGGTCAACACCGCGGGCAATAAAAAGAACGGCGCCGCAAGCTGGGAGATACGCGTCAGCACGCAGGAGCTGAAAGGCCTCTCCGATGTCAGCATCACCGATCAGCATTCGACGGCTCATGATAGTGTGTGGAAATTTTTCGCTTGGGAGTATGACCGGGATTCGATAACCGTCAAGCTGGAAAAAGGCGGAAGCTCCGAAACATTAGTTAAGGGCAGCGATTACGAGCTGAGTTATCCCTATCCCCAGTGGGACGGCGACACGACCCGCGGCTTTACCGTAAAGTTTATCGGAAAATACAGTCCGTTTAACACAGACGGCGGGGATATCGTTATAACCTATGACACAACGATAGATAAGGCCTCGTTTGACGCGGCGTCCGACATACTGACCTTTGACAACACGGCCGTTGTGAATTATAACGGAAAGTCAAAGTCCGCCTCGGCTCAGTGGCAGTGCGACAAGAGACCGCTGCTCACAAAGAAAGCCGACAGCCAAAGCTGGGATGAAAGCACTGAGACCTACACCATGTACTGGCAGCTTTATTTCAATCAGCCCGAGGTGCAGGATTTCGGCAGCGATCCGATCACGATAGAGGACGAGTTCAAAACTCCCGGAATGAAGTATGTTGAGAACTCGGCGAATCTATATACTCTGCCCGAGTGGGGATACAAGGGAGCTATCACCCCGACGGTCAAGTACGGTTCGGACGGCAAGCAGTCGGGTCTAACGTTTGTTATTCCCGATCCCGGAAAAGAAGGATACATAATAACCTACAGAACCACTGTCACTCTTGAGGATCTCGGCACGGGATGGCAGAATATGCCTGTCACAAACTATGCGAAAGCTCTGGATAAAACGGGAGAGACCGTAGGGGAGGGCGAGGACAGCTTCTCGGTCGAGCAGAAGAATATCAAAAAAATTGCGGCTCTTATGGAGCAAACGACTGATGGGGGCAAGACAGCCGCATCCGGCGTTAAGTATACGATAGACATTAATCGTTACAGAGAAGACCTTGATCCACAAAAAGACACTCTGACCTTGACCGACACGATACCCAAGAGTCTCACGCTCAACAGAATGGGAGATATGGCGACCAAGGTATATAAGGTCAACCCCGACGGCTCGCGGACCGAAATGAACAGAACAGAATGTCCCGCGACATACAACAGCTCAACCAGACAGCTCAGAATAATCGTTCCCGATAAGACATATTTGGTTGTTGAGTACAGCTGCGGCGTAAACGGCGATAACGGTGATGATCTTTCGGTAATCAACCGCGCCTCTCTGAGCGGCGGTTTCAACTATACCGACAACATAAACACACAGTTCAGAGTCGTGCACAGTGAAGGTTATGTCGAGGGCGTCAGCAAAACTTTGACTTTATATAAAACAGATGCCGGATCGGCTGAGTCGCTTAAAAACGCAACATTCGCGCTCTACAAGGTGAATCTGGATAGCAGCGCCGACGTAAACAATATGTCGGTCGAAAGGATTGCTGAAAGGTCAACCGGAACGGACGGAAGAATAGTATGGGGTCTTTCCGGCAGTGAGGAAGATACTCTTATGATGGATACATTATACTATTATGTTGAGACCAAAGCGCCGGATGGATATTATTTGGATCCAACAAAGTACTATTTCACGATTCGTGGCAATAACGCTAAAACCGTGGAGGAAAAAATAATCGGAAAGTTCGGTCAGGAATTCTACGACGCGGATTATTCGATATTCTATGATACCGAAAGTCCAAGTACCGAGATCACAAACTCTAAGGAAGAACCGACCCCGACGCCTGTGAGCACGCCGACTCCTACACCAACGGCGACTCCGACGGCAACGTCTACGCCTACGCCTGTGGTAACCGAAGCGCCTACGCCGACGCCTACCGCAACAGCAACAAGCGCGCCCACACCGACACCCGAGGTAACTGAGGCGCCCACGCCGACGCCAACCGCAACGGCAACAAGCGCGCCCACACCGACATCCGAGGTAACCGAGGCGCCCACGTCGACGCCAACCGCAACGGCAACAAGCGCGCCCACACCGACGCCTGTGGTAACCGAGGCACCTACGCCTACTCCGGCAGACACACCGACACCGACGCCGTATATACCGCATCAACCCACGCCGACGCCTGTAGTGACTGAGGCACCGACACCTACTCCGGTGGTAACCGAGGCGCCCACGCCGACGCCTGTAGCGACCGAGGCACCGACACCTACGCCGGTGGTAACCGAGGCGCCCACGCCGACGCCTGTAGTGACTGAGGCGCCGACACCTACGTCGGTGGTAACCGAGGCACCTACGCCAACGCCTGTAGTAACC
>CANQLT010000104.1 GCA_947624775.1 uncultured Monoglobus sp.
ATCAGAAAGAGGCGATGTTTATGTGTGTATAATTTCTTCGCTTTTTTCTGTCTACTTTATTGACATTAATCCACTTTTTTCATCGCTGTTTCTCCTTTCGTTTTTTCTATTTTACCACTTTTTTCAATCAGGTTCAATAGCAATATAAAACGGATTGTGTTTATGTAAAATTAACAAAGTCGGGTTTGCCGTATCCCGGTAAGCTCGACTTGATAATATATGTTGATCCGCAAATATTAAATACATTCAAGTTGCTGCGCAACCTCGTTCTCACAGCTTCGCATGGCGAGAATTGTATCCCAAAGCAGCTTGTCCAATTCCCAACCGAGCATCTTCGCGCCGTATTCGATCACATCTCTTGAACATCCCGCGGCGAAATTTTTGCTTTTGTATTTCTTTTTCAGACTTTTTAATTCCATATCCTGTGTGCTCTTTGACGGCCGCATCTCGGCCGCCGCCCATATAAGACCTGTCAGCTCGTCTGTCGCATACAAAACCTTTTCCATTATATGCTCCGGCTTTACATCTACTGTCAGGTTATAACCGTGCGAGCATACCGCGTGAATTATATCATCACCAAATCCGCCTTCCCGCAGCAATTCCGGAGCTTTTATACAATGCTCGTCCGGATACTGCTCAAAATCTATATCGTGCAGGAGTCCGACAATGCCCCAATACTCCTCGTCATAGCCGAGAGTGCTCGCAAAATATTTCATAACGCCCTCAACGGTGAGCGCGTGACGCAGATGAAACGCGTCCTTATTATATTTTCTCAAAAGCTTCCATGCTGTATCTCTGTTCATTTTTAACCTCCGTTTTTGTGTTATTCAAATACCTTTTTACCTCGTCAATATATATCATGCCTATCTCGCTCAGCTCGCTGCCCTTTTTAACAATGTAACCGATTTCCATAACGCTGTTGCGGTTTGCGCCGTCGTCCTCAAACGGCACGGCGATATAGTCCGCTCCGTTAAGCTCCTCGCAGATTATGCCCGAGCAGAGCGTATAACCGTTCAGGCCGACCATCAAATTAAGCATGGTCGCTCTGTCGCATGCTTTGATCGTGCGCGGATATTCATTATCCGTAAGGATCTCCTCCGCGAGATACGATGATTCCTGTTCGCCCTGCTCGAATGACAGACACGGATAATCACGCAGCTCATCTAAAGTGATCGACTTTTTATTCGCGAGAGGATGTTTTTTCCACATATATACATACGCCTTGCACTCGACAAGCCGATGAAATTCCAAAAATTTGTCTCGGAGCATTTTTTCAATAATTCTGCGGTTATAATCACTCATATAAATTATACCTATCTCACTCTTAAATCCGCTCACATCATCTATGACATTATAGGTTTTCTCTTCCCGAACCGCAAATTCATACTTCGTCGTGTCAAACCGCTTTACGGTTTCCACAAACGCTCTTACGGCAAATGAATAATGCTGAGTAGAAACGCAGAATTTTCTCTTTATATTTTTTGCGTCCGAATACTTACCCGCGAGAAGCTCGTATTGCTGATATACCTGACGCGCGTACATTAAAAACTCTTCGCCCTCGTTGGTTTTTATTACGCCTTTGTTAGTTCGTCTGAAAATCGCAATTCCGGTTTCCTTTTCAAGCTCCTTTATCGCGTTCGTCAGCGACGGCTGTGATATAAACAGCTGCTCCGCCGCCTTGTTCATTGATTTTGTCTGCGCTATCGTGAGCGCATAATATATTTGCTGCAACGTCATTCCGGGCACCTTAAATCTGATATGTGTAATCATCGGGGATCCTGTATTCAGTCGGCGTTACCCCGTACTGTTTCTTAAATACTCTCGAAAAATACCCTATGTCCTTATAGTCCAGCCGCGCGGCAATTTCCGTGACCTTCATCGACGTATTCTGCAAAAGCCAGCCCGCTCTCTTGAGCTTTACCGCGGTAAGATAGTCAATAAACCGAAGCTTTGTCTGCACCGAAAATATCGTGCTTAAATATGTACTGTTTATATTAAGCGCGGACGCTATGGTTTTTTGCTTCAAATCGCTTTCCGGATTATTTAAAATATACAGCATCACCGTCTTGATCTGCTGATTGTCCACTTTCGGAAAAAGCTCGCAGAATTCCTCGAATAATTCCGTAATTCTGTTTTTAAACAGCTTATCGTAAGTAATATATCCGAACAGCTCCGTTCTCTCGTAGAAGCTTTGGACAGACTTATACAGATCAAGCCAGTCATACCGCTCAAATACTTCGTTGATAACCGTTTTGTAAATTTTGCTCAGAGCGTTTTCCGCCGATGCCATATTGTGCGAGCTTTCATAAATTTCATTCAGCGCATCCGAAAGATACGCGTATATTCCGGCGTCCCGAGCTTCAAACAATTCAATAATTTCCCCGGCATAATCCGTCTTTATTGTTATGTTCTCATTAGCTTTATCTTGTATTCTGTTAAACGCGGCAAGAAACTGTTCCTCACGAAACGGGGATATAAAATAGTCAAAGGCGCCGAGTATTATCCCTTGTCTGGCATACTCAAAATCCGCGTATTTGCCGCAAAAAGCAAGGCGGCCGCCTAATTTTTCCTCTTCTATACGTCTGAGCAGTTCCGTGCTTCGCATACCGTTAATATGCGTGTCACAGATTATCA
Source organism: uncultured Monoglobus sp. (assembly GCA_947624775.1). GTDB lineage: Bacteria > Bacillota > Clostridia > Monoglobales > Monoglobaceae > Monoglobus. Next base: position 2,635 of record CANQLT010000104.1, read on the forward strand.
AGTCGTACTTTTCGCGGCATAATTCCCTATACGCGCTGTCGCCGTTATCTGTCACCATGGAGATCTCAAAGCCCGAGGTCTCTCCCCAAACATTCATGGCTTCCAATTCGTCCGCCATTTCATTGTCCGGAGAAATGATCATAACCTTGTACATATCGTACCCTCCTCGGTTTTTGAAATCAAACATATTTTTTGCGAGTGCCGCCGTGATGCACAGCGGCACTCGCTTTTATCATCAGCCAAACAGCGGCGTGGATAAGTACCTTTCACCTGTGTCAGGGAGGATAGCGACAATATTCTTGCCCTTATTTTCCGCCCGCTTTGCAAGCTCCGTTGCGGCCCATACCGCCGCGCCCGAGGAAATTCCGACAAGAACACCGTCCGAGTGCGCGATAGCTCTGCCGGTCCTGAACGCGTCTTCATTTTTAACTTTGATAATTTCGTCATAAATATTTGTGTTTAACGTATCGGGAACAAATCCCGCGCCTATGCCCTGTATCTTATGGGGCCCCGGTTTGCCTTCCGAAAGCACGGGCGAATCCGCCGGTTCCACAGCTATGATTTTGATATCGGGATTTTTTGATTTTAAAAATTCACCCACGCCGGAAATTGTTCCTCCGGTTCCGACTCCCGCGACAAATATATCGACCTTTCCGTCTGTATCTTCCCAAATTTCGGGACCTGTGGTTTCTCTGTGATAAGCGGGATTTGCCGGATTTGTAAACTGGCTCGGAATAAAGCTGTTTTCGATTTCCTCGGACAGCTTCTGCGCCTTCGCGATCGCGCCTTTCATGCCCTTTGCTCCGTCGGTCAGCACCAGTTCCGCGCCATACGCCTTTAACAGATTTCTGCGCTCTACACTCATCGTTTCCGGCATTGTTATAATAAGCCGGTATCCTCGCGCCGCCGCAACAGAAGCGAGACCTATGCCTGTATTACCCGAAGTCGGCTCAATTATGACCGCTCCCTGTTTCAGCTTGCCCTGCTGTTCCGCTTCGTCGATCATAGCCTTTGCGATCCTGTCCTTTACCGAGCCCGCCGGATTGAAATACTCAAGCTTTGCTATAATTTTTGCTTGCAGATCGTTTTTCTTTTCATAATTTGTAAGCTCAAGCAGCGGAGTTTTTCCTATAAGATCCGTGATTTGTTTACTGATTTTTGACATTTTGCAGCATCTCCTTTTTGAAATTTTCATGTTTGTATTATATGACGGGCGAAACAACGTGTCAATCGCGCTTTATATGAATAATTTTTAATTTTTTTATATGCGAAAATTTTTAAAAATTCTTATATATCAACATTCATACTTCCCGTTCTGTATACGCAAGAGCTATAGTTCTATTGGCTGTCACGCACAATCCCATTCATATTAAACCTATGTATTTAATATGAATTATATCACTGTTATTTAACAATGTCAATAGAAAAACGGCAAAAAATGCTTTTGCCGTTTTTTTTTGCGTGATTGTCAAAATCCATATATTCCGGAGCTGAAATACCTGTCTCCGCGATCCGGAAAAATCACGACTATGTTCGCGCCGCCCGGTACGGTTTCCGACAGCTTTACCGCCGCCGACATAGCCGCTCCGGACGATGTTCCGGCAAAGATGCCCTCATTGCGCGCGAGCATTTTTACCTGCTTTGCCGCTTCGGTGTCGTTTACCTTGATGACCTCGTCTACCAATGACATATCCATCGTGTCGGCAATAAAGTCATTGCCTATTCCCTCAATGTTATAATCCTTATGCTCTCCGCCTCCTATTACCGAACCGACGGGATCGGCAAGTACGCCGCGGATATTCGGATCCTGCTCTTTCAAATATTTTAACACTCCGCTGTATGTTCCCCCGCTGCCCGCGCCGGCGACAAGATAATCGATCATTCCGTCCAGATCCTCATATATCTCCCTGCCCGTTGTTCTGTAATGCGCGTCGGGGTTGCTTTTATCCGTAAACTGATCAAGGGTTACGGCTCCCGTTATACTTTCCTTAATTTCCTCCGCCTTTTCAGCCGCTCCCATCATGCCCAGCTCGCGCGGAGTATTTATTATCTGCGCGCCCAAGGCGCGCATGAGGGTCTGTTTTTCCTGTGAAAATTTGGTAGGCACAACAAAAATCAGCTTATATCCGCGCCCCAAAGCCGCAAACGCAATTCCGAGGCCCGTGTTTCCCGCCGTTCCCAGCACAACAGTTCCGCCCTTTTTCAGCCTTCCGCTTGCTTCCGCCGCATCAAGCATTGCCTGACCCACGCGGTCTTTTACGCTGCCGGCGGGATTATACAGTTCAAGCTTGGCAAACAAATTTATTTCGGGTCTTATGCCGCTGTTGTTAAGCTTTACAAGCGGGGTGTTGCCTATCAAATCATGCATTGAATTATAGTAATGCATATCACTCCACCCTGCTTTCCCGTATCGCGCCGTCCAGATCGGCAATAATATCCTCCCAATGCTCGATACCGGGGGATATTCTTATGAGTCCTTCGGTAATACCCACCTTTTGACGTATTTCATACGGAATAGACGCGTGAGTCATGCTCGACGGATGGCATATGAGCGATTCCGCGCCGCCCAGACTTTCGGCGAGGGCGATCAGCTTCAAGGATCTGAAAAACTTTTTAATATCATAATTCTCATGAAGCTCGAACGAGATCATTGCGCCTCCGTTTTTCGCCTGCTTTATGTTGGTTTCGTAGCCGTCGTCGGACGGAATTCCCGGATAATATACCCTTTTCACCGCGTCGCTTTCCGTAAGGTACCGCGCGATCTTTTCCGCGTTTTCAACATGCCTGTCCATGCGCACGCCAAGTGTTTTTATTCCCCGTATGAGCAGGAACGAATCAAACGGCTGCAAAACTCCGCCGGTGGAATTCTGTATAAACGCAAGACGTTCGGCAAGCGAAGCGTCATTCACTACGGCAAGTCCCGCGACAAGATCGCCGTGTCCGCCCAGATATTTTGTTGCGCTGTGGATCACAATATCCGCGCCGAATTTAATCGGACGCTGCAAATACGGCGTCATAAACGTATTGTCCGCTATTGAAAGTATACCGTGTTTATGCGCAAGATCGGACACAGCTTTCAGATCCGTAACTGTCATAAGCGGATTTGCCGGCGTTTCTATGTATATCGCCTTTACGTCCGGCGTGATTTTTTTGTCAAGCGACAGCAAATCGGTAGTGTCCTCTATCGAATAGCCTATGCCGAAATGATTAAACACTTTATCAAGCACGCGGAAAGTTCCGCCGTAAACATTCGACGAAATTATGAGCTTATCTCCGCTTTCAAACAAGCTTAAAACAGCCGTGATCGCCGCCATGCCGGACGCGAAAGCAAAGCCCGCGATGCCGCCCTCCAATTCGGCGATAAGTTTTTCAAGCACGGCGCGGGTGGGATTGCCCGTTCTCGAATACTCCCAGCCCTTGTGCTTGCCAAGCTCCTCCTGCTCGTATGTGGAGGTTTGGTATATGGGTACGTTTACGGCGCCCGTAAGCGGTTCGCTGTCAAAACCGCCGTGTATCAGAGCCGATTCAATATAATTATATTTTTTCATTTTACACCTCTCTCAAAATTTATATTCTCCGTCGCAGCCACCGCATCCCGCGGCATGTCAAGCCGCCCGGCTCAAACCCACACCGGAGAAGTATTACGCAGATTTTCCACAGCCTCTTTCACCGATTTTATGATATATTCGGCTTCTTCATCGGTATTATACTTGCTCAAAGATATTCTGAGCGAACCGCGAGCCGCCTCCTCGGGAACACCTATGGCGAGCAGGACATGGCTCGGCAAAGGCGACGCCGAGGTACAGGCCGAGCCCGACGATGCGGCTATTCCCTTATCATCAAGCATCAGCAGCAAGCTTTCGCCTTCTATGCCTTCAAAGCTGACATTTATATTTCCCGCAAGTCTTTTTTCTCTGTCTCCGTTCAGTATGGTATTCGGAATGTCGAGAAGACCGTCGATCACTTTATCTCGGAGCCTGCTTAAATATTCATTGTTTTTATCTATGTTGTCCGCCGCCTCTTTTAAAGCCGCAGCAAGACCGACAATTCCCGGAATATTCTCTGTTCCCGCGCGTCTGCCCTTTTCCTGTCCGCCACCTTCCATGAGTTTCACAAGAGGGATACCGCGCCTTGCGTACAGCGCTCCCGCTCCTTTCGGTCCGTGAAACTTATGAGCCGAAACAGAAAGCATATCTATATTTTGTTTTGCGGCGTCAATATGAAGATGTCCCGCCGCCTGTACAGCGTCAGTATGAAAGATAACACCTCTTTCGCGGCAGACCGCTCCTATTTCGGAAACAGGCTGAATGGTGCCTATTTCGTTATTGGCGTACATGACCGTCACCAGCGCGGTATCGCCGCGTATTTCGCTTTCCACATCCCGGGCGTTTATAATTCCGTTTCTGTCCGGTTCAAGCAGGGTTATTTCAAATCCCTTTTTTTCAAGTTTTTCTAACGTGCGCAATACCGCGTGGTGTTCAAATTTCGTTGAAATTATATGTTTTTTGCCTTTTTTGGATCCGATCTCAGCCGCTGATACAATGGCCTGATTATCCGATTCACTGCCGCCGGCGGTGAAGGTTATTTCGGATGAAAACTCGGCTCCTATTGCCCGAGCAACTTCCTCGCGGGCATTATCCAGCGCGTCTTTCGCGCGCTGTCCAAAGCTGTGCAAGCTTGACGGATTGCCGTATATCTCATCCAAATACGGAAGCATCGCTTTTTTTGCGGTTTCGCTAAGCCGTGTGGCAGCGGCGTTATCCGCGTAAATATACATTTTAAATTCCTCTATATCCTGTAATCATCCTCAAGCGCGTCCATCAATCCGTACTCCACAAGGATCTCTTCGAGCCTGTCCTGAGTAATAGGCTTTGGAATTGCAAACATTTCATTTTCTTCTATTTTTTTCGCAAGTTCCCTGTATTCATCGGCTTGATGACACTTTGGCTCATACTCAATGACCGTCTTTTTTCTTATTTCGGCTCTCTGTACCACATTATCACGGGGAACGAAGTGTATCATCTGCGTGCCCAACTCCTTCGCGAAGGCGCGTACAACCTCGACCTCCCGGTCAACATTGCGGCTGTTGCATATGATACCGCCGAGCCTTACGCCGCCCTGACGGGCGTAGCGCGCGATACCCTTTGAGATATTATTTGCCGCGTAAAGCGCCATCATTTCACCGCTCGCCACTATGTAAATTTCCTTTGCCTTTCCCTCTCTTATGGGCATGGCAAAGCCTCCGCAGACAACGTCGCCGAGAACGTCATAAAAAACGTAATCGAGGTCGTCGGTATATGCTCCGAGCCTTTCCAAAAGACCGATCGAGGTTATTATTCCGCGTCCCGCGCAGCCTACGCCCGGCTCGGGTCCGCCCGACTCCACGCATCTTGTGCCTTTAAAGCCTTCCTTCAATATCAGATCAAGGTCAATATCGTCGCCCTCCTCGCGGAGCGTATCAAGCACGGTCTTTTGCGCCAACCCTCCCAAAAGCAGTCTCGTGGAGTCCGCTTTAGGATCGCATCCCACAACCATTACCTTTTTTCCGCCTTCAACCAGTCCGGCTGTCAAATTCTGCGTTGTGGTCGATTTGCCTATTCCTCCCTTGCCGTATATTGCAATTTGTCTTAATTCTTTAGCCATTATTCTGTCTCCTTTTTATCTTCTTTTTTTAAGATCAATATTTCGGGCAACAATTATCCGTGTGAGAATGTGTCTTTATGCGCAATTCTCTTTAAATATATTTGGTCGCCGTAATCCTTTTCGCCCGGCACGCCCACGGCGTCGGCGCGGCAGCGCTGACAGTGGCGGAACACGTCTATATACTTTTCCGCTTTTTGTCTTGCGCCGTCCACCTCAACGCAGGAAGGCGCGCGGCAGTCCGACAGTTCGTGCTGCGGGATAAGCGGGATTATGTTATATATCGACGCGCCCGCCTCGCTTACCGTTTTTGCTGTTTCCTCTATGTGACCGTCGTTTATTCCCGGAACAAGCACCGTGTTTACTTTAACGGTAATGCCCGCCGCGCTAACCAGTCGTATGCCTTCGAGCTGATTTTTAATAAGTATCTCAGCGGCCTCGACGCCTGTATAATGTACGCCGTGATAAAGGATGCCGCCGTTTAATTTCGCTTCGATTTCCAGGTCTACCGCGTTCACCGTGACCGTCAGCGAGTCTATTCCCGTTTCTATTATTTCCTCCGCCTTTTCCGGCAGGAGCAGTCCGTTTGTGCTCATGCATTTGATGATTTTCGGAAACTTCGATTTAATTAATCCGAAAGTCCTGAGCGCGTAGTCCGTGGCGAGAGTGTCGCCGGGACCCGCTATTCCCGCAACGGTAATATCGGGACACAGCTCCAGCGATCTCGCGATCACGTCTATCGCCTCCTCCGGTTTTATCACCGTTGAGGCTACACCCGGACGCTTTTCGTAATCGTTTATTTTTCTGTCGCAGAACTTACATTCAATATTACATGTCGGACTTATCGGGAGATGTATTCTGCCCGTCTGTCCCTTTTTACCCAAAGCAAAACAGGGATGCTTTGTCGTAAGCTCTTCATAGCTTATTGCCATTCGTCACCGCTCTCCTTAACTAATTTATTTAATACCGCGCTTATGGGAAAGGGCGCTTCGTAAACCTCAAAGCCGCGGCTTTCCATAAAGCCCGCCGCGCCTTGACCTATACGGCTTACTAATATCACAGAGCAGTCGGATAAAGCCTTTGCCGTATTTTCAAAGCCGCTTTCCTCGTGCGTCCCCATATTACAGCAAGGCGCTGTATTTCGCTTTTCTTTATATTGAAATTCTCCGCCACGAAGCTCAAATATCAGAAAAGAGTCCGCTTTCCCAAAGTGCTTGTTGATGATCTTGCCGTCGCTGCTCGCAACGGCGGCTCTTATTGCCATATACTTTCCTCGCGATCATATATTCCAAAAAAACAAAAAACCGTCTTGCGTACCGCTTCATACTAAAGCCGCAAAACAGTCTCTGATTTTTTCAGTCAACTATTTTATTCGTATTTTTTCCTGCCGTTCGATCTGAACGACCACTCCGTCCTGTATCACCAGTGTTACGGAGCCGTAACCTGTTTCATTAATTATCTTTTTTGTTTTATTAAAAACATCGTCTAAGCTCAATGTCATTAAGTTAAGAAAGAGAGCAAAGAACCAAGTTCAGAAAAAGGACTTGGTTCTTTTTTTGAAATATTTTT
>CANQLT010000105.1 GCA_947624775.1 uncultured Monoglobus sp.
GAATGATAGCAAGCCGTACAACAGCTACGGCAACGGTTCGGCTATGCGCGTCTCGCCCTGCGCGTGGGTGGACGAGCTTAAGTCCGCCGCCGAGACGGGAACGCTGCCGGCAGGTGGCAGAGAGCGCGCAAAGCTGTCCGCCGAGGTAACGCACAACCACCCGGAGGGCATCAAAGGCGCGTTGGCGACAGCGGACGCAATCTTTATGTGCCGCTTCTATTTCGGCGGATATTGTCTTGAGGGCGAAAAACCCATCAACGATGACCCGAATGAATGCAAGAGGCGCGTCAGGGAGCATATAGAGCGCGAATACGGATACGACCTGTCTATGACGACAGACGAGATCCGCCCGACGTATCGCTTTGATGTGAGCTGTCAAGGCTCCGTGCCGCAGGCTATAATTGCTTTTTTAGAGAGTGAGGATTTTGAGGACACCATACGGAACGCAATATCCATAGGCGGCGACAGTGACACTTTGGCGGCGATAGCGGGCAGCATAGCCGAAGCGGCGTACGGGATCCCCAATTGGATCAAGGAAAAAGCGTATTCCTATCTCGACGAGCCGCTGAAGGACGTACTCAAAAGATGGGAGCGGTTTATTTCAAAATAATAGCGAGATGAGGCGGGCCGATAACCCGCCTTTGTTTTTGAGATAAATATATATTGAACATCTCTGATGGGCGAAAATCTTTGGTTGACGGAGGTTTGTTTGTGTGGTACAATGTTTTTTGCTCTTAAAATGGGCAATTCGGTTTTGTATATAAAGGGGAATTTTTTATGAAACGACACGTTTATTTCGCGGCGGGCGTCGGATCGGGGATACCTATTTTTCTCGGCTATCTCGCGGTTTCGTTCACGTTCGGGATCATGGCGAAAAACTGCGGACTGTCGGTGTTTCAGGCGGTGCTGCTTTCCGCCTCGAATCTGACCAGCGCGGGGCAGTTTTCGGGTCTCACGCTTATAACCGCCGGCGCGCCTCTCGCCGAGATGGCGGCCACGCAGTTTGTGATAAATCTGAGATACTGCCTGATGTCCTGCTCGCTGTCGCAGAAAATAGATGAAAAAACGCCGTTTTTCCACAGGTTTTTTATGGCGTACGGCGTGACGGACGAGATTTTCGGCGTTTCGGTCAGCCGCGAGGGACGGCTCAGTCCGTTTTATTTTTACGGGCTGGTCGTGATCTCGGCGCTGGGCTGGGTCGGAGGCACTTTTTTGGGCGTGGTTTCGGGCGGCCTGCTGCCCGCCCGCGTCGTCAGCGCGCTGAGTATCGCGCTTTACGGCATGTTTATCGCGATAATCATACCGCCCGCACGCGACAGCAAGGTCGTGGCGGGGATAGTCGTGATCTCAATGCTGTTGAGCCTGCTGTTCGCCGCGGCTCCGGTGCTTAAAGAGATATCTTCGGGATTTCGGATAATTATTTTGACAGTCGTTATTTCGGGCGCCGCCGCGTTTTTCTTTCCGATCGCGGACGGCGAAAGCGGCGGACAACAGGAGGAGTTATCATGAGACCGAGCGTTTACACATATATAGCGGTGATGGCGGTCGTCACGTATCTGATCCGCCTTTTGCCGCTGACGCTTATACGCAGAGAAATAAAGAATAAATTTATCCGCTCGTTTTTATATTACGTGCCTTTTGTGACGCTGTCGGTTATGGTTTTTCCCGCTATCCTCACGGCCTCGTCGGGCAAATGCGCCTCGGCGGCGGGGTTTGTGACGGCGCTTATTTTGGCTTACTGCCGAAAGAGCCTTATAACCGTGGCGCTGTGCGCCAGCGCCGTAGTTTTTCTGGTTGAACTGTTACCGCTGGCGTGATATAAAAATTGCGAAAATTTGTAAAAATATTGTTGAATTTTATTTTGAAACAGTATATAATTAAATCAGCAAAAATAAAAGAATCAATTTGGCCTATACAGTCGGCGGATTTATGAACTTACGGCATGAAAGGAGTTTGCTATGGGAGGAATATTTGGTGTGACTTCAAAAAAAGACTGTGTGCTTGATTTATTTTTCGGAATCGATTATCATTCACACCTGGGCACAAAGAGAGGCGGAATGGTTGTGCACGGCGACAAGGGCTTTGACCGCGCCATTCACAACATCGAAAACTCGCCGTTCAGAACAAAATTTGAGAGCGACGTTGAAAAGATGAAGGGCACGTCGGGCATAGGCTGTATTTCGGACAACGAGCCGCAGCCGCTTATCGTGCGCTCGCATCTTGGAAGCTTCGCGATAACCACGGTCGGCAGGATCAACAATATGGACGAGCTTGTGGAAAAGGCGTACAACAAGGGCGTGACGCACTTCCTTGAGATGAGCGGCGGCAGCGTCAACCAGACCGAGCTTGTGGCGGCGATCGTCAATCAGGCCGACAGCATAGTTGACGGAATAAAGCTGGCGCAGAAGCTGATAGACGGCTCGATGTCGATGCTCATTCTCACGGCCGACGGCATATACGCCGCGCGCGACAGACTTGGCAGAACGCCGATAGTCATAGGCAAAAAGGACGGCGCGATGTGCGCCTCGTTCGAAAGCTTCGCCTATCTGAATCTGGGATATAACACATATAAAGAGCTGGGCCCCGGCGAGATCGTTTTCGTGACGCCCGAGAGCGCCGAGACGGTGGCGCCGCCGGGAGATGAGATGAAGATATGCTCGTTCCTCTGGGTCTACTACGGATATCCGCCTTCAACATACGAGGGCGTAAATGTGGAGCAGATGCGCTACAACTGCGGTCACAAGCTGGCGGAGCGTGACAATGTGAAGCCCGATATGGTGGCGGGCGTTCCCGATTCGGGCACGGCGCACGCCATAGGCTACGCCAACAAGTCCGGCATACCGTTTTCGCGTCCGTTTATCAAGTACACGCCAACTTGGCCGCGCTCGTTTATGCCGCCCAATCAGGCGCAGCGCGATGTGATAGCCAAGATGAAGCTGATCCCGGTCAAGGAGCTGATACACGACAAGAGCCTGTTGCTGATCGACGATTCGATAGTGCGCGGAACGCAGCTTCGAGAGACCACCGAGTTTTTGTATAACAGCGGCGCCACTGAGGTGCATATCAGACCCGCATGCCCGCCGATAATGTTCGGCTGCAAGTATCTGAATTTCTCGCGCTCCAAGTCGGAGCTTGACCTGATAGCGCGCCGCACCATAAGAAAGCGCGAGGGCGACGATGTGCCCGACGATGTGCTTGCGGATTACGCGAATCCCGAAAGCCAAAATTATAAGGAAATGGTCGACGAGATGTGCAAGGAGCAGAACTTCACGTCGCTGATGTACAACAGACTTGACGACATGATAGAGGCGATCGGCCTGCCCGAGTGCAAGCTCTGCACCTACTGCTGGAACGGAAAAGAGTAATATTAAAAAACAGGACGGCGTTTTTGCCGTCCTGTTCGTTAGCCTATCAATTTAATCAGCTCGTTTATGTCCACGGGTTTTTCGACAAAGTCATCCATGCCGCTTTGGGCGGCTTTTTTTCTGTCCTCGTCGGAGGTGTTGGCGGTGCATGCGAAGATGCGCACCGTTTTCGCGTCGGACCTGTTTAAGGAGCGGATCGCTTTGGCGGCCTCGAATCCGTTCATTTCGGGCATCAGCAGGTCCATGAGTATAACGCCGTAGGTCCCGACTTCCGATTTTGAGAACATGTCAAGGGCGATCCTGCCGTTTTCGGCGAGGTCGGCCTCAAAGCCGCTTTCGCGCAGCAGCTCGATCAATATCTCGGCGTTGAGCTCGTTGTCCTCTGCGGCGAGGATGCGAGGATGCGTTTTCTTTTCGGAAAGCTCCGCCTCGTCGGATATTTGCGGAGGAGCCGCGGGAAGCGCAGCGAATGTGAATGTGAAGGAGCTGCCCTCGCCCTTGCGGCTGGTGAATGTCAGGTCGCCGCCCATGAGCAGAGCGAGACGGCGGCTTATCGGCAGGCCGAGACCCGTGCCCTGATTTCCCTTGGAAACGGTGCCCGGCTCACGAGCGAATATATCGAAGATCTGCTTTTGGAAATCCTCACTCATTCCGCAGCCGTTGTCCGAAACGACCGCCGTGGTCAGCACAGCGCCTCCCTCGGTCAGTTTCTGACTGAGCGACAGCGTTACCCTGCCGCCCTGCGGAGTAAATTTCCGCGCGTTGTCCAGAAGATTCATCAGCACCTGCTGGATACGCGCGCCGTCGCCCGAAACATACGGCCATGTGAGATCATATTCAAGTTCGTAGGTCAGGCCTTTTTCGGACATGGCGCTCTTCGCGATCGTGTCAACGGTTTTGAGCATGAGCTCAAGCTCCACCGTCTCGCTGCTGAGCGTCGGGTTCTCGTCTTTAAGCTCCGACATGTCGAGCATGTCGTTTACCAGCGACAGCAGATAATTCGCGGTCACGTTCGACTGCTTGAGATAGCCGCGAACGCGCTCGGTGTCGTCCGCGTTTCGGGTCATCAGCTGATTTAATCCGATAAGCCCGTTGAGCGGAGTGCGCAGCTCGTGGCTCATTGTGGACAAAAATCTGTTTTTGGCTTTCGCGTCGGCCTTGTTTTTGGTGTAGCGTATGTACAGACGGATAAGCAGGAACGCCAGCACCAGGATAATAAGCAGCAGCAGCGTCGAGGCCCTCACGGCATAGCGGTAGCGGTACAGAAAATCCGACACCGTGAATTGGTACTGGTTATCCATTATTCCCTGTATGGTGCAGCTTCCGATCTCGTCCTCGGATATGGACGCTATGGTTTTGTTGAGTATATCTATCATCGTTCGGCCTTCGGCCTGAGACCGCTCGCTGTTCTCGCCGAACTTCACTACCGCGGAAAAGCAAAGCTGGTCGTCAAGACCGGGCACGGGAATGACCTTGAGTTTTTCGTAGATAGGTTTTGACAGCCAGTATTCCACCACATACTGGTTCTGTATCATCAGGTCGGCTTCGCCCGAGTTGACCGCGTCAAAGCAGGCGTCAATCGAGGGATAATCAATGAGCTTGAAATGGGGATACATCTCGCTCAGCACCTTTCTGAGTGTCTGCGAGCCGGTGGATATGGCGATCGTCATTTCGGCGTCGCGGCTGAACACCAGACCTTCGCGCGCGACCACCACCTTTCGGCTTGAAAGATAGGGGTCGCTGATCAGGATGCCGCGGGCTTTTTGGTTTTCTTTGTTATATTCAACGCTCGATACCAGGTCAAGATCCGCGCTTAAAAGATAGTCGTAAGTGACGTCTCCGGCGGGCAGGGGAACATACTCAAAATCCATGCCGCACAGCTCGCTCACATAATCGAAGATATATCTGGAAATTCCCGCGAACTCCCCGTTCTCGTCTGAAAATGACACGGGCACGCGGTCCTGCACATAGCCTATCCGAAGCGTTTTGTGCGATGAAATATAATCCTGCTCTTCGGGCGTCAGCTCGATCGGTTCGCGCGCGGAGGCGATGGGCGCGGCAGAACAGAGCAGCTGCAATATTATAAAAAACAACGAAACAATTTTTAATATCCTGCGTTTCATGCGGACGCCTCCTTCATATTTTAATAATATTATGACCGAAAATCGGTAATTTGTCAAGCGTAAGAGAGTATATTATTGGGAAAATTCATATTATTTTTGTGCATTTTTGCCTTTGAAAAACAGGCGGGCCTGTGGTAGAATATACTTGTCGAGTGGCGTAAAGCGCGTAAATCCGGATGGATTTGCGCGCTGTTTCTTTTTAAGAAAAAAGCCGCTCAAAAAATAGGAAAGGAATGTTAAAATGAAGGAATCAAACTCGTATTTGGGAGAGGAAAAAGTCGGAGTTTTAATGAGAAAATACGCGGTGCCCTGCATCATATCGCTGCTTGTCGCCGCGCTCTATAACATCGTGGACCAGATATTTATAGCCAACGCCGATTATCTGGGCTCGTACGGAAACGCGGCCAACACAGTGGTGTTCCCGCTGACGGTCATTGCGCTCGCGGTCGCGGTCATGATAGGCGACGGCTGCTGCGCCTTTGTGAGCCTCTGCCTCGGCGGAGGCAACATGAGCGACGCTGAAAAGAGCGTGGGCACGTCGGTCGTGCTGTCGGTTTTAAGCGGCATAGCGCTGTGCGCTGTGTATCTTGTGCTGCAGGACCAAATCGTCACGGTGTTCGGCGGAACGGTCAACAGCGAGACCTTTGAGTATTCAAAGGAATATTTCTTTTATATCACGCTCGGAATACCGTTTTATGTGTTCGGTCAGGCGATGAATCCCGTTATCCGCTCGGATGGCAGTCCGAAATTCGCTATGGCGTCGACCTTGGCGGGCGCGGCGGTAAATATCGTGCTCGACCCGATATTTATATTCGCGTTTAAATGGGGAATGACAGGAGCGGCGGTCGCCACGGTCGCGGGACAGATAGTAACCGCGGCTCTGGCGGTTTGGTACCTGACAAGGACAAAAACCGTCAGCCTCAAAAAATCAAGTTTCAGGCCGAGCGGCGCGGTGATCGCAAAGATAATACCTCTCGGCATATGCAGTTTTTTGTCGCAGATCTCGCTGGTGGCGGCTATGGCGGCGATAAACAACATGATAAGAAAATACGGCGCCCTCGACCCGATTTTCTCGCAGGAGCAGTACGCTCAGATACCGATGGCGGTCGTGGGTATCGTTATGAAGTTTTTCCAGATAGTTATCTCGATCGTCGTGGGCATGGCGGCGGGCTGTATCCCGATCGTGGGCTTCAATATGGGCGCGGGGCTTAAAGGCAGAGTGAAAAAGCTGTTCACCATGCTGCTTGCGTGCGAGGCGCTGGTGGGCGCCGCGGCTCTGGCTCTGGCGGAGCTTTGCCCGCGGCAGCTGATAGCGGTGTTCGGAGCCGCCAACGAAAGCGCGTATTACGCCGAGTTTGCGGTAAAGGCGTTCAGGGTGTATCTGTGCATGATGATCTTCGCCTGTGTCAACAAGGCGGCGTTCATATTCCTGCAGGCTATGGGCAGGGCCGCCGCGTCCACAATGCTGTCTATGGTAAGAGAGATTGTGTTCGGCGTGGGCTTCGCGCTTGTGCTGCCGAGGTTCTTCGGCCTTGACGGAGTGCTTTACTCGATGCCCGTTTCGGATGTATTGACGTTTTTGATTTCCGCCGCGGTGATAGTTTCGACGTATCATATGCTGTCGGGAGACCGCGAGGAACGCGCACTGCGCCGCAAGGCCGTGTTTAATAATTAAAAAAGTTAGCGCCGGCTACGGAATTTTCCGCTGCCGGCGCTTACTTTAAGAGAAATTTTAATATTGGAGAGGTTTTTGCTTTTGCAATATTAATATAACATATTCGGGCTGCCAAAAATTGTACAAGAAAAATATTTTTAAAAATTTTTTATGATTGAATAAAGACCGCCATTGTGATATAATTATTTTATTATATCACAGCGAGGTGGAAATATGGACAGCGGGCGCTTTGAAAAGCAGCTAAATTTTATACTCGAGGCCGACAAGGAGAAGTCGATCTTCCGTCAGACCCATTTGTCGGACGGCTCGCGCCGCGAGAATGACGCGGAGCACGCGTGGCACATGGCGATGATGATATATCTGCTAAAAGAATATTCAAACGAGGAGATCGACCCGGCGAAGGCGATGATGACGGCGCTTATCCACGATATCGTGGAGATCGACGCGGGCGACACCTACGCCTATGACGAGGAAAATTTAAAGACCCAAAAGGAGCGCGAGGCAAAAGCCGCGGAGCGGATATTCGGGCTGCTGCCCGAGGATCAGGCGATGGAGCTTCGGCAATTGTTCGATGATTTTGAGAATTTTGCCACGCCCGAAGCGAGGTTCGCCCACGCCATGGACAACTTTCAGCCGCTGCTTTTAAACGACGCCAACAACGGCGGTGATTGGCGCGCCCACAAGGTGAGGCGGTCGCAGGTCGCGGGGCGGCAGTCGACCACGGCGCGGGGCTCTGAGTTTATCGGAAAGTATTCGATGGGCTTGGTTGATAAAAACGCCGAGATCGGCAATATAATCGACGACAGGGAATAACAAAGATTTTGTCCGCCGTCTTTCGAAATATTTAATTTACCGCTTGCAAAAGATACCGATATATGGTAAAATTATAAAAGCATAAAATATTTTAAGGAGGAGATATATTATGGATATTGAAATCAGAAATCCCTGGCATCCCGATGACGCCAAGCATTACACGACCGACCGCATGAGACACGATTATCTCATTCAGGATCTGTTCACGCCCGACAAGGTTCGTCTGGTGTACAGCCACGTTGACAGAATAATTGTCGGCGGAGTTTGCCCCGTAAACGAGACTTTGTCTCTCGAGGCAGGCCACGAGCTGGGAGTTGACTACTTCTTGGAGCGCCGCGAGCTGGGCGTTATCAACATCGGCGGCCCCGGCACGGTTATCCTGGACGGCGAGGAATACGATCTTGACTACAAGGACGGTCTGTATGCCGGAATGGGTATCAAAGAGGTATCGTTTAAGAGCAAGGACGCGTCAAAGCCGGCTCACTTTTATCTGAACTCGGCCCCCGCGCACCACACCTATCCCACGCTCAAGATCACGATGGAAATGGCAAACAAGCGCCCCTTGGGCAGCGTTGAGGAGTGCAACAAGAGAGTTATCAATCAGTACATACATCCCGACGTATGTCAGAGCTGCCAGCTGGTAATGGGCATGACCTCGCTCGATGTGGGCAGCAACTGGAACACGATGCCCTGCCACACCCACGAGAGAAGAATGGAGGTTTATCTCTACTTCGAGCTGGGCGAGGACGACGTGGTGTTCCACATGATGGGCGAGCCGCAGGAGACCCGCCACCTGGTTATGAGAAACGAGGAGGCCGTTATTTCTCCCAGCTGGTCGATCCACTCGGGAGTCGGCACCCGCAACTATACCTTCATCTGGGGTATGGTCGGCGAGAACCAGACCTTCGACGATATGGACAACGTTGACATGAAAGACCTGAAATAAGACAAAACACGGGCGCGGCGAAAATGCCGCGCCTTTTAAATTTCGGTTTACAACGCGCGCGGAGTGTGCTAAAATAAATATGGCCGCGTTTTTGCGCGGCGCAAGTTTGGCAAAGGGAGAAAGTAAATTGCAGGACTCAAACAACGGAAGAAGCTTTTTAAAAAATTATCTTTACGCCGCGTACTCGGAGGAGCATATAGTGACCGAGGAAGATCCTCTGCGGCCCTATCGCAAGCGCAAGAAGATCAGAATATCAAACCGTCGGGACGAGCTTATGGAGCTTTATCGAAAGTTCCGCCGCCGCCCGACGAGCCTGAGCGCGCTCAAACAGCTTAAAGAAAAGCTCGCCGAGTTTCGGCATATTTATTTTTCGAACTATCCACAGTCTCAGAACAAGAAGATCAAAAACATATTCAAAACGGTGCCGTATGACGACATCATAAATAAAATCGCGAAGGCCGAAGTGCTTCAATATAACCAATATTTCAGAAAGCACGAAAACAGGGCGCGAATTGATATCGAGGTCCTGGCGGCGGACGAGCGTTTCACGGATGAACTGAAAATAAAGACGCTGACCGAGATATATAGGGAGCGTTACGTTATCGAGCATATCAGGGTCAAGATTGAGGAAGCGCTGCTCACCAATCCCAAGCAGCTCTATCCCGCGGCGCGGCTCATGCGGCGCAGGTTCGTGATACATTGCGGCGGCACAAATACCGGCAAGACCTACAACGCGTTGAAACGGCTCAAGGCCGCGAAAAACGGTGTGTATCTGGGCCCGCTCAGACTGCTGGCGCTTGAGATACAGGAAACCCTGATGAAGG
>CANQLT010000106.1 GCA_947624775.1 uncultured Monoglobus sp.
GCAAAAGATTGGCGCCCCCCTCGGGGGAGCTGTCGGGCAAAGCCCGACTGAGGGGGGATACTAATCGCTATTCACTAATCACTAATCACTACGTTGAGTTCCGTAAAATCTTTGATATATATGTCGGCTTCGGATTTCAGGCGTGGGCGGTCGGAGACCGAGGCCGCGTCCTCGGCGATAACCACGCTGAGGCCTATTTTTTTCGCTGTCCTGAGCGCCTCGTATATGTCCTCAAACAACACGGTGCTCTCGGGCTCCGCGCCCATTTGGCGCAGGGTCTCGAGGTATATGTCGGGACTGGATTTTCCGCTGCCCACATCGTCGGCGAAAACAAAAACGTCAAAATATTCGAGCATGCCGTTGTTCTTGAGGCACACCTCGGTAAGCTCCCTTGAGTTGGCGGTTGCGACCGCGATCTTTTTTCCCGCGTCACGCGCCGCTTTGACAAACTCTTTCGCGCCCGGCTTGGGCTTTACGTCATGCGCGTACCCGTCGTAGATCATTGCGAGCCATTCATTATAGATATCATCGGCGCCAAGGCCCAGATCAAACATTTCGCTCACCAGCGCGGAGCTTTGCAGCAGCGACATACACGCCACATCGCGCAGCAGATCGGGCGGCGTCTCGTAGCCGTACCGCGCCAGAAAGTCGATCAGCAGATTGTCCCAAAGGTGCATTGAATCGACCAGAGTGCCGTCCATGTCGAATATATAATTCTGAATTTTGTCAAAGTCGATTTTTTTGTTTATTATCATAATTTCCGCGCCTTTTCTTTAAGCTCGGCGGCTGCTGCTCTCGGGTCGCTTGCCGCCATGATGCAGGATACCACAGCCACGCCGTCTATCCCGGTGCCGCTCAGCTTTTCGATATTTTCGGTATTGATGCCGCCGATTCCCACGATCGGTATTTTCACCGCCTCGCGCACCTTGCGCAGCATGTCGATACCCACGTTTTCGGCGTCGTCCTTGGTCGCGGTGGGGAAAACCGCGCCCACGCCCAGATAGTCGGCGTCGCTTTTCTCGGCCTCGAGCGCTTCCTCGACCGTGCCCGCCGAAACTCCGATTATTTTATCATCGCCCAATATGCGTCGAGCCGCGTCTATCGGGATATCGCTCTGACCTATGTGTATGCCGTCGGCGTCCGCGGCCAGCGCGATGTCGGCTCTGTCGTTTATCAAAAGCGGCACGTTCCTGCTCGCGCACAGCTTTTTCAGCGCCGCCGCCTCCTCAAAAAACGCTCTTGATGATATGTCCTTTTCGCGCAGCTGGATAAGCGTCGCTCCGCCGTCTATCGCCTTTTCGCACACGTCGAGCAGGTTTTCTCTCGGGCACATACCCGTGTCGGTCACCAAGTATACGCTGTAGTCAATTTTATTTTTCATAATATCAGTCCTCGATTATTTTCGCTCTTTTTATAAAGTCCTCGTCGCTCATCAGGTAAATATAGTCAAACAGCTTGACCTTAAAGGTGCCGATGCCCGACTCGTTTTCCGCCGTGTATTCATACGCCTGTTCGCCCGCGATGCCCAGCATAACGACCGCCGCTGCCGCCGCGGTGAACGGGTCGCCCGCCGCCGCCATGGCTCCTGTCATAGCCGAGCACCGCCGAAGCGCCGAGGCTGTCGCAGAGCAGGAAATAGTCATAGCCGAGCACATACAGCCCGTTCCTGTCACGCCGCAGAGCATTTCGTGCCCGTTTTTGATATAGCAAACTCTGCCGTCGGGCGCGGCTATCACGTCGATAGCGCCGGTGGCGCACACCACGCTGCCCGTCTTTTCGGCTAGGGATTTGACAAGCTCTCCGAATTCGCCGCGGTTCTCGTCGTTCACCTCGTCGTCGCTTGAGGCGTCAACGCCGCGGCTCTCTATCGAGCCTCCGCACAGGGCGCGTATCTCGGACATGTTGCCGCGGATTATGTCGGGCCTCGCCAGCTCGATCATCTCGGCACAGACCCTGTCGCGCAGCTTTGAGGCGCCCGCGCCAACGGGGTCAAGGATTATCGGCTTGCCCTGCTCTTTGGCCGCCTTCGCCGCGGCTCTCATCGCCGCCAGATACGGCTCATCCAAAAGACCGAGGTTCATCACCAGCGCGCCCGAGACCGCCATGATCTCCGCCATCTCGCACTCTATCTCGGCCATGATAGGCGACGCGCCCATAGCAAGCAGCATGTTGGCGCAGTCGTTTATCGTCACGCGGTTAGTCAGGCACTCCACTATCGGTTTCTTTTGCTTCATGTTGTTCACAAGGTCGATTATTGATTTAAGGGTCTCGTTTGTCATGGTTATTTACTCCTTTTCTTTTACCTTAAATGTAGTCTCAACGTTGGGCTCAGAGGTTTTCCACAGGCTGTAAAAATGATGTATCGGGCCGTGTCCGCCGCCGAGCTTCGGAGCTTTGGCGATGCCTGTCTCGATATACTTCTTGGCTTCGCGGACCGCCATGACCGCGTCCATTCCGCGCGCCATGTTTGCGCATATCGCCGACGACAGCGTACAGCCCGTGCCGTGGGTGCTCTTTGAATTTATCCGCTTGCCTTCGAATATCGTCATGGTCCTACCGTTGTAGAGCATATCGTCCGAGCTTGAGCGCAGGTGTCCGCCCTTTATCAGCACGTACGCGGGGCCCATGTCGCCTATGATCTGAGCCGCCTTGCCCATATCCTGTATGGTTTTGATCTTGATTCCGCTCATCGCCTCGGCCTCGGGGATATTGGGCGTTACCATGCGCGCCATGGGAAGTATGCGCCCTATCAAAACTTCCTCGGCGCCGCCCGTCATAAGCTCGGAGCCGGAGGTCGACACCATAACGGGATCGACGATTACGAGCTTAGGCCTGTATTCATCCAGTATGTCGGCAACCGCCTCGGCCGCCTCTCGGCTGCCCAGCATTCCGATCTTCACTCCGTCTATCGGTATGTCGTCAAACACAGCCTTGGCCTGCGCCTTTATGATCTCGGGGCTCAGCCGCTCTATGCCGAAAACACCCTTCGTGTTCTGGGCGGTGACGGCGGTGATAACGCTCATTCCGTAGCCGCCGTGAGCCGCGAAGGTTTTAAGGTCTGCCTGTATGCCCGCTCCGCCGCAGGAGTCGGAGCCCGCGACAGTCAATAAGTTCTTCATAACGCGCCTCCTATATTCCTATGTCCTCGCCGCCCAATATCTTGTTCATGTTCTTGACGGCGCATTGCTCGCCGCACATGGTGCAGGTGTTTTCCTCGCGGGGCTTTGAGCTCGCTCTGTACGCCCTGGGTTTTTCGGGCTCAAGGGCCAGATCGAACATTTTGTCCCAATCTATCTCGCGTCTGGCGTCGGCCATCTTGTTGTCCCAGTCCATCGCGCCTTTGACACCTTTTGCGATGTCGGCCGCGTGAGCCGCTATGCGTGAGGCGATTATGCCCTCGCGCATGTCGTCAAGGTCGGGCAGACGCAAGTGTTCCGCGGGCGTCACATAGCACAAAAAGTCGGCTCCGTTCGCCGCGGCTATCGCGCCGCCTATCGCCGATGTGATGTGGTCGTAGCCCGGCGCCACGTCGGTCACCAGAGGGCCGAGCACATAAAACGGCGCTCCGTGGCACAGCCGCTTTTCCATTATCATGTTGGCGGCGATCTGGTTCATCGCCATGTGGCCGGGACCCTCGACCATCACCTGAACGTCATGCTCCCACGCGCGCTTGGTAAGCTCGCCCAGCACGATAAGCTCCGATATCTGGGCCGGGTCGCTGGCGTCGTCGAGGCAGCCGGGGCGGCAGGCGTCGCCGAGGCTTATGGTAACGTCGTGCTCGCGGAATATCTCCATGACCTCGTCGTAGTATTCATAAAACGGGTTTTCGTTTCCGGTCATCTCCATCCACGCGAACAGCAGAGCGCCGCCCCGCGACACGATGTTCATTCTGCGGCGGTTGTTTTTGACCTTCTCGGCGGTGGCGCGGTTGATACCCGCGTGTATCGTCATAAAATCGACGCCGTCCTCCGCGTGCTGCCGAACCACACGCATAAAGTCGTCCTTGGTGATGTCCTTCAGCTTTTTCTCGCAGTAGCCTATCGCGTCGTAAACCGGCACGGTGCCCAGCATGGCGGTGGATATGTCGAGTATCCTGCGGCGCATCTCGCGGGTCTTGCCGTAGTTCGAAAGGTCCATGATCGCCTCGGCCTTCATGTCGATGGCGGTGCGCACCTTGTTGAGCTCCAGCTCAATATCCGCCGCGTCTCTCGAGATGCCCAGATTCACGTTGATCTTGGTCCTGAGCCCCTCGCCTATGCCCTCGGGCGAGAGCGTTTCGTGGTGCTTGTTGGCCGGTATGACCGCGGTGCCCGAGGCGACCTTTTCCAAAAGCTCGTTTATGTCCATGTTCTCCTTGGCCGCGACGATCTCCATCTCGGGCGTAACGATCCCTTTTTTCGCCGCGTCCATCTGCGTTGTGTAACTGCTCATTTTAAAAACTCCTTCCGAAAAATAAAGCGCTTGCCGTGATAGAGGCAAGCACAAATAAATTATCTGAAATATCCATGCTTTCCTACGCCGGTGTTAACCGTCAGGTTCAAAGGGTCAGGCTCGGCCTATCTCAACCGCCCGCGGCGGTCCCCCCAGCAAATACTATTATAACCCAAGATATTCCCCAATGCAAGAGTTTTATTGATAAATTTTAATAAATTTACCGGACATACGAAAATCAAAAAGCTGCCGCAAACGCAGCAGCTTTTATGCTTTGGCTTTTATGCTATCAATACGCTCTGTTCATATAGTGTATCCGGACAATAATCAATATCGCCGGACCAAACTATTGTTCCGAATTCTACTTTTACGCTCTTAAAAAAGTCAAGATCTTTAAGAGGTGAAAAAACCTTGTATTCGAGCAGCGGACGCGCGTCAAATTTCCGATGTTCTCCATTGTTGAACGTAAGAAAAATTTCATAATTATCGTTTGCAACCGCCTCTACAACACGCGGCCCCAACGGTGCGCCATAGATAATATCATCCATAATATAATCCTCCTATCTTAACGGGTCAATACGATAAGTTTCTTCTTTGTTAACAGCTCTGTTCCAATTATCTTTTATTTCATCCTCGTGCATAAGCGCCCATGCTTTTACAAACGCTGATTGTTTTTTCGGAAATTTGCCGGATATAATTTCACCGTCAAGTCCGAACACAGCCTCATAATCATTGTAAAACGCGTGAAAATGCGGTTTCTTATGTTGGCCTACATCTCCCCAATTCATTTTGATAAGTATTCCCAAAAACATACTTAAAGTCGGCATACCGATCGCCTCTCTTTCTTTAATCATTTTAGCATAAGATTTGAAAAATATCAAGTTTTTAAAATGATTTTTGCATCTTTAATACTCTCGACATTACACATCAAAAAAAGCACCTAATATTTCATAGGTGCTTTATTGACATAAGCCGGGCTTTGGGGGCGTCGCCTCTCCCGCATCTCTCGGAACCTTGTTCCTGTCATACCGTCGGCGCGTGGTCGCAACGAAATTTACCACCTCAAAGCCCTCTTTAGCTTACTCATATTATATACCATCTTTCGTTGTTTTGTCAACATAGCGATTAGCGAACAGCCTTTTTTGTGCCGTATTTTTACAAAATAATAAGGCAATACTAATATTTGGTTAACCAAATATTACAAAACGGTCAAAATTGACACAAAGTGAAAAATCGTGATATAATATTATATTGAAATATTTATATGTAAAGGATGAAACATATGACCGAGCATATCAAAAGCGGCGTGGATCTTAAGTATATCCCGGCCGAAAAGTTTAAGACCAACACCATAAGCGTGTTTTTTAACATACCTCTCGAAAAGGAGACGATAACCAAGGCGGCGCTTCTGCCCGCGGTCATGAAGCGCGGAACAAAGAAACACAGGACCATGACCGAGATATCCAAATATCTCGACGAGCTGTACAGCGCGACGCTGCACGCGGGCATACGCGTCAAGGGCGACGGCGAGGTTTTGTACTTCACGATCGAGTATATCCGCGACGAGTTCATAGGCGAGAGCCTGACCGAAAAAATCGTTGAGCTCATGCGGGAGTTTATATTCGAGCCCCTCTGCGACGAGGGCGGCTTTGATCAAGCATATCTGGACGGCGAGAAGCAGAACCTCAAAAACGCCATCGAGGGTCTGATAAACGACAAGCGCGAGTACGTTGAGTTCAAGTGCCGCGAGGCGATGTTTGAGGGCGAGGGCTACGGCATGTTTGAGGCGGGACGCGTCGAGGACCTGCCGGGCATCACCCGAGGCGGTCTTTATGAGTTCTATAAGGACGTGATCTCGACCGCCAAGACGGACATATTCATAAGCGGCAGCTTTTCGGACTCCGCGCTCTCGGCGGTAAAAAGCGGCCTGTGCGGTGCGTTTGCCGAGAGAGACGCAAAGTACGCGGCGACGCGCATTGCGGCAGGCTGCGGAAACGAGCCCCGCGAGATAGTCGAGGAGATACCGGTCGTTCAGAGCAAGCTGTGCATCGGCTTAAAATGCGGCGTCGAGCCGACCTCGAAGATGTACTACGCGCTGATGCTGGGCGGCTGCGTTTTCGGCGGCAGCCCGTTCTCAAAGCTTTTCAACAACGTGCGCGAAAAGCTGAGCCTGGCCTACTACGCGGCGTCGCGGACAGAGCGCTTCAAGAGCACCATGTTCATAAGCTGCGGCATCGAGACCGACAAATACGGCGCGGCTCTTGACGAGATCATGGTCCAGTTTGACAAGATGAAAAACGGCGAGATCGAGGACAGCGAGATCGAAAACTCAAAACGATATATGAGCGGCAGGTTCACCTCGATGAAAGACAGCCTGCGCACCATGGAGGACTACTACCTGTCTCAGGCGATCATGGGCAGCGACGACGGGATAGACGAGCTCATCGAGCGCACAAACGCCGTCACCAAGGCCGAGATAGTCGAGGCTTTTAACAAAATCGAGATCGACGTTATATACTTCTTAAAAGGAAACACGAGCGAAGGAGGCGCGGAATAATGAACTATGAAATAAAAGAATTCGTGAGCGATGAGCTTAAAGAAAAAATGCTTTTCGCCACGCACAAGAGCGGCCTTCGGGTTTATGTTTTCCCCAAAAAGGGATTCAGCAAATACTACGCGATATACGGCACAGACTACGGCTCGACCGACCGCGAGTTCCTCGTTCCGGGCGAGAGCGAAAAGACGGTCGTGCCCGACGGCATAGCACATTTTCTGGAGCACAAGATGTTCGAGCAGCCCGACGGCAGCAACGCCTTTGACAGCTTCGCAATAACGGGCGCGTCGAGCAACGCGTTCACAAGCTTTGACATGACCGCGTATCTTTTCACCTGCACCGACAGATTTTACGAGAATCTGGATATCCTGATCGACTTTGTCAACAGCCCGTATTTCACCGACGAGAACGTCAGCAAAGAGATGGGCATAATCGGGCAGGAAATAAAGATGTACGACGACGACCCGGGCTGGCGCGTGTTTTTCAACGCGCTGCGCGCCATGTTCCGCGACAACCCCGTGAAAATCGACATAGCCGGCACGGTGGAGAGCATAGCGAAGATCGACAAGGACATACTTTATAAGTGCTACAACACGTTCTACAACCCCGGCAACATGATACTCGTGCTTGTGGGCGACGTGGATATAAACGAGGTCATGAACCGCCTCGACAAGCGCATGGGCGATGAGAAAAACCTGGGCGAGATAAAAAGGCCCGAGGTCCGAGAGCCCGCCGAGCGCGTCACCGAGTTTGCCGAGCAGCGCCTCGTTGTGTCGCAGCCGATGTTCAATATCGGCTTTAAGGACATAACGCCGTTCACGGGCGGCGAGGAGCTGGCAAAGCGCGAGGCCGCAACCGAGATAATACTCGACACCTTGTTCGGCAAGAGCAGCGATTTCTATATGGAGCTGTACGGCGAGGGCCTGATCGACAGCGGATTCAGCGTTGAGACCGAGCTTGAGAAGCGCTACGGATTCTCACTGATGGGCGGCGAATCGCGCGACCCCAAAGCGGTGTACGAAAAAATCAAGGAGCGCATACTGAAGGCTCAAAAAGAGGGCATAGACAAGTCCGATATCGAGCGCACCAAAAAGGTGATGAAGGCCTCGGGAATAAAGCTGTTTAACTATATCGAGGGCATGGGCAACGCCTATATCAGAATGCTGCTCAAAGGCATTAACCCGCTTGATTACAACAAGGTTATCGACAGCGTGACATACGACGATATAATGACCCGCCTAAATACCCATTTTGACACAAACAACTGTGTGCTCTCAACGGTGCTGCCGACCGGGAGCGGCGGGGAGGCGGAGCGATGACAAACAGGATATCGTTCCCGGGCCTCGGCCTCAAATTCACGATAAACCGAGCGGCGTTCACTATCGGCGGCGTTAATATCTACTGGTACGGCATAATACTCGCCGCGGGAATGATGGTCGGCCTGTTTTACGCTTTCCGCGAGTTTAAAAAACAGGGCCTCAAGCAGGACGACGCGCTCAACATGTTTTTGATCGCGGTTCCTGTCTCGATCGTCTGCGCAAGGCTGTACTACGTGATATTCAGCTTTGATATGTACAGAGGCGATCCGCTCAGCGTGTTCGACATACGCAGCGGCGGCATCGCGGTCTACGGCAGCTTTATCGGAGCCGCGGCGGTGGTTATCATATACTGCCTTAAAAAGAAGATCAGCCTCGGCAAGGTGCTGGACATTCTGGCGGTGGGATTCCTGATAGGTCAGGCGATAGGCCGCTGGGGCAACTTTGTGAACGGCGAGGCGTATGGCGGACCTTGCTCTATGCCCTGGGCCATGACAGTCGCGCCGACCGACGGTTCTGCCGCCGCCGAGAGCGTTCACCCGACGTTTTTGTACGAGAGCCTTTGGGACGCGATGGGCGTGCTGCTGCTATTGCTCTACAAACGCCGCAAAAAGTTTGACGGCGAGGTGTTCTGCCTCTACATATTGTGGTACGGCATAGGCAGGTTCTGGATAGAGGGCATGAGGACCGATTCGCTATACTTAGGCCCGATAAGGATATCGCAGCTTGTAGCGCTGATCTCGGCGATAGCGGCCGCGGCGGCGATAATAATAATTCGAAAAAAGTCAAAATCCAAAGAATAACGGGAGGCCGAATATGGAACAGGATATTCAGATATTAAAGCAGAGAATGGCGGAGCTGATAAGCTCCGACGATGTGAAATACGAGGACATCTATAAAATGAAGCTCGAAATGGACGCCATTATCGACAAATATTACTTTGAAAATATTTAAAATCTTTTGTTGACAACGGCGCCTTCCGGTGCTAAAATAAATACGACCTGACACCGAGGGTTCGTCCCGAGGGTGAAGGCAACGTAGTGATTAGTGATTAGCGAATAGTGAATAGGCCACCCCCTCAGTCTGCTCCGCAGACAGCTCCCCCTCCTAAAGAAAGGGGAGCCTGGTATCTGCCTCCCCTGCGATAGTGGGGGAGGGGGACTGCGGCCGGAGCCGTGAAGCGGGTTCGTGGCATTTTGTATTCCAATTGCACAAATAAACGAGGCCACAAATCATTAACGTGAGCGGACATGACGCGACAGCGGTGGAAGGGG
>CANQLT010000107.1 GCA_947624775.1 uncultured Monoglobus sp.
CTTGCCCACAAGCCGCCGGCCGGATGTGGGCATCCGGCCCTACGGTGTTTTGCGCGTGTTGGTCGTAGGGCGGCTTGCCCACAAGCCGCCGGCCGGATGTGGGCATCCGGCCCTACGGATTTGGGGCGAGGCAAGCGGGCAGGCTGCGGCCGGAGCCGCGAAGCGGGTTCGTGGCACTAACGTATTCCGATTGCACAAATAAACGAGGCCACAAATCATTAAATCATCTAGGACATGCGAGGTCGTCCGCCCCACGGATTTCACTCACCAAGTCCGTGGGGGACGGCTATGGCCGGAGCCGCGAAGCGGGTTCGTTTAGCAAAAGTGTTCCGTTTGCAAACATAAACAAGGCCGTAGATCATTAACGATTTGCTGTATGAGCCCTCGACGTCCCGGCTTGGGGCGGCAAAAATGAAAAACAAATTAATTTCTTCCCAATAAATACGCAAGGCGCCCCGCGGGGCGTCTTTTCTATGCCTTTGCGAGATATGCCGGAATATTGCTGTTTATTTCCGCCCGTTTAATATGAAAAATTAATTTTTGCCGTATTGAATTATTTTTGACTTTGTGTTATACTCAGTGCATAGAATAACGGATAAGAGGTAATTATTATGCGGAACCATAACGAGGGCGGGAGCGACCGAACCGATATCATATACGGCAGGAACCCGGTTATTGAGGCTTTAAGCGCCGGGCGCGTCATAGACCGAATATACATTCAGGATGGGCTGAATCATCCCGTGATAAAAAAGATCAAAGATCTCGCCAAGGAAAAAGGCGTGCGGTATGACTTTGCCGACGCGCGCAGGCTTGACAAAATGTGCGGAGGCGCCAATCACCAGGGCGTCATCGCGTTGGCGGCGGCTCACGCCTACGCTGAGATCGAGGATATACTGCGCCGCGCCGAGGAGAGGGGAGAGCCGCCCTTTGTGGTTATCTGCGACGGAATCACCGATCCCCACAATTTGGGAAGCATAATCAGGGCCGCCAACGCCGCGGGAGCTCACGGCGTGATAATACCAAAAAACCGCAGCGCGCAGCTGACCGCTACGGTGGCGAAGGTCAGCGCGGGAGCCCTTGAATACACGCTTGTCGCCAAGGTGACCAATCTGACATCCGCGATAGAGAAGCTCAAAAAGCGCGGCCTGTGGATAGCCGGAACCGATCTTTCTGCCGAGCGCAGCTGTTTTGAAAGCGACCTGTCGGGCCCGCTGGGGATCGTCGTCGGCAGCGAGGGCGCGGGCATGAGCAGAATTGTCCGCGAGAGCTGTGATTTTTTAGTCAAGATACCGATGCTCGGCGAGGCGGAATCGCTGAACGCGTCGGTCGCCGCGGGAGTATTGCTTTACGAGACGGTGCGGCAAAGAATCAATAAACAGGAGAGATTATCATGAGAATACTTGCGATAGGCGATATAGTGGGAAGAAGCGGCAGAGAGTATGTGGAGCGCAATCTGAACAAGATACGCGCCAAGTTTAAAATAGACTTTGTGGTGGCGAACGCCGAGAATGCCGCCGAGACCAACGGTATAAATCCCGAGATAGCCGACCGCCTGATAGACAGAGGGGTCGACGTTATCACGATGGGCAACCACACGTTCAGCTGCAAAAACGGCGAGATAGCCGTTGAGGAAAATCGGCGCCTTGTGCGGCCCTTGAATTTCCCTCCCGAGATGGAGGGGCGCGGATACGTGGAGATCGACATGGGATACGCCACGGTCGCGGTCATAAACCTGGTGGGCAGGGTAAACATGGCGCCCGCTGACTGCCCGTTCCACGCGGTGAACGCGGCGCTCAAAAAAATCGACAGCGATATTATAATTGTGGATATGCACGCCGAGGCGACCAGCGAGCGCCTGGCAATGGGGCATTTTCTGGACGGCCGCGCCCAGATCGTGTTCGGGACCCACACCCACGTGCAGACAGCCGACGAGCAGATACTGCCGAAAGGCACAGGCTTTATCTCGGACCTCGGCATGACCGGCATCAAGAACTCGATAATCGGCACAAAGATAGATATAGTGCTCGACTATTTCATGAAATCGGGCAAGCGCGTGAAGTTCATGAAGGAGACCGAGGGAGAGGTGCGGCTCAGCGGCTGCGTGTTTGACATCGACAACAGAACGAAAAAAGTCACCGCGGTGCATCGGGTGAACATCGAGGGAGAGCAATGATATGAACAAGGAATTTTATGAGATAAAAAATGCCGACAGGAGCTGTATCGCGCTCAAAAAAATGAGCGACTCTGGCTTTATAAACGGCTTCACGCGGCGGAGCGGCGGAGTGAGTCGCGGCAGGATCGAGGGCTTCAACTTTGGTTTCCGCGTGGGCGACGAGCCCGAAAGCGTGCTTGAAAACTACAAGCTGCTGGCCGAGGATATTGGATTTGACATAAGGCGCGCGGTGTGCGCCCGCCAGACCCATACCGACAATATCAGGATCGTCACGAGCGCCGACTGCGGCAAGGGCATTTTTCAGGTGGACAGCGATATCCGCGACACCGACGGGCTTATCACCGCCGAGAGGGGTGTAACGCTGATAATTTTCACCGCCGACTGCGTGCCGCTGCTGCTGTGCGACACGGTGAAAAAAATTGTGGCCGCGTCCCATGCGGGCTGGCGCGGCACGGCTCAAAATATCGGCGGAAAGACCGTGCGGCTCATGCGCGAAAAATTCGGCTGCGACCCGCGCGACATTATTGCCGCGATAGGACCGAGCATAGGCCCGTGCTGCTTTGAGGTTGACCGCGCGACTGCCGAGAATTTTGACGAAAAATACAGAATACCGAAGCCGAATGACAAGTTCCATGTGGATCTGTGGGCGGCGAACCGCGATATGATCGCCGCCGAGGGCGTCAGAGCCGAGAATATATTCGTCTCGGAGGAATGTACGATCTGCAATTCCGACAGGTATTATTCCTACAGGACCCACAAGGAGCACACCGGGCGCCAGGTGGCGTTTATCGCGATAAAATAAAAATCCGCTTTCGTTTATCTCGGCATAAACGAAAGCGAATTTTTTATTTGTTGAGCTCAAGATACATAGAATAGGCATGGTTTTTGGGGATACCCAGAGTTTCCGAGACTATTTTGGCTATAGACTTGCCTTTTATGTTTTCCGCCATGCAGGATTTTATCAGCGTTTCCGCGTCCGCCGCCACAGCGGGCTCGGATTTTTGCTCGGCGCCTCGGATGATCAGCACAAACTCGCCTTTGGGCGGTGTTTCCTCAAAATGACTTATTGCCTTATCAAGCGTCAGGCTCAGATATTCCTCGTGTTTTTTGGTGATTTCCCGGGCTATAACGATTTGGCGTCCGCCGCCGAAGGCCTCCGCCATGTCCCGCAGAGTATAGGGCAGCTTGTGGGGCGCCTCGTAAAATATCATGGTTCGCGTCTCGTCTTTGAGGCTTTCCAGATGCTCACGGCGGCTTTTTTTGTTTACCGACAAAAATCCCTCAAACGTGAATCTTCCTGTGGGCAGACCCGAGGAGACCAGCGCCGTGGCAAAGGCGCAGGCGCCCGGCAGAGCCTCGACCTCTATCCCGTTTTCGCGGCACAGACGCACAATGTCCTCACCGGGGTCGGATATTCCGGGCATACCCGCGTCGGTCACGACCGCGATATTTTCGCCGCTTTTGAGCTTGTCCAAAAGATAGTTGCCTTTTTCCCGCTTGTTGTGCTCGTAGTAGCTGGTGAGCGGTTTTTTTATGCCGAACCGGTTCAAAAGCTTGACGCTGACCCTCGTATCTTCAGCGGCGATCAAGTCAACGCTCTCAAGGGTCTTTAGCGTCCTTTCGGTTATGTCGCCCAAGTTTCCGATGGGAGTTGGGCAAAGATACAGCTTTCCGAAATTATTTTCCATGATATTCTCCTTATTTTCTTTCATATATTATATTTATCTCGTCGGTGTATTCGCCGTTTTCTTCATATATATAAAGGGGCGGTTCGCAGATAAGCTTGGGTCTGCCGCCTCTTGAGCCCTCGACCAGAACCATCGACGCAGCCTTTTTGTATGAAGGGTAGACCGCTCGCAGACGCTTGGGCTCGATCTTGTTTTGTTTCATTAATATAAGCAGGTCGGCCAAGCGTTCGGGGCGGTGTATCACGCTCAGCTTGCCGAGGGGCTTCAGCAGCGCGGCGGCCGAACTTACCACGTCCTCAAGGCTGCACATTATCTCGTGCCGTGCTATGGCCGCCGACGGGTTTTTGCTCCTGAGGCCCCCGCCGCTCTCTTTGTATGGCGGATTGCATATTATATTGTCAAAAACGCCTCTGCCAAATATTTCGGGGGCTTGTTTCAGATCGCCGCATATCATCTCGGCTCTGTCCGCAAGGCCGTTCATGCGGATAGAGCGGTCGGCCATCTCCGCCACGTCCTCCTGAATTTCAAGGGCGGTAATGCGCTCCGCCTCGGATTTGTGGGTCAGAAGCAGCGTTATTATCCCGTTCCCGGCGCACATATCCAGAACTTTGGCGCGCTTTTTAACTGATTTTGCTGCGAAATCCGCCAAGATCACTGCGTCTATCCCGAAACAAAACTGCGTCGGGTTCTGAATTATTTTCAAATCGAGCGGATCTAAGTCGTCGATACGCTCATTTTCTTTGGTTAACCATCTGTTCATAACAATTTGTCTCCCAATCTTGTTCACATTTTATTCATATTTTTAAGTTTTTGTTCATATTTTATTCATCTGTTAAAACCTTATAATGTTTTTTTGATTTAATTGTGCAAATTTCACAAAACGCTTTGCCCGTACTTTTGTCCAAACGCCCGAAATCAACGTAATTACGGCGTTTTCGGCAGTTTTGGGGTATGTGATTTATTATTGTTACATTTGTGTTACATTTTTGTTACAAAGCAAAATATTAGTTTTTTCGCGCTAAATTCCTGATATAATGCCATAAAATAAGTATAACAGAAAACCGCTTTTAGCACAATAACCAAATTTGCCGACTTGTCGAAAAAATATTGCGAAAATAAGAGAAATACAGAGTAAAATCGAGAATACGCAAGAGATTGCTTTATTTTTTGAAAATATTGACATTAAATCAATTTTAATAAATTTAAAGCGGTTTCGGACTTTTGACGGATTTTTGGAAAGGCTATATAATAGCAACTGTAACAAGGACATTTACCGGTTTTTTCCGGATAAAATTTTATTTGAGGTGATTCGATGTTTACACGACTGATAAGAAAATTCAGCTTGTCAGCCCACAATTTAATTGCCGCGGCCGTATGCGCAACTCTTGTCGCAGCGGTAGGCAGCGGATTTGCGTACGCGACGCCAAGCAATGTTACCATATATGATTCGGGAAACGCGCCCATAACGGTAAAGACGACAGGCGCGACCGTTCAGACGGTTCTCGACAAGCAAGGTATAGAGCTCGGCAGCGGTGATAAGACCAATGTTGCGCTTAACGAAAAGATTACCGGCGATTCGGTTATCGAGATTTACAGAGCGATGCCCGTTAAGATCACGATCAACGGTGTTTCGTCTCAGTACACCACAACCAAGAAGCTGGTTGCCGATGTTCTGGCGGAGGTTGGAATAACCGCCTCGGAGGAGCAGGTTACTCCCAGAATGACCGATGTTATCGAGTCGGGCGACGAGATAATAATTAATCAAGACAACAGCCAGATCGTTACCGTGACAGAGCCTATCGCTTATAACACTATCGAGCGTGAGAACGCGTCTCTTGCCCCCGGCGAGAAGGTCGTTGTTCAGAGCGGCGCGGACGGTGAAAGAGAGATCAAATACAGCATTAAGTACAGTGACGGAGCGGAAGTCTCAAGAGAGAGGATCGGCGACATCGTGCTCGCAGAGCCTGTCGATGAGATCATCGAGTATTCTCCCCAGGAGGAGTTCGAGGTAGGAAAGATCCCCGCGACCCGTCCCACAAATTATTCAAAGATGGAAGTGTTCGAGGCGACAGCCTATGACGCGTCTCCCGCGGACAATGGTCCTTGGGCGGGCGTTACCTCAACGGGCATGCCGATGGGATACGGCGTTATCGCCGTTGACCCCAGCGTCATCCCCTACGGAACAAAGATGTATATCGAGTCCTGCGACGGCAAGTATATTTACGGATACGCCATTGCCGGTGACTGCGGCGGAGCCATCAAGGGCCACAGAGTAGACCTGTTCTACTGGTCAAGATCTCAGTGCTATGAGTTTGGCAGACGAAACGTCAACGTATACTTCCTCGATTAAACAGCACACACAAAAATCGGGCGCTCGGCGCCCGAATTTTTTTGCAAAAAAACCTTGACAAATTATTGTAAATAGTTTAAAATATATAAGCTGTAAAGCAAAACGGCTTTACTAACGTAGGGATTAGGGATTAGCGAATAGTGAATACGCGGAGAAAGTGAGCGCAAAACACAACGTATACCTCCGCGTTCTATGGTTGGCTCCGCTAAATGCCTCGCCCCTTGGGGATAATCAGCAAGCTTGCTTGCGGGTTCAAAGCGACCTTTGAAAATCGCTTGCGATTTTCACCAAGCGCTTCATTAATGGTGCCCGCTTGCGGGCGGAGAGGGGTCAACGTAGGGATTAGCGAATAGCGAATACGCGGAAATAATTTGGCGGAAAACGTTCGTGTATCCCCGCGTTCTATAATGCGGCGTGGGCGGAACATTTATAAAACGGGTGTTATACTATGGAAAAAAATGTTAAAATTTCACTTTTGTTTGATTTTTATAGGAACCTGCTGACCGAGCGTCAGGCGGAGAGCATCGATCTCTATTACAACGAGGATCTTTCCCTGTCCGAGATCGGCGTTCATATGGGTATAACGCGCCAAGGCGTGCGCGACAACATAATGCGCGCTGAGAGTGCTCTGCTCGACGCCGAGGACCGTTTGGGTCTTGCAGCGAAATTTTTAAGCATTCGCGGCGACCTTGAGCGTATTGACGAGATAATCAAGGAGATCGAGGCGTCGCCCGAAAACAAGGATCTGTCCGACAATATGAAACACAAGATAAACGACATACTTATGATAATACAGGAGATCAACGGTTTGAACGAATAGATGAGGTGTATTTATGGCATTTGAAAGCTTATCCGAAAAGCTGCAGAACACTTTTAAAAAGCTGCGCGGCAAAGGCAAAGTGTCCGAAAAGGACTTAAAGGCCGCCATGCGCGAGGTAAAGCTGGCGCTGCTTGAGGCGGACGTTAATTTCAAAGTTGTGAGAAACTTTGTGAAGGACGTCTCCGAGCGCGCGAGCGGCGCCGAGGTTATGGAGTCGCTGACTCCGGCGCAGCAGGTGATAAAAATAGTAAACGAGGAGCTTATAAAGCTTATGGGCGGCGAGGCCGAGAAACTGACGATCTCGCCAAAGCCCCCGACCGTTATAATGATGGCCGGCCTTCAGGGCGCCGGCAAGACCACCACGGCCGCCAAGCTGGGCGGTATGCTCAAAAAGCAGGGCAAGCGCCCGCTGCTTTGCGCCTGCGATGTCTATAGACCCGCCGCGGTCAAGCAGCTGCAGGTGGTCGGCGGACAGCTGGAGCTGCCCGTATACGCCGAGGAAGGCGT
Source organism: uncultured Monoglobus sp. (assembly GCA_947624775.1). Taxonomy (GTDB): domain Bacteria; phylum Bacillota; class Clostridia; order Monoglobales; family Monoglobaceae; genus Monoglobus. The sequence goes on from CANQLT010000107.1 coordinate 7,539, forward strand.
GACCGACGCGGTCGGCATCGCCTGCCGAGGCCTTGAACACGCGAAAAATCACGCGAACGACGTGCTTATCATAGACACCGCCGGACGTCTCCATATCGACGAGCAGCTCATGGACGAGCTGAAAGAGATCGAGGCGGAAACAGAGCCGACCGAGATACTTCTGGTAGTCGACGCAATGACCGGACAGGACGCGGTAAACGTGGCGGATAAGTTCAACAGCGAGCTTGAGATATCGGGCGTGGTGCTCACCAAGCTGGACGGCGACACCAGAGGCGGCGCGGCGCTTTCGGTCCGCGCGGTCACCGGAAAGCCGATAAAGTTCTGCGGCATGGGCGAGAAGTTGACTGATATAGAGCAGTTCCATCCTGACCGCATGGCTTCCAGAATACTGGGTATGGGCGATATGCTCAGCCTGATCGAAAAGGCGGAACAGGCGCTTGATATGAAAAAGGCCGAGGAGCTTGAAAAGAAGCTGAGAACGCAGCGTTTCACTTTCACCGACTTTCTCGACCAGATGGAGCAGATGAAGAATATGGGCCCGATACAGAACGTGCTGGGCATGATCCCCGGCATCAATTCCAAGGTTCTTAAAAACGCCCAGGTTGACGAGAAAAAGATGGCGCATATCGAGGCGATAATCAAGTCGATGACGCCGAACGAGAGGGAGCTTAAAGATAAGCTGACGCCCTCGCGCAAGGAGCGCGTCGCCAAAGGCAGCGGAGTCTCGATCGTGGAGGTCAATTCCCTGCTCAAGCAGTTCGACCAGATGCAGCGCATGATGAAGCAGCTTTCGGGCGGCAATATGAACAAAAAAATGAAAAAGATGGGCCGCGGAGGTTTCCCGCCGGGAATGTTCATGTAGGGACTAGGGACTAGGGAATAGGATCTAGGGACTAGGCTTGATTAGAAAATTAATTAAATAAATATATATTTTTGGAGGATTTAAAAAATGGCAGTAAAAATTCGTTTAAAGAGAATGGGCGCGAAGAAGAATCCGTTTTACCGCGTGGTAGTTGCGGACTCGAGATTTCCCAGAGACGGCAGATTTATTGAGCAGGTGGGAACATACAACCCGATGGTTGAGCCCGCGGCGGTAGAGTTTGACGCGGAGAAGGTTCAGAAGTGGATCAAGAACGGCGCTCAGCCCACCGACACAGTTAAGAGATTGTTAAAGAAAAAGGGCATTATTGATTAGTTAAAGCTTACGGCAAAAAGGAGAATCAGTATGAAAGAATTGCTGACATTTATAGCCAAATCCATGGTGAGCGAGCCCGACGCGGTGGAGGTCGAGGTTGTAGAGAAAGAAAACCTGACCGTCCTCAAGCTTCATGTCGCAGAGAACGACATGGGCAAGGTCATCGGAAAACAGGGCAGGATCGCCAAGGCTATAAGAACCGTAATCAAAAGTGCCGGCAACCGCGTTAACAAAAAAGTGGTTGTTGACATTATTTAAACACGGCCAGGTTCAGATGTCCGCGCGCAGCGGATGTCTGAATTTTTATTGATCGGCTTATTTAAGGAGAATATTATGAACGATATGCTTGAAATAGGCAAGCTTGTGAACACCCACGGAATACGCGGCGAGGTCAAGATACAGCCCTGGTGCGACGATCCGTATGTGTTTGACGAGCTTGAGTATCTTATAATAGACGGCAAAGAGTACGATATCGAGCGCAACAGGTATCACAAAACCTGTCAGATCGTCAAGCTCGCGGGCGTTGACGACATGAACGCGGCGGAACTTCTCAAAAACAAGATCGTGTATATAAACCGCGAGGACATACCCCTGCCCGAGGGACGGTATTTTGTGGCGGATATACTTGGCCTTGAGGTACGCGAGGAGAACGGACGCGTGCTGGGCGAGGTCGGAGATGTGATAAAAACC
>CANQLT010000108.1 GCA_947624775.1 uncultured Monoglobus sp.
GCTTTGAAACTCTGGTTGAGGCGGGCTATGATCCCCAGAACGCGTACTTCGAGTGCATCCATGAGATGAAGCTTATCGTTGACCTTATTTATCACGGTGGTTTCGGCGAGATGAGACACTCGATCTCCGACACAGCCGAGTACGGCGACTATGAGATAGGCAAGAGAATAATCACCGAGGACACCAAGAAAGAGATGAAAAAGGTCCTCAGCGAGATTCAGGACGGAACATTTGCCAAGAGCTGGATCACAGAGAACGCTGTTAATCGTCCCCACTTCAACGCCACAAGAAGGATCAAGGCTGATCACCAGCTTGAGCATGTCGGCAGAGAGATCAGAAAGCTCTATTCGTGGAACGACGAGAAATAAACTCTTGACTTTAAGGCGGCGGCAAACGACCGCCGCCTTTTCTAAACGAGGTGTGTTTATTTGAATATCAACAGCCGCCTCGGCGGCAGAGAAGAAAAAAACATTGAGATCTTTGACTCAACTTTAAGAGACGGGGCGCAGGGCGAGGGCATATCGTTTTCGATTGAGGATAAGCTTAATATAGTCAAAGCGCTTGACTATGTGGGCGCGGATTACATAGAGGCAGGGAACCCCGGCTCAAATCCAAAGGATCTTGAATTCTTTGAAACTATAGACCGCGCCAAAATGCACCACGCCCGCTTGGTAGCTTTCGGCTCGACTTGCAGAAAAGAGATATCACCCGAGCATGACGACAACTGCAAATCGCTGCTCACTGCGAACACCGACGTTATTGCTATCTTCGGCAAATCATGGGACCTGCATGTGACCGATATTATCAAGACATCGCTTTCCGAAAATCTGCGAATGATCCACGACACTGTCAAATTTTTCAAAGCTCACAAAAAAGAGGTAATATTTGACGCCGAGCATTATTTTGACGGATTCAAACGCAATCCCGAATACGCCAAATCGGCGTTAAAGGCCGCAATCGACGCGGGCGCTGACAGAATTGTTTTATGTGAAACCAACGGCGGCTGCCTTCCCGATGAAGTCGAGAAAATAACCGCCGAGACCTGCGCGGAGTTTCCCGATACAGTAATCGGAATCCACTGCCACAACGACAGTGGATGCGCTGCGGCAAACTCGTTGGCTGCTGTAAAGGCGGGTGCGCGGCATGTTCAGGGCACATATCTGGGCTACGGAGAAAGATGCGGAAACGCGAATTTATCTACCGTGATACCCAATCTTCAAATAAAGCAGGATTATCGCTGCGTGCCTGAAAAAAATCTTGAGCGTTTCACAAGGACCGCCAGATGGATATCCGAGATCGCGAATTTATCGCTGTTTAAGGGCATGCCTTATGTGGGCGGCTCGGCGTTTTCGCACAAAGCGGGAATGCACATTGACGCTGTGGCTAAAGAGTCGGCGTCATTTGAGCATATTGCTCCCGAGAGCATAGGCAACGAGCGCAGATTTTTGATGAGCGAAGTCGCGGGTCGCGGAACGGTGCTGAAAAAAATCAGCAAAATAGCCCCCGAGCTTACCAAGGACTCCCCCGAGATCGCTGAGATCTGCGCGAGAGTAAAGCAGCTTGAATATGAAGGATACTCGTTTGAGGCGGCGGAAGCCAGCTTTGAACTGTTAGTCAAAGATGTTTTAAAGCAAAAGAAAAACTATTTCACGCTCAACTATTTTAAAACGATAGTCGAGCCCGAGGAAAACGATTTCAGCGCCTCCGCGATAATTAAGATCACGGTAGGCGATAAAACCGAGATAACCGCCGCGGAGGGAAACGGCCCGGTTCACGCTTTGGATAACGCGCTGCGGCGCGTACTCGAGGGATTCTATCCCGAGCTCAGCGACGTGCACCTTACCGACTACAAGGTAAGAGTTCTTGAGCCGCAGCAGGCTACCGGCGCCAAGGTACGCGTTCTGATAGAAAGCAGAGACGAGACCGGAAGCTGGACGACAGTAGGCGTTTCGGAGGACGTTATAGCGGCCTCGTGGATAGCGCTGGTTGAATCGGTTGAATACAAATTAATGAAGGAGGAATAAGAATATGGGCATGACAATGACACAAAAAATCCTGGCTGACCACGCGGGACTTGAAAGCGTTAAAGCCGGACAGCTTATCAAAGCAAAGCTTGACATGGTTCTGGGAAACGACGTTACCACGCCTGTTGCTATCAAGGAATTTAAGGCAGCGGGATTTGACAAGGTTTTTGACAAAGACAAGGTTTCGATCGTGCTTGACCATTTCACGCCCAACAAGGACATAAAGTCGGCCGAACACTGCAAGATGTGCCGCGAGTTCGCCGGCGATAAAGACGTTACCAATTTTTATGATGTTGGCGAGATGGGAGTTGAGCACGCGCTGCTTCCCGAAAAAGGTCTTGTGGCTCCCGGCGAAGTTATAATCGGCGCTGACTCCCACACCTGCACATATGGCGCTGTCGGAGCGTTTTCGACCGGCGTCGGCTCTACCGATATGGCCGCCGGAATGGCGACCGGAGAGGCATGGTTCAAAGTTCCGTCGGCGCTCAAATTTAACCTTACGGGCAAGCCCGCAAAGTGGATATCGGGTAAGGACGTTATACTGCATATAATCGGAATGATTGGCGTTGACGGCGCGCTCTATAAATCAATGGAGTTTGGAGGCGACGGTCTCAAATATCTGTCGATAGACGACCGTCTGACAATGGCAAACATGGCGATCGAGGCGGGCGGCAAAAACGGCATATTTGAAGTAGACGACGTGACAAAGGCTTATCTTGACGAAAGAGTTGACCGCGAATATAAGATATATACAGCAGACAGCGACGCCCAGTATGACGCGGTTTACGACATTGATCTGTCGGCGCTTAAGCCTACGGTCGCGTTCCCTCATCTTCCCGAGAACACAAAGACGATCGACGAGGTCGGCGAAGTCAAGCTCGACCAGTGCGTGATTGGTTCCTGCACAAACGGACGTCTTGAGGACCTTGAAAAGGCAGCCGAGATATTTAAGGGAAAACATGTGGCTAAAAACGTCAGAGCCATCATTATTCCCGCCACCCAGAAGATATACCGCGAGGCTATGAAAGAAGGCCTGTTTGACATATTTATGGACGCTGGCTGCGTTATTTCAACGCCCACCTGCGGCCCCTGCCTCGGCGGCCACATGGGTATACTCGCCAAGGGCGAGAGAGCGATCTCCACATCAAACAGAAATTTTGTCGGCAGAATGGGTCATCCCGAGTCCGAGGTTTATCTGGCGAGCCCGGTCGTTGCGGCCGCTTCGGCAATAAAGGGTTACATCTGCGGCCCCGACGAGATATAGAAAGGAGGAAGAACAAGTGAACGCAAAAGGCAAAGTACATAAGTATCTTGACAACGTTGACACCGACGTTATTATCCCCGCGCGCTATCTGAATTCTTCGGAGCCTTCGGAACTCGCGGCGCACTGCATGGAGGATATAGACAAGGATTTTGTAAATAACGTAGAGCAGGGTGATATTATGGTTGCCCGCAACAATTTCGGCTGCGGCTCTTCGCGCGAGCATGCTCCCATAGCAATCAAGGCTTCGGGTATCGGCTGCGTTATTGCAGCGACCTTCGCGAGAATCTTTTACCGCAACGCCATAAATATCGGACTTCCGATCATGGAGTGCCCCGAGGCCGCTGAGAACATAAACGACGGCGACGAGGTTGAAGTTGATTTTGACACGGGAATTATTAAGGACATAACCACAGGCAAGGAATTCAAGGCCGAGCCGTTCCCGGAATTCATTAAGGAAATAATCAACAAAAACGGGCTGATGAACTCGCTAAATTAGTATTTATTACCGGACGCATATTAAAATCGTAGGGGCAGACGACCCCGGCCGCCCGTTCGGATAAAAAATACGGCATCGGTTTTATAATAACAAAGAAAGGAAACTTACCATGAACATAAAATTAGCAGTAGTAAAAGGTGACGGAATTGGTCCAGAGATCATTATCGAAGCCGAAAAAGTTCTTGACAAGATAGGTGAAAAATACGGCCACACTTTTGAGTACACCGATATTTTGGCGGGCGGATGCGCTATTGATGAAACAGGCGCGCCGCTGCCCGAGGAATCGGTCAAGATAGCCAAGGCGTCCGATTCGGTGCTTCTGGGCGCGGTCGGCGGCCCCAAATGGGACACGCTCCCCGGACATTTAAGACCTGAAAAGGCTCTGCTCGGTCTCAGATCGGAGCTCGGCCTCTTCGCGAACATCAGACCCGCAAAGCTTCATGACGCGCTTGCAGGCGCGTGTCCGCTCAAACCTGAAATTTCAGAAGGCGGTCTTGATCTGGTTATAGTACGCGAGCTGACGGGCGGCCTTTATTTTGGCGACAGAGGCAGAAGAAACGAGAGCACGGGCGATGAGGAAGCCTATGACGAGCTCAAATACGCTGTAAGCGAGATAAAGAGGATCGGCAAGGTAGCGTTTGAACTGGCGATGAAGCGCGACCGCAAAAAGGTGACAAGCGTTGACAAGGCGAACGTTATCGAAACATCGCGTCTCTGGCGCGAGACTATGCACGAGCTCGCCAAGGAATATCCCGAGGTCGAGTATTCGGATATGCTGGTTGACAACTGCGCGATGCAGCTTGTGAGAAATCCGGGTCAGTTTGACGTTATCGTTACCGAGAACATGTTCGGCGACATCCTTTCCGACGAGGCAAGCATGACGACGGGTTCAATCGGAATGCTCCCCTCATCATCTCTCGGCGACAGTTCGCTTGGCATGTATGAGCCTATCCACGGCAGCGCTCCCGATATAGCTGGCAAAAATATAGCGAACCCGATCGCAACGATCCTGTCCTGCGCCATGATGCTGCGCGACAGCTTCGGACTTATGGAGGAAGCCAAGAACATCGAAGATGCGGTCACAAATGTGTTAAACGATGGTTACAGGACCGCCGATATCATGGACGAAGGCGGAAAGCTTCTCGGAACCAAAGAAATGGGCGATATAATAGTCAAATATATCGGTTAGAATATGTTAAAAATGCGCACCCCAAAAGCGTTTGACTTTTGAGGTGCATTTATTTTGTATTATTTATTCTATAAATTTATGTCAGCTGTTTTGGAAGCATCGTCCCATTCAACATTAAAACCCAAATTTTCAGCGACAAACCTGAGCGGTATCAGAGTTTTATCATTCACGATCTTGGGAGGCACGTCCATTGCTCGGAAATCACCGTCAACGCGGGCTGTTTTGTCTCCGACAGTTAAAACGACTGTTTTATTACCAACGATCGTCACCGTTTTTGAAACATCATCCCATTCGACATTCGCGCCGGTCTGCTCAAACAAAAACCGTATAGGGATAAGTATGCGGTCGTTTTCAATAATTGGCGGCGTGACAAAGCTTAAATATCTGCCGTTTAACGCAACCATCGGTGAAACCGGATAATTGTCGTTCATATTAGGTATCCTGCCCGTATAGATCACATTGTTGTCGCCGAGATATCGAAACTCTCCGTTATCCATTTTAAACTGAGTTACGACGGACGGGAAATCAATAACATCGTTGCGTGTGATACCGTCGCAGGAATAATAAAACTTGTCATATCGCGTCCTAAGCACAAAATAACCGTCGCCGCCAAAAACATCGACTGTGTCTCCGGTCGCGTCTTCATACACGACCTCATATGACGTACCGTCAGGTCGGGTTATCGTTCCGATTATCTCATTGTTATCCTCATAATACTCCCAACTGCCGCGCTCTATAAACTCGGTTTCCAAAACATCGGCACCGTTTGAGGCGAGACTGCCTTCGGTGCGATACTCGTCCGAAAATCCGCTGTCAACCGAGCTAAAATCAAAGGATTTAAATTCTCCGCCGTCGGTAATGTGATAAATTATTTTATCACTTGACCAAGCCAGAACGCCGTAATCGCTAAAGTTATAAAATACATAACCCATGTTCGGATATGAACCGCTGCGCATGTTGTATTTTCCATCGGAGCGTTCGCCGTTCTTTAATACGTAATTGCCGCCGTTTTGATCGAAAATATTTAATTCGTCTCCGATTCGAACGCAGCTTTCATTATTTGAAAGAAGCTCCGCGCGCGGAACAACGCTTTCTGTCCAATTTTTAAGATCCGACGATGTATAGCGGTACGCGAAGGCTTCGTCGTCAATTTCGCGCCAGAAATCATTAACGACATAATTCTCGCCGTCAAAGCTCACATTAAACGGTCCGTAGGATTCATCATATCCGGGAATAAGCGTTTTTTCAAAATTGATGCCGTCGCTTGAATAATATATTCCGCGCATATATTCGTGCGATTCACCCATCAGCAGTCCGTTAACATTATAAAGCTTGATTCCGTCGGGAAAACCTTCGATTCGTTTAAATTCTATGCCGTCGGTTGTGCTGTACGTGCCGACAGAGCCGTTATAATCATTTGCGAAAATAACGGCTCTGTCATTAATACGCGCTGTGTTCAAATCATCGGGCGGCGCGGGAAGATTATTGGTGTACTGTTCCCAATTTATTCCGTCGCGCGACACGAGCGTCACTCCCTTACCTACAGCGCGAAACGCGCCGTCAAGATAAATGACTGTGTTAACATCCGGAAGACCGTCGATGACCGTCCAGTTTTCAAAATCCGCGCTGTAAGTGATACGATTCACGCGGATCCCGACATACATTTGACCGTTTGTGTCAATGTGTGATACCGCGAAATAATCAGATGCACACGAATAATCTTTTTCCGTTTCGGGTGTGTAAGCCTGCGCGGGAATCGAAACAAGCAGCGCACAAAGAAGCAACAATAAGAATTTTGCGCAAAAACGTATGATGCCGATATTACTCTTCAACTGCTGTGTCATTATACTTCGCGGCCAGTTCCTCGATCTCGCCGTTCTCTTTCATCTCGGCAAGCGTGGCGTTGATCGTCTCGAGCAGCTCGGAATTGCCTTTCTTAACCGCGATAGCGTACTCCTCAGCGGCAAATGCTTCCTCGTCCTCAACGACCTTGAGTCCTGTGCTTTCGGCAAGCTTTATGCCTGTGTACGAATCAATAACAACAGCGTCAAGTCTGCCGTTCTTAACGTCCTGAACAACATCAATGCCTCTGTTGGCGCGAACGATATTCGCCTCGTCAAGCGCGAGATCCTCGGTCACGATCGTGTCGGCCGTGTAACCGATAACAACCCCGACTTTTTTGTCGTTTTTCAGATCTTCGGCAGAAGCGATGTCGCTGTCCTCGGGAACAACGATAACCTGCTCGGCAACATAATAGGGATCCGAAAAGTCAACGTTATTCTTTCTCTCTTCCGTGACAGTCATGCCGGCAATGCCCATGTCAACCTTTCCTGTTGATACGGCAGCAATGATTCCGTCAAACTCCATGTCCGAAACTTTGAGCGTCTTGCCCGCCTTCTCAGCGATTTTCTGAGCGATAGCGATATCAATGCCGTCATACTCTCCCACAAGACCGTTTGAAGTCGTGAATTCGAACGGAGGGAAGGCCGCGTTTGTTGCCATTATAAGCTCTCCGCCCGCCTCGGTGTCGGCAGCCTTATCGGCGTCATTTGTTGTTGTGTTGGTTGAGGTTGTGCCTCCGCACGCCGCCAAAAGGCATACGCACAGCGACAACGCGAGAACCAGCGCCAATGCTTTTTTCCAATTTTTCATGTAAATCTCTCCTTTTAAAATTTTTATATTTTTTTATAATATTTTGCTTAAAAATGACTGTGTTCTGGGGTTTTGCGGCGTGTCAAAAATCTCGGAGGGAGTTCCCTGCTCATAAACAATTCCCTCGTCCATAAAGAAAACTCGGGAGGCAATTTCTCTGGCAAATCCCATCTCGTGAGTGACAACGACCATAGTCATTCCCTCGTCCGCGAGTTTTTTCATAACATCCAGAACCTCTCCGACCATCTCTGGATCGAGAGCTGATGTTGGCTCGTCAAACAGCATAATTTCGGGATCCATCGCGAGTGCTCTCGCGATAGCTATTCTCTGCTGCTGGCCTCCCGAAAGCTGTCCGGGATATGAGTCCGCCTTTTCTTCAAGACCGACAGTTTTAAGAAGTTCCATCGCTCTGCGTTTCGCCGAGTCCTTGTTCTGTTTTTTTACATTGAGGGGCGCGAGAGTTATATTTTCAAGCACAGTCAGATGCGGAAACAGATTAAACTGCTGAAAAACCATTCCCATTTTTTCGCGCACATGATTTATATTGCATTTCTTATCGCAAATATCCTCGCCGTCTATGTAAATATGACCGCCTGTCGGCTCTTCAAGTCGGTTTATGCAGCGCAGAAACGTTGACTTGCCGCTGCCGGAGGGACCTATAACAACGATTTTTTCGCCTTTTTCAATGCTTTCGGTAATATCTTTTAAGACGACGTGATCACCGAAGCTCTTTTTTAAGTTTTTAACTTCTATCATTGACATAAATTAACCCTCCTAACGTCTGTCATCGCTGGCGCGAAGTCTCTTTTCCAGTCTTGATAAAAGCATGGAAAAGATTTTGATAACCACATAGTATATTATCGCGCAGGACAGCAGCGGCCATAAGAAGTCATATGTAAGCGTCTGGACTTTTTTTGCCGCGCCCAAAAGGTCGATGTTGTTGATCATACCTATAACGGCCGTCTCTTTGATGAGCACGATAAACTCGTTAACAAGAGCAGGAAGAATATTTTTAAGTGTCTGGGGCATAATAATGAGCCTCATGGTCTGAGCCTGGGTCAATCCCAAAGAACGACCAGCCTCGGTTTGTCCTTTGTTTATCGAAAGAATGCCTCCGCGCACAATTTCCGCGATATACGCGCCGCTGTTGATGCTGAACGCTATAACGCCCACAAACCAAGCAGGTATGCTTCTTGCGCCCGCAAGAATAACGAAATAGAATATCAGAACTTGAACCATGGTAGGCGTGCCTCTGATAACGTCAATATAAAGGCCCGCTATCCAGTTTAGGATCTTGACCTTTGAAAGTCTGCCAAGCGCGGCCAAAATACCGAGAATAAGGCCGAACAGCACGGCAAAAAGCGAGATCAACAGAGTGTAACCCAAGCCGCGAACAAACAATACCCATCTGTCGTCATAAATAAATGTGGCGTACAAGCCGTCAAGCATCGGCTGAAAGAATTGCATGAATCAAATCACCGTCCTTAAAGTATATTATTAAAAATATAATAACAGATTTTCCAATAAATTTCAAGACTTTTGTTAACAATTTGTTAAAAATATTATTTCAATACGGTAACTGTATAAATAAAAAGAGGGTTTGACCAATGTCATTAAGTTAAGAAAGAGAGCAAAGAACCAAGTTCAGAAAAAGGACTTGGTTCTTTTTTTGAAATATTTT
>CANQLT010000109.1 GCA_947624775.1 uncultured Monoglobus sp.
ACTCAAGCAAAGAGGTGCTTCCGGACTCCAGCAGCACCTCTTTGCTTGAGTCCGGAAGCTCGCGGTCAAGGATCCTGTAGATTTTTTTCAGTTCGGCCATAAGATTCTTTTTGTTGTGAAGCCTGCCCGCGGTGTCGCAGAGCAGCACGTCGATTCCGCGCGCCTTCGCAGCGTTCACCGCGTCAAAAATAACGGCCGCCGGATCAGAGCCCTCCTGCTGCTTGATGATTTTAACATCGGCTCTGTCCGCCCAGACCTCAAGCTGTTCGATTGCCGCGGCGCGGAAAGTGTCGGCCGCAGCTATCAGAACCGATTTTCCCTGATTTTTATAGAGATTCGCCAGCTTTCCGATCGATGTGGTCTTGCCTACGCCGTTCACGCCGATAACCATAATGACGGCGGGCGTTCCGTAAAGCTCAACCGAATTATCGCCGTCCTCAAGTATCTCGGTCATTATGCGGTTAAGCTCTGACTTCAGCTCATAGCTGTCGCGGAGCTTTTTTTCGTCAGCGGCCTCCCTGAGTTTCTCTATTATGTCCATTGAAGTGTTAACGCCCAGATCGGCGGTGATAAGCGCTTCCTCGAGCTCGTCGAACAGGTCGTCGTCTATCTTTTTAAACGTTTTTATAACCGAGTTGAATTTCTCGTTGATCGACTCTTTTGTTTTGCTTAAACTGTTTTTTAATTTGCTGAATAAACCCATTATTCACTCACCTCGTCTATATTTAATGATAATAATTTAGATACGCCTTTTTCCTGCATTGTAACGCCGTACAATACATTCGCTGCCTCCATAGTTCCGCGTTTGTGGGTCACAACGATAAACTGCGTGCTCTCGCTGTAGCGTTTTAAGTATCCCGCAAAGCGGTAAACGTTAACATCGTCAAGCGCGGCTTCGACCTCGTCAAGTATGCAAAACGGGGTCGGCCTCACATTGAGAATCGCAAACAGGAGAGCTATCGCCGAAAGCGCTTTTTCGCCGCCCGAAAGCAGAGTTAGGCTCTGAAGTTTTTTGCCGGGAGGCTGTGCCTCGATCTCAATGCCGCTTTCAAGCACATTGTCGGGGTCCGACAGGCTGAGCTTCGCACGGCCGCCGCCGAACAGACGGGAAAAGACCATGTTGAAGTTTTCGTTTATTTTCACAAACTGCTCCGCGAACTGTTTTTTCATTATAGCAGTCATCTCGGTAATAATGCGGTTGAGTTCTTTTTTTGACTTGTTCAGATCGTCGATCTGCTCATTCAAAAAGTTCGATCTTTCCTTGACGTTTTTATATTCCTCAATGGCGTCAATATTTATGTTGCCCAAATTCCTAATCTTACGCCGGAGTTCGCCTATTCGTTTCGATGCCGCGACGTGGTCAAAACCGCTGAGGTCGCGTCCCTCCTTGGCGTCACTGTAAGTCAGTTCGTACTCATCCCAAAGATGATCGATTATTCCCTCAAGCTCGGCGTCCATATTCTCATAGCCTGTCTGCGCCTTTGTGTGAAGGTTCGAAAGCTTTAGGAGATTGTCGCGCACATCGCTCATTGATTCCTGCTGAGTTTTAACCTCGGCCTCGGTTTCGCGCCGTTTTTCGGTAAGCTCATCGAGATATTCTTTAAGCTTTTTGACCGCGTCTTCATTTTCCGCGGCTTTGAGTTCAAGCTGTTTTATCTCGTTTTCAGAGTCTTTGATATGCTTTTCCAATACTTTTATTTCGTCAAGTCGAGCTAAAGTCGATGAAATAAGCTGTGATTTTTCATTGTTGACGGCATGTATTTTTTCGTTGGTCTGCTCTATGTCCTTTATGACTGAATTACGCCTTATGGTGAGTTCGAGAAGCTCGCGTCCGAGTTTTTCGTTTTCGCCGCTCAAACGGTCAAATTCCTTGCCGCGAGTTTCTACCGCTCGGTTCAGTTCGGATATTTCGTCATCAAGCCGGTCGGCCTTGCGCGCGCTTTGCTCGATCTCGTAGGTTATTTCGTCGATCTGCGAGGTCAGTTCCGCGAGCTCCGCGCTCATCTTTTCTCTGTCGGCACCGGTCGAGTTTATTATTTCGTTCAGGTGGCTGCGCTCCGATTCAAGCTTTATAAGCTCCTCGTTCTTTTCGGAAATACGGTCGTTGTTGTTTTTTATTTCTTCAAGCATGTCGGCCGCCTCGATCGAGAGGCGGTTGATAAGTTTCGTCAAAGAAACGATGGTCTTTTCCGTTTCCTTAACTTTTTCTTTAAGCTCCTTAATCTCGTTTGCGCGTGACAGCGAGCCGATCGTTTTCAGAGCGCTGCCGCCTGTCATCGCGCCGCCGGGCTGCACAACGTCTCCGCCCAAGGTCACGATTTTAAATCTGTGTGAACACTTTCTTCCCATGGAAACGGCGTTATCTATATTGTCGGCTATGACTACCGGGCCCAATATGTTTTCAACGATTTCTGTGTATTTTTCATCACATTCAACAAGAGAGGAGGCTGTCCCGATATATCCATCAAGCTTTTCGGCTTTGGAGATGTCAAGAACACGTGAGCGGATCTCCGATATCGGAAGAAATGTCGCTCTGCCCGCCCTGTTGTCCTTTAGGTATTTGATCGCGCGTTTCGCGTCGTCGGGGTCGTCGGTCACAATGTTTTGCGCGGCGTTTCCTAAAGCTGTTTCGATCGCGGTTATGTATTTTTTGTCGGTTTTGATGAGCTGCGACAGCGGACCGTGGATATTTGCGCGCAGGCGGCCTTTTTTAAACGCGTTCATAACGCCTCTGACGCCGCGGCTGTAGCCCTCAAGATCGCGTTCCATGTTTTCCAGCATTTTTATGTTGGAATTAAGCTCGCTGAGCTTGATGCTGTTTTGGTTCTTTTTATTTATTTGCTGCTGCATCTCGGAGTTTTTCGCGCCGTACATCTCGTCGGTCTTGTTTGTCTCGGCTTTAAGCTCGTCGATATACTTTTTCGAGACATCAATTTCGGCGTCAAGCTCCGAAAGCTTTTGGTTCATCTCGTCAATCGAAGTCGTTTTTCCATCAAGCTCCGCGTGTATGATCTCGGCGCGCGACTTAAAGCTGTCCATCAATATTTCGCGGCTTGAAATATGGCTTTTAAGGCCGCCGAGATCTGCTGTCTTTTCGACGACTTCGGCGCGCAGCTGTTCGAGAGCTTTGCTTTCCTCGGAAACATCAAGTCCCGATTTGCGTGATTTTTCGGTCAGCTCATCGGCGGCCACTTTGACCGCCTCGCTCTGAGAGTTGAGAGATTCGAGTGCCGAATTAAGCTCGCGTATCTGCTCGTCGAGCTTGACGGCGCGGTTGTCCGCCTCGGTATTTTCATCACCGAGGCGGGATATCGAGCTCTCGGAATGGGAAATTTCGTTTTCGGCAAGATTAATTTTGTTTATTATTTCATGAGCAAGATCGCGCAGCTCGGCCTCTTTAGCGCGGCTGTTTTCCGCATCTGTATCAAGCTCGGTCATTTTTTGGTAGAGGGCCTCAACCTTGCTGTCGCTATCGAAAATTTCGCCCTTTATCGAGTTGATCTGGCTTTCGTAAATATCTATGTTTTCTTTGAGCTTTTTCAGATCTTCGCGCTTTTTTTCTATATTAATAACCGAGAGATTGATCTCAAGATCCTTCATCTCGTCGCGCAGGACCAGATACTTTTTCGCCTTCTCAGATTGAACGCGCAGAGGCTCAAGCTGAGTTTGAAGCTCGCCGAGTATATCCTCAACCCTTGTTATATTATCCGAAGTGCGGTCAAGTTTTCTTTCAGCCTCGATTTTTCTGTATTTATATTTTGAAATTCCCGAAGCTTCCTCAAATATGTGCCTTCTGTCCTCAGACTTTGTGCTGAGGATATTGTCGATCTGACCCTGGCCGATTATGGAATATCCGTCGCGGCCAAGTCCGGTGTCCATAAACAGTTCGTGCACATCTTTTAAGCGGCACAAGGTTTTATTTATGTAGTATTCGCTCTCGCCGCTTCTGTAGAGCCTGCGCGAAACTCGTATTTCAGGGAAATCAATACCAAAAATACCGCTCTCGTTGTCAAGATTCAGGGTAACCTCGGCAAAGCCCAGAGGCTTTCTGCTCTCCGTGCCCGCGAATATAACGTCCTCCATGCGGCTTCCGCGCAAAGACTTTATGCTCTGCTCGCCCATTACCCAGCGTATCGCGTCGGAAATATTGCTTTTTCCCGAACCGTTGGGGCCGACTATGGCGGTTATTCCCGAATTGAAATCAAGATAAATTTTGTCGGCAAAGGATTTGAACCCCTGCATCTCAATGCTTTTTAGTATCATAACTGTTATGCTCCGATTTTATTTTGTTTCAGCCGCTGTCACACTCGGAAGTATAGTGACCGCGATCTCCTCGTCGGCGGCGTCAACGAACGCCGTCTTTCCGTGGGTCATGGTTCCGTCGATCAAAAGCCGCGCCAGCTTATCCTCGATATTCTTTTCGATGTATCTCCGCATCGGACGCGCGCCATAACGCTTGTCATACGATTTTTCAACGACCAGCTCCTTGGCCTCATCTGAAACCTCGAGCTGTATGTCCTTTTCTTTGAGACCGTCTCTCAAATCATTGAGCATAAGGTCAACGATCCCCACAAGGTCGTCTTTTTTAAGCTCGCTGAAAATAATAACGTCGTCAACGCGGTTCAAAAATTCGGGCCTGAAAAGCTGTTTGAGCGCTCGGTCTATCTTTATGCGCGTCGCTTCCTCGGTTTCGTTAAAGCCGACAACGTTGGATTTGCTGTCGCTTCCGGCGTTTGATGTCATGATTATTATTGTGTTCTCAAAATTAACAACTTTGCCGTGGCTGTCGGTTATCCTGCCGTCATCCAGTATCTGCAGAAGAATGTTGAAAACATCTTCGTGCGCTTTTTCTATCTCATCAAGCAGAATAACGCTGTACGGTCTGCGGCGTATTTTTTCGGTCAGCTGGCCGGCCTCGTCGTAGCCCACATATCCGGGCGGCGAGCCGATGATTTTTGAGACCGAGTGCTTTTCCATGTATTCTGACATGTCGAGACGAATGAGCGATTCCTCGCCGTCGAAAACCTCGCGCGCTATCTGCTTGGCAAGCTCTGTTTTGCCAACTCCCGTGGGGCCGACAAAAATAAACGAAACGGGGCGGCGCTTGAGATTTATTCCCGCCCTCTTTCTGCGGATAGCGTTTGCCGCGCTGGTGACAGCCTCGTCCTGCCCAATAACGCCCGCGCGAAGTCTTTTCTCAAGGTCGGTAAGCCGCTCGGACTCGTATTCCGATATGTGTTTTACGGGAATCTTTGTCCAATTTTCAATTACAGCGGCTACGTCCTCGGGCTCGATATATTTGACCGCTGATCTGCTCAGCGTTTCGATCTTTGACTTGAGCTGCAGCTCGTGTACTTTAAGGTCGGCGGCTTCCTGATAGTTGTCGGCCTCGGCTGCCGCGTCCTTTTTTTGCACCGTTTCGGCAAGCTCAGTATTCAGGCGCTCAAGCTCGATAAGCTCGCGGTTGTTTAGGTTTACTTTTGAGGCGGCCTCGTCGATAACGTCGATCGCCTTGTCGGGCAAAAATCTGTCCTGAATATATCTTTCCGAAAGAACCGCCGCGGTTCTGATTATTTCATCGGTTATCTTTACATGATGATAATTCTCA
Organism: uncultured Monoglobus sp.; assembly: GCA_947624775.1. Classification (GTDB taxonomy): domain Bacteria; phylum Bacillota; class Clostridia; order Monoglobales; family Monoglobaceae; genus Monoglobus. Next base: position 5,609 of record CANQLT010000109.1, read on the forward strand.
TAATAGCCCTTTATGCCCTTGAGTATTTCTATTGTCTCGTCGATCGTGGGCTCGTCAATCATAACGGTCTGGAACCTACGCTCAAGCGCCGAGTCCTTTTCGATATGTTTTCTGTACTCGTCTATCGTCGTGGCGCCAATGACCTGTATCTCGCCCTTTGCGAGAGCGGGTTTTAGAATATTTCCCGCGTTCATTCCGCCCTCCGCGTCGCCGGCCGAGGCGATGGTGTGTATCTCGTCGATTACCAGAATAATGTTTCCGGCTTTTTTTACTTCATTAATTATGTTCCTGAGCCTTGACTCAAACTGGCCGCGGAACTGAGTTCCCGCGATAACCGATGTCATATCGAGTAGATATATCTCGGTGTTCATCAGCTTGTGCGGGACCTCGCCGTTTACTATTTTAAGGGCAAGTCCCTCCGCGATCGCCGTTTTGCCGACGCCGGGCTCGCCGATAAGGCACGGGTTATTTTTTGTTCGTCTGTTAAGTATCTGTACGGTGCGCTCGATCTCGGAATTTCTGCCTATGACCGCGTCGATTTCTCCCTTTGCGGCTCTCGCCGTCAGATTGACCCCGTAAGTGTCAAGCATGCGATTCTTTTTGCGCTCGCGTTCCCGCGTGATGCGGGGCGCTCTGTTTTTATTATCATTGTTTTCGTTGTTTTGAGGTCTGCCGGGATTCATAAAATTGTTAAAAATGCCCGACATATTAAACGGATTGCGCTGACGGCTTTTGCCCATCGGCTCATCGCCGCCTGTCTCGTCGTCGCCTTCGACCGATATCAGATCCGCGTCGCCGCCAAGCTCCTGGCGCAGCATATTTATACTTTCTCCTATATCAAAATCATCGCCCATCTCATCAATGACCGACTTCATTTCACCGTTAAGCCTGTCCATTTCCTCAGCGTCGATACCCATTTTTTTCAGAATGTTGTCGATCGGCCCAATGTTCAACTCTTTAGCGCACGACAGGCAATAGCCCTCGTTTTTCTGCGAGCCGTCGGGGCTGAGTCTCGATATAAACACAACAGCAAGATTTTTATGGCATCTGCAGCAAAGCATTATACCCCTCCTATTTGCCAATATATTAAAACATTATATCACAATAAAATTATTTTAGCAATAAATTTATTTATAAAGTTTTTACCGTAATCAAATTTTGTAAAAAAATTACTTGTATTCTTGTATTTTTTACTTATTTGTGGTATAATTCTTATGAAATATCAATTAACGGGAGAGGCATATATGGCTATACAAAACTTTGTCGGCAAAAATAACGGTATACCGCTTTACCTTCAGCTAAAGCGGGCTTTTATAGATGAAATCAAATCGGGAAAATACGAAAATATGCAAAAACTTCCGTCCAGAAGAAATTTGGCAAGAACGCTGAATCTCAGCACTACTACAATAAACAACGCTTATCAGGCGCTCGTTGACGAGGGATATGCCGTAACAATAGACCGAAGCGGTTTTTACGCCAGGACATTTGAATCGACAAACGATGAATATAACGATATTGTTTGGGAAACGAGCACCGAATATTCCTACAATTTCAGCTACAACAACTGCGACACCTCGTTTCTTGAAGAATATTTTGTTTTGCCGGCCGAGAAGTATAATAAAGCTATCGAAAACAGCACGCGAATATTGTCATCCCACGGCAACAAGAGGGGCGAACCGGGACTTCGTGTTGAGATCTCTAAATTTTTAAGTCAATTCAGAGGAATCAACTGCTCTATCAACGATATTATAGTCGGCTCCGGGATACAGTACCTTTTAACGGTTATCGTTATGATATTGGGAACCGACAAGGTGTACGGCTTTGAGAATCCCACCGATTACAAAATGTATATTTGGCTTAAAAATCTCGGCGTTAATATAAAATTTCTGAACATCACCGCGCATAATACAATCAATCCCGACGAGCTTGACAGGCTCGGTATTGACGTTATGATATTGATGCCCGAAAACCAGCTCCCGACCGGACGCAGGATGGGTCTTGAAGAAAGACAGGAGCTTGCCCGCTGGTGCTCAGGCTCGAAGGATAAATATATAATCGAAACCGCGACCGACGGTTATCTTAACTATTCCGAGAATATAATAAGCACAATATACACGCTCGCCGAATCAAATGTGATTTATCTTGAGAGTTTTGAATATATTATATCACCGAATATTCATGCGTCATATATGGTGCTTCCGCCCGGTATCATTGATTCGGTGATAAAAAAGCTTGAAATATTTTCACCGCTTGTGACGGCTTATGAGCAGGAAATATATCACAATATGCTGAGCGGTGGATTTTTGAAAAAAATGATACTTAAAAATAATAAGAATATGAAGAAAAAGCGCGACCATCTTATATCTGAGCTCAAAGCCTCAGAAATAGGCGATCGTTTCGCCGCCCTTAATACCGACACCGGGATGAACTTTCTCGGGATCATCGAAGGAGGAGGAAGTGGAGTTGAGCTTACCCGCGCCGCATTTGACGCCGGAGTTAAAATATTTGAGATGAGCAAGTTTTTGAATAACCCGAATCCTCAAATTGAGCACAGAGCCTTTGTTTTCGGCTACGGCGGCCTTAATATCCGCGAAATAAAAGACGCTGTAAGGCGTATCGAAAGGGTTTGGGGCCGGATTGATTAGGTTTTAACAATATTTTAGGATTAGCTGTATTTTCGTCTTGACAAAGAAAATACCTAATGTTATACTGAATTTGACATAATATTAATTGGGGTGAAGTTTATGAAGATTACTGTTGCCGAGGCATACGCATGCCTTAACGAAAACTATGACGAGGTCCTCACCCGTCTGCTTGGAAAGGAAAACTTGGTAATAAAATATCTTACCATGTTCAAAAATGACGCGACATACGCTCAGCTTTCAGCCGCGTATGAAAAAGGCGACGCGGAGGGGTCGCTCAAGGCCGCGCACTCCCTCAAGGGAATGTGCTTTAACTTAGGTCTGTTGGGACTCGGCACCGCCTGCTCCGATATGGTTGACGCTATTCGAGGCGGCGAATACGATCTTGACGCACTGTATCGTCCGATCGCGGCAGAGTACACAAAGGTTATCGACGCTCTTAATAAATGTCTTGATTGATTTTAGAATTTTAATTGACGGAGGAATTTTATGACAAAAACCAAGCCGACTGTTCTGATTGTTGATGACATGGAAATGAACAGAGTTATGCTGAATGATATTCTGGAATCTGATTTTAACACTATCGAGGCGGACAACGGGACCCGCGCCATCGAGATTATAGAAAGCGATTACGAAAATATTTCCGCCGTTCTGCTCGACGCCATGATGCCCGAGCCGGACGGTTTTGAGGTGCTTAAAATATTATCCCGCAAGGGACTTTTGGAAAATATGCCGGTTATTATGATATCTGCCGAAAATTCTCCTGAGTATATCGCCCGCGGTTACGACCTCGGCGTTGTCGATTACATAAGCAGACCATTTGACCCGAATATAGTTTTAAGGCGCCTTTCAAACGTTATTATTCTTTACGCCAAGCAAAACATTTTGACCGCTTTGATAAAGGAACAGATCTCAAAGCGCGAGGAAAACAACACTATGCTTATCGACGTGCTCAGC
>CANQLT010000110.1 GCA_947624775.1 uncultured Monoglobus sp.
CGCCTATATTCTGCCTCCTCCCGGGATTAATCCGCCTCGGTGTAGTCGGCGTCGACTACGTTGTCGTCATTCGGCTGCGCGTTTGGCTCGGGGCCGCCCTGTGCCTGCTGCTGCGCCTGAGCCTGAGCCGCCGCCTCTTTATAAAGCTGCTCGCTCGCGGCGTAGAACTTCTGCGAAACCGCCTCGGTCTGCGCCTTCACTCCCGCCACGTCGATCGGGCTCGCCTTGAGCATTTCTTTGAGTTTGTCGACCTCGGCTTGGATCGCGCTCTTCTCGCTCTCGCTTATCTTGTCGCCCAGCTCGCCCAGCGTCTTTTCGGTCTGGTATACCATGCTGTCGGCCTGGTTGCGCACGTCAACTTCCTCTTTCGCCTTCTTATCCTGCTCGGCGTACTGCTCGGCCTCTTTGACGGCCTTTTCGATATCCGCGTCGGACAGGTTGCTGCTGGCCGTTATCGTTATGGCCTGCTCCTTGCCCGTGCCCAGGTCCTTCGCCTTTACGTTAACAATACCGTTTGCGTCGATGTCAAAGCTTACCTCGATCTGAGGCACGCCTCTGGGCGCGGGGGGTATATTGTTCAGGTTAAATCTTCCGAGCGTCTTGTTATAAGCCGCCATCTCGCGCTCGCCCTGGAGCACGTGTACCTCAACGCTGGTCTGGCCGTCGGCCGCAGTGCTGAATATCTGGCTCTTGTTTGTGGGTATCGTGGTGTTTCTGTCGATCAGCTTGGTGAACACGCCGCCCATCGTCTCGATACCGAGAGACAGCGGTGTCACGTCGAGCAGAACCAGGTCCTCAACGTCGCCCGTGAGAACGCCCGCCTGCACCGCCGCGCCTATAGCGACGCACTCGTCGGGGTTGATGCCCTTGTGGGGCTCCTTGCCAGTCAGACGCTTTACCGCCTCCTGAACCGCGGGGATTCTGGACGAGCCGCCTACCAGCAGAACTTTGTCGATTTGGCTCGGGGTCAGACCCGCCTCGCTCATGGCGTCTCTTGAGGGGCCCATCGTCTTTTCAACCAGATCGGCTGTCAGCTCGTCGAACTTGGCTCTCGTCAGCGTTATGTCAAGGTGCTTGGGGCCTGTGGCGTCGGCTGTGATAAAGGGCAGGTTCACGTTTGTGCTCGTCATGCCCGACAGCTCTATCTTGGCCTTCTCGGCCGCCTCTTTCAGTCTCTGGAGCGCCATTTTATCCTCTCTGAGGTCAATGCCGTTCTCCTTCTTGAACTCGTCGGCAAGGTAGTTCAGGACCTTTTCGTCAAAGTCGTCGCCGCCCAGACGGTTGTTTCCGCTGGTAGCCAATACCTCGAACACGCCGTCGCCGATCTCAAGTATCGAAACGTCGAACGTGCCGCCACCCAAATCGTATACCATTATCTTCTGGTCAACGTCCTTCGCGAGACCATACGCCAGCGACGCGGCCGTGGGCTCGTTGATGATCCTCTTTACGTCAAGGCCCGCGATCTTGCCCGCGTCCTTGGTGGCCTGTCTCTGAGAATCGCTGAAATACGCGGGGACCGTGATGACCGCCTGGGTTACCTTTTCGCCCAGATAGGCCTCGGCGTCGCTCTTGAGCTTTTGCAGTATCATCGCCGAGATCTCCTGCGGCGTGTACTGCTTGCCGTCGATCGTGACCTTGCGATCTGTGCCCATGTCGCGCTTTATCGAGCTGATCGTCTTGTCGGGGTTGGTTATCGCCTGTCTCTTGGCGACCTGACCCACCAGACGCTCGCCGTCCTTTGTGAACGCCACTACCGACGGGGTAGTTCTCGCGCCTTCGGGATTGGGGATAACGGTGGGCTCGCCGCCCTCCATGACCGCCACGCACGAATTTGTTGTTCCTAAATCAATACCTATTATTTTACTCATAAATATTACCTCCTAACGTAGTGATTAGTGATTAGCGAATAGTGATTAGAATTCGCTTTCGCTTTTTTTATAATTTTCAGATTTTTTTCGAGAGCCTAGGTCCCAGTCCCTAGTACCTAGTACCTACGTTCCCACCTCATCCGACTTTTTGCCCGTTCGGGCAAAAACCCACCTTCCCCTCAAGGGGAAGGCACAAGAGGCTTCCCCTTGAGGGGAAGCTGTCTGCGGCTTGCCGCAGACTGATGAGGTGTTTCCCAGTACCCGGTTCCTATTCCCTAGTACCTACGTTGCTACCTTAACCATCGAATGGCGGATTACGCGCTCGCTGTCGCCCGATTTATAGATGTAGCCTTTGGCGAACTCGTCGGTGATCGTGTTGCTCGGCTCGTCGCTCTCTCCGGTCATTACCGCGTTGTGCAGCTCCGGGTCAAACTCCCTGCCGACCGCCTCGATCTCGGTGACGTTCAGCGCGCCCAGCGCCTCGATAAACTGGCTCCGCACCATCTTTATGCCGCTGAGCAGTGCGTCCTTGTCGTCGTTGGTCTCGGCCGCGGCTATGGCCCTGTCAAGATTGTCGAGCACGGGCAGCAGCTTGTCGACCGCCTCGCACAGGCCCAGAGTAAAGTTCTCGGTCTTTTCCTTGGCCGTGCGCTTTTTGAAGTTGTCGAACTCCGCCACCTTGCGCAAAAATTTGTCCTTGGCCTCCTCCAGAAGCGCGGTCAGCTTTTCCTCCGCCGACTCCTCGGGCTCGGGCTCGCTTTGCTCTTCGGGCTCCGCGGCCTCGTCCTTTATCTCTTCTTTTTCGGCTGCTTCCCGATCCTTCTCTTTTTCATTATTTTTATCTTTTGATTTCAAATTTAACCATCTCCTTCTTCGTCCGGTCCTTTGCCGGGTCCGAGCCTGTCGTTCAGCATGGAACTCAGCGTGTCGGACAAATATTTGATACCCGACACCACTTTGGCGTAGTCCATGCGCTGCGGGCCGATAACGCCGACAATGCCGACCAGATCGTCTCCGACGCTGTAGCGCGACACGATGATGCTGTTTTCTTTAAGCTGCGGCAGGGGAAGCTCGTCGCCTATGTAGATGCTCACTCCCTCGCCGTCGGGCGCGATCTCGATCGCGTCGATAGCCTCGCTTATCACGCTCTTGTCGTCAAAGAACTCAAGTATATTTTTAATTTTTTCCACATCTTTATACTCCGGGAACCGAAGAATATTCGCCGCTCCCTCGACAAACACCTGCTTGCTGTCGATCTCGCGCTCCGCCTCGTGTATCAGCTCAAGCACCGAGGCAAAGATCTCCGTGTTCTCGCCGACCGCTCCGAGCGCTCCGATCAGGCTGTCCAGATTGGCGTATCCGCCCATTCCTATGCCGGAGATATGCTCGCTGATTATGCGGTTCATGCGGTCGACCTCGTCGTCGGTCACCGATTTGCGCAGCCTGAGCAGCTTGTTCTTGATTATGCCCGAGGAGTTCGAGACGATAACCATTATGTTCCTGCCGTCGATGTTCGCGAGTTTCACGCTCTTTGAGCCGCCGAGACGGCTGATCGGGCTTATGGCGAAGGTCGGCATGCTCGTCACCGCCGAAAACGCCGAGGACACCCCTTTAATTATATTGTCAAGCTCGATAAACTTTCCAAGCATCGCGCTTTTGAGCCTCTGTATCTCAAGAGCGGTCATCTGGTACCTGTCCATCAGATTGTCAACATAGAACCGAAGTCCCGCGTTTGACGGTATTCGTCCCGCGGAGGTGTGCGGCTGGACCAGCAGGCCCATCTCCTCAAGGTCGCCCATCTCGTTGCGAATCGTTGCCGCGCTCAGATTAAGCCCCGTCTTTTTGGCGATGGTCCTTGAGCCCACAGGCTCGGCATTCTTGATATAATCCTCGACAACAGCCCGAAGTATCAGCTTTTTTCTGTCGTCAAGCTCTGCCATAATACCACCTCTTTTGTTTTTGTTAGCACTCAACACATCTGAGTGCTAATCCTGTATTATAATAGCACCCCCGTTAATATTTGTCAATACCTTTTTTGAAAAATTATTTGAACTTTTTGTGAATTTGATTTGTAAAGGCGCAAATTTTTGCACAAGCAAAATAAATATAATTGACTTGCATGCATATTTGTGGTATACTCGTATAAAGTATTCTAAAGATTGGAGATATAAAAATGGCTGATAAATATTCTGTAGCGGAAACTACGCGTGTTCAGCGCGAGAAGATAGCGAATGATGCTTTGGCAATATCTGTACTCGACGCTCTTGAACCTTCAAAAGAAACTCTTGATTTGGTTGATGAGTATATTAAAGGCAATATGGAGATAAGCGAAATCTTAAAAATGACTATTGATAAATATAGAGTGACAGTATGAAAGATCCATATTTATATAATGACACAGATGTTCTTAAAAATCTCCTTGATATAAAAGATGAAATGGAGCTTGAAAAAGCCGAAAGCAACATTACTTATATTAAATTGCTTGATATTGATAAATTAGCGGACAACTGTTCATTCGATACCCGGCATTTGCGATTGCTGCACAAATATATTTTTGAGGACATATACGATTGGGCAGGTGAATTTCGCACTATTCAATTGGTAAAGGGCGAGCGTGTTCTTGGCGGCGATACTGTAAAATACAGCAACCCGGAGAATATCAAAGATGATTTGGCAGCGGCAATTAATAATCTTAATAAAACAGACTGGTCTGTTCTCGGCATTGATGAAACGGCAAACATTTTTGCAAAACAAATCGCGGCATTGTGGCAGATCCATCCTTTTCGCGAAGGAAATACGCGCTCAATCATAACCTTTGCCACACAATTTGCATCGGCACACGGTTTTAAAATGGACAAACAGCTTTTGAAAGAGTCCGCCGGATATGTGCGCGACGCGTTGGTTAAAGCATCAGACGGACAATACTCCGAATATAAATACTTAATAAATATTTTTAAAGAAGCAATTTTAAACGGATAATAATTCAAATTCAGTTATTTCTCCGCAATTTATTTGAGGATCAAAACCCCGGAACCGCCATGGTTCCGGGGAATTTATTCACTACCGGGCGGCGTTATATTTTTGGGTTATGGCGGTCCAGGTGGTTAGGTCTACTTCGCCGGTTTCGGAGAGGCCCAGGATCTTCTGGATGTCTCGGACGGCTTTGGCGGTCTCTTTTTTAAACAGGCCGTCGGGGTTTATAAGGTCAAGGCCGTCGGTCGTTTTGCTGATCTCTCTCAGCATTGACTGAAGCTCAAACACGTTGCGCCTGCCGTCGTATATTGAACTGAAATTGCTCGCCATATTATTCTGCCTCCTCTGTCAACACATAGCCGGGGTACTGGCCGGCCGATCTTTGATTTCCGTTCACTATATCGGAATACAGCTCGGTCACGCTGTCCCATGTTATGGGGCCCACGGTGCCTCGGGGCGGCAGGCCGAACAAATTCTGGTATGCCACGACCGCCTGCTCGGTGTCGGAGCCGAAATATCCCGTTATCGCGGGCTTTGTTATCTCGTCGTACACGTCCGCGATCCTCGAGAGATATGTCTGGAGCGTCCGAACCTCCGGCTCGCTTGAGCCCCGCGTCAGCACGGTGCCCTGAAACGGGATCACGTTTTCGCCCGCGTAGTCGTCGGGCAGTCTGTCAAGTATCGACTTATAGACCGAGTACATTCTGTCCCAGGTCGCCTTGTTGACAGTTCCTGTCTCGGGCACGCCGTAGGCCGCCTGAAACGCGCGCACCGAGTTTTCGGTGGCGGGGCCGAATATCCCGTCGAGCATAACGCTGGGGATATAATCATTAAACGTTGAGATAAATCTCAGAAAATACTGTATAAGCTGCACGCCGGGGCCTTGGTCGCCGCTTTGGAGCATTTCGGAATACTGGCGGTTCACGTCCTCGACCGAGAGGCCCTCGGCGTCAAGCTCGGCCAGGCGCTTGACCGCGTTATATATCCTATTGACCTGGTACCATGTGGCGTTGCCGATTATGCCGTCGGCCTCAAGGTTAAATATCCGCTGGAACGCCTTGACCGCGTCCTCGGTTATCACGTCGAAAAATCCGTCGGGATAGGCGATCTTGGGTATCGCGGGATAGTTTTTGGATATTCTGTTAAGCTGTATCTGCATACGCTTGACGTTAAAGCCCTGGTCGCCGACCTTGAGCGGGGTCCCGGGATAGGTTTCGGACACCTCGGCGACAGGCGCGTTTTCCACAAGCGTTATGTCGTCGCCGTAGTAATACCTGAGTATCTCGATCGGCGACAGCCCCTGATTCGCCAGCTCGACCGTGCCCCACTGAGACAGGCCGCCGGGGCAGACGGACGTGGTGCCGTTGCAGTATCTGGGGAAAAACGGGAAAAAGTTCCCCTCGCGCACTATGTAGGAGTTAAACAGCTCGTCGACCAGCCGTCCGATATTTTCGAAATAATCTCTGCCGCTGGTGAAAGCCTGGTCGTATTCCTGCAGCGACGTGATATCGAAATTGTAGCCCTGGCTCCTGTAGAATTCGGTCGTGACGCGGTTGAGCGCGAAGGTTATCTGCGCCAGTATATTGGCTCTTATGGCGCTTTCGGGCCAGGTTGGGTATATCTCGCTCGAGGCGACGTTTTTGATATAATACGAGAAAGGAACCGTGACATTGGGGACCGAGGTATCGTCGGGAGCGCCCAGATGCACCACGATGCTTTCGGGGATTTTTACTCTAAGGTCCACGATCTCACCCCCTATACGCCCTTTTCCCGCTCTGGTATCATTTCCACGTTCTGGATGGAGCACACGTTGTCGAACACCAAAGCCGCGATAACGCCGTCCGAGCCGAACTCGGGCTCGACGTAGTAGCCGTCAAGCTCGGCCGTCACGCCGTACACCGCGTAGGGCCGCACCTCCTCCTGCGCCTGCATCGAAAAGTGCATATCGGGCGCGGGCAGGAATATTTTCTCGGTCTTGCCGCTGGAGTCGGTATACCTGACCTCGTTGACGTCGGCGGGAGCGTTTTCGAGAGACTTTATCGTCACCTTGACATTTTCAAGCGGAAGGGCCTGGCGGGCGATATACACCTGCACCACTATCCCGCCTTGGCCGCTGTAGGGCGGTATGTATTCGGTATTCCCCGATGTTTCCTTTCGGACGCTCGGAAGATAGACCGTTTCATGAGTGTCGGGTTCGGCGCTTTGGGGTGGCTCCCGGTTTGTATCGGGCGCGGGAGGTATGCCGAATCTCGGCGTGTTTGTCGGCTCGTTTTGAGGTATAACGGCGGGCGGCTCCTTAACGCGGGCGGCCCCGCTCCGGTCATCGGTCGGGAGGCTTATATCCACTCCTTTAAAAAATCCGTTCATAAAAAATCACTCTCCTGCGTTATACTATGCGGGAGAGCGGTATTTGTGCTCTAAAATATTAATTTAAATAAAAAAATTATGATCTCAATATACAGGCTCATCAGCGCGTATCCGCCCAAAATACCCGTTATGAATCTGCGGACATTTGTGGACGCGAGTATGTTCTTTTTCTGAAGAAACCAGTCGATAAACATACACAGGCAAAACGCCGCGATAATATATAGGCTCGGCCTGCATACGTAAATCAGCGCGAGGGATATAAGCCAGCCCAAATACACGCCCGCGCAGCGAGCGCAGACCGGGAACTGACGGCCTTTTATAAAAAAGCTCCGCTCGGGCATCTGGTGACAGCCCGTTTTTCTGCCGATCTCCATGGCTCTGAGCCATATCCTGTCGGCTCTGCCGAAATTGCCGCTCATATATTATCCGCCGAATCTGCGGCCGCAGTCCTTGCAGATCCAGTAATTGTTGTGAGTGGTCTTTGACTCATTTCCGCACAGGCCGCAAAGCAGGCCGAGAGGGCCAAACAGGATATATCCGCAGCAGCCCGAACCGGGGTCGTATCCTCCGCCGCTTATGTTGGTCTCCTGCATTGGCTGACAGTTGTGGCCGCCGCAGTGGGGACAGCTGACGCCCGAATATGACGCGCCGCTGTTGTTCACTACCTCGGCATCGTATACGGGCACCTCGGCATGGGCGCCGCATTTGGGGCAGTATGTCTCGTTTCCCATTTCCGCTCCGCAATGTCTGCAATACATAATAACACCTCGCAAATATTATTTTATCTCGCTTATATCGTATGGGGTCGTCTGATAAACAAAGTAGTTCAGCCAGTTGGAATAGAGCAGGTTGGCGTGCGCCCTCCACGTGTTTTTCGGCACGGTTGTCGGGTCGTCATTATCAAAATAATTCTTCGGCACCTTTATGTCAAGTCCCTTTTCCACATCTCTGAAATACTCGTTCGCCAGCGTTATATTGTCGTACTCCGAGTGACCCGTGACAAAAAACTGGCGCTCGCTCTTCGCCGTGACGATATACACGCCCGCCTCGTCGGATTTTGCAAGAATCTCAAGCTCGAGCACCTTGGCTATGTCCTCCTCGCGCACCTCGGTGTGGCGCGAGTGCGGCGCGTAAAACTTGTCGTCAAAGCCTCGGAGCAGTATTTTTTTCTTTTTCTCGGGCACGACGTAATGCTCATATATTCCGAACATTTTTTCTTTCAGGTCATACTTGGGTATGCCGTAGTGATAATAAAGCGCAGCCTGCGCTCCCCAGCAAATATGGAAGGTCGAGGTCACGTTGCTCTTTGACCACTCCATGATCTCGCACAGCTCGTCCCAGTAATCGACCTCCTCAAAGGGCATCTGCTCGACCGGCGCGCCCGTGATTATAAGCCCGTCGAACTTGCGCTTTCTGTAGGCCTCAAACGTGTCATAGAAGGCGTCAAGGTGGCTCTTGGGCGTGTTTTTCGATTCGTAGCTCTTGGTGCTCATGAGGCTGATGTTTATCTGTAGAGGCGTGTTGCCCAGCATACGCATGAGCTGCGTCTCGGTCACAATCTTGGTGGGCATCAGGTTCAGGATCAGTATCTCAAGGGGCCTGATCTCCTGTGTTATCGCCCTGGTCTCGGTCATGACGAATATATTTTCGTTGTTTAATATATCCGTGGCCGGTAAATCATTCGCTATTTTAATAGGCATTTTATCACCTCAGAATTCGTTTATAATATTGAGCGACCGCTCGGCGATCATCTCGGCCTTTTTGCGCTTGTCTCTGACCCTCTCGCCGAGGGGGGTTATGATCCCGTAGTTCACATTCATCGGCTGAAAATCGGAACAGCCCTCGTTTGAAACATAGGCCGCAAGCGCGCCTATCGCGGTCTCGGGCGGGATAAGCTTCGGAGCTTTGCCGCTCAGCCGCTCAGCCGCGTATCTTCCCGCAAGCAGGCCGCTTGAAGCTGACTACTCGATGAAGGAGCGGCCCAACATATTTTTCG
>CANQLT010000111.1 GCA_947624775.1 uncultured Monoglobus sp.
GCTGGGCCTGCTGCTGGGCGTGGCGCTGGACAAGCTGCTGCTGCTGACCGTGGCGAAGATCCTGGGCGTGGCCGCGCGAGATGCGAATGCACCGACGAAATGCTGTCGATGATCGATGTGCTGGTGGACGGCGAGTTCATAGAGGCCGAAAAGGACATCTCGCTCGCGTTCCGAGGCTCCCGCAACCAGCGCATACTGTGCCTGAAACAAAAAGAATCCATATGATATTTAACGACTTCATCGCATTGTAAGACAGCTTATTTTAAACCGAAAAGTTGATTTTCGACTTTTCGGTCTTATTTTTTATAACGCCGATTTTTCTATATTCCGCCCATCTTAAATTTAAAGTAATGACGTTCACGCCGTCACAAATGACTTTTATGTCAAAGCGTTGAATTTGAGCTCAAAAAATGTTAAACTTATTTTATATATGCTATAAAATAAGTTTCAAATCGGCAATTTATTGTTGAAATATCACAATTTTTGTGATACGATAAAATAAATAAAATTTCGGAACGGTTTGTCCGTCAGAGCATGGACGGCAGCGCTTTTCGAAGATGTGAGCTTAAAAGCGTAACCGTATAAATTCAAAACGAAGGAGATGAATATGAAATGTTAAATTTATTCAGAGAACAAGCCATGATGCACGGCGACAGGATCGCCTTGTCGGAACCGTCAACGGGCAGGACGGACACATACAGGCAGCTTGACGAAAACGCGCGCCGCATTACTGCTAAGCTTAAAGAGCAGGGTATTCGGCGCGGCGACGCCGTGATGATAACCGCCGCGAGGGGCATCGGATTTATAGAGGCCATGTTCGGCATACTTATGGCGGGAGGCGCCTATGTACCGCTTTCCGACCATTATCCCGCGGACCGCAAGGCGTACATACAAAGCGACTGCGGAGCGAAGATCGTTATTGACGACGCTTTTATAAACGACGCGTACCGCTTTGAGCCCGTATCGGAAATATGCGATGTAAAGCCCGACGATACCGCGCTTATAATTTATACCTCGGGTTCAACGGGAAAACCCAAAGGAGTTATCCACGACCATGAGTCTATAAGAAACGAAGTCATGCTTTACAGCGGCATTTTGGAGCTTAAAGATGATGATATATACGGAATCAATGTCGCTTTCTACTTTATTCTCTCGGTGGGAGATATTTTCACGGGCCTCGCAAACGGCATTACCGAAATAATAATTCCCGATGAATTAAAGGGCGACCCCGAAAGCCTTGCCGATTTTATCGACGAGCACAAAATAACATCAGCCGTTATAATGCCGAAGGTGCTGCGCTACTTCACCCGAAAGGGCGACAGCCTGCGCACCGTTGTGAGCTGCGGCGAGCGCTTGTCGCAGATAGCGCCGGACGGCTATCGGCTTTTGAACTGCTACGGCATGACGGAGCTCACGGGAGAGTGCCTCACATTCGTTGTGGACAAAGCCTATGACAACACTCCCATAGGAAAGCCGAGCGGCAATGTGAGCGCTTATGTGCTTGACGAAAACGGGAACGTTGCCGACGAGGGCGAGATCTGTATCGCGGGTCATATGGCAAAAGGATATTTGCACCGCCCCGAAGAGACCGCAAGGGCTTTCACGCCGAATCCGTTTAAAAGCATCGACGGCCACGACGTGCTTATTCACACGGGCGATCTCGGCAAACGCCTGCCCGACGGAAATATTCTGTATCTCAACCGCAAGGACTGGATGCTGAAAATAAACGGCCAGCGCGTTGAGCCGGGCGAGATAGAATCCGCCATACGCGAGATAGACGGCATAAGCGATACGGCCGTAAAGGATTTTATAGATGCGACAGGGCAGATATTCCTCGCGGCGTATTACATATCAAGTAGCGAAAAGGACGAAAAAGAGCTGAAAAAAGCCCTTTCGTTTAAGCTGCCCAAATACATGGTGCCCGAGTTTTTCGTGCGCCTTGAAAAGCTGCCCGTGAACGCGAACGGCAAGCTTGACCGCGGGGCGCTGCCCAAACCCGAAATTGATTTAAGGCGCGCCGAATACAAAGCTCCCGAAAACGACAGACAAAGGCTTATCGCACAGGCGTTTGAGGAAATTCTCGGCATTGGAAATATAGGAATCAACGACGAGTTTTTCGCGCTCGGCGGCGATTCAATAAAGGTACTCATGCTGCAAAAGGCATTGAGAGAAAAAGGAATAGAAATATCCGCGAGCTCGGTTTTCACTTCGCAGACCCCGAAGCTGCTTTCGGAGACCGTCGGAGACGGCTCGGAGTTATCGTCCTATAAAGGCCAAGATGCCGACTCATATCCGCTCACAAGGGCGCAGATGAGCATTTATCTTGATTGTCAGGACGAAAAGGGGACCGCGTACAACAACGTGTTCTCGCTTTTGCTGCCGAGCGATATGGCGGACGAGACGCGCCTGAAAAACGCCGTTGAAACGGTGCTGAGCGATTATCCGATACTCGGCGCGTCGGTTAAAATAATAGACGGCGTTCCGTCGCTCGTGCCATCGGGCAGGAAAATAACGGCGGAGATAAAACAGACCGAGGTCACCGACAAAAACACGCTTGCCAAAAGCGTTGACCTGCCTTTTGATTTGGAAAACGATCTTCTCACGCGAGCGGTTATTTTCAAAACGCCCGCGGGGCTGTGCCTTGTGCTTGTTATGCACCACATTATCTGCGACGGCACCTCGGCCTCGATCATAATAGGCAATATCGCCGCGGTATACGGCGGCGAGACGCCCGCCAAAGAGGAAATGAGCAACCTGACCCTCGCCCAGTACGAGGCGGCGCATCCCGAAATTACCCAAGCCGACAACGAAGTATACAGAAAAATGCTTGATAATATCGAGGGCGACACCGAGCTTTACAGCGACGACGATCCCGAGCTTGCAGAATTTACGGGCAAACTCGGCGTGTATAACACCACGCTTTTTACCCAAAGACAGGAGCTGTCGGGCAGGCTTATCGCCTCTTTAAGCGAACGTCAGCTGACAGAAAGCACGCTGTTTATGAGCGCTTACGCGTATATGCTGAGGCTTTTCTGCAATCAACAAAACGTACTTTTCTTCACAGGCGAAAACGGCAGGCACGACCCCGTTTTGCAGAACACCGTCGGCATGATGGTGCACAATCTGCCCGTGCTCGCGCATATTGACGAAAACGCGGACTGCGCGGATTTTATGGCGGATATGCAGAAGTCCTTCCATGAGCTTGTCGCCCATGACGGCGCGGATATTCCGCAGCTTTGCGGCGAGTACGGCATACGCCCCGACTGTTTCTTTGTATATCAGGGCGATATGCTCTCGGGCGTGAATGTGGACGGCAGGTACATTCCTATGGAAATGCACGTTTCGGAGGACGTGATGACGTCGCTCACGCTTCATGTACTCAAACAGAACAGCGGAGACTATCGGCTCAGATTTGAATACGCGGCCGAAAAGCTGTCGGCGGAGACCGTAAAGCGCATGGCGGAAGTATACACAATGATAGCGGCGGGACTTTGCGGCGGAGGAAAACTTAAAGATATTCGCCTTGTCACCGATGAGAATATCGCCGAAATTGAGCGCTTTAACCAAACGGAAACGGATTATCCCGCCGCGAATATCGTGTCAATGTTCAGGGAGCAGGCGGCAAAATATCCCGAAAGACCCGCGGTATGCTTTAAAGACGAAACGCTCATCTATTCGCAGGTCGATGATATTTCGGAGCGCATAGCGAACAAAATACGCTCGCTCGGCATCGGCGGCGGCGACGTTGTTTCGATACTTATACCGAGATGCGCCTATATGGTAACAGCCTCTTTGGGCGCGCTTAAATCGGGCGCCGCTTATCAGCCGCTCGACCCCGCGTATCCCGCCGACCGTCTGGCGTTTATGATGTCGGACGCGGACGCGAAGCTGCTTATCGCCGACGAGGAGCTGCTCTCAAAAGTGCCCGAATACAAAGGCGAAGTATTGCTCACAAAGGATATACCCGATCTTCCCGACCTTGGCAGAACAGAAAAAGACCCCGAGCCGAATGACCTGTTCACGCTGCTTTACACGTCGGGCTCAACGGGCGTGCCCAAGGGCGTAATGCTGGAGCACGGCAATATTGCCAATTTCTGCCGCTGGTACAGAGACTTTTATAAAATTGACGAACATTCACGCGTCGCGGCTTACGCCAGCTACGGATTTGACGCAAATATGATGGACATGTATCCCGCGCTGACAGCGGGTGCCTGCGTCTGCATTGTCGAAGAGGAAATAAGACTTGATCTTATAGAGCTTGAAAAATGGTTTGACAGGCTCGGGATAACCCATTCCTTTATGACGACGCAGATAGGACGGCAGTTCTACTCGATGGCCTCTCCCGAAAAGCTGAAATATCTCTCGGTCGGCGGAGAAAAGCTTGTGCCTGTCCGTCCGAAAAACACAGACACGCAATTCTATAACGCCTACGGCCCGACGGAGTGCACCATATTTACCACGGTCATGCCTGTTGAAAGGCTTTATGAAAGAGTGCCTATCGGCAAGGCTATCGCGAATTATAAATGCTATGTTGTGGACGAAAATCTCCGCAGGCTTCCTCCTCTTGTGCCCGGCGAACTGCTTATCGCGGGCCGCGGCGTCGCGAGAGGCTATCTGAACAGAGACGACCTGACCGAAAAAGCCTTTATTCGCAACCCGTTCAGCGACGACGAGGACTACAAAAAAGCGTATCGCTCGGGAGACGTGGTTCGTCTTTTGCCAAACGGAGAAATAGATTTTATCGGAAGAAACGACGGACAGGTCAAGGTGCGCGGTTTCCGCATCGAATTGACCGAGGTCGAGGGAGTTATACGAGAATTTGACGGCGTGACGGACGCCACCGTCCAAGCCTTTGAGGACGAGGAAACGGGCGAAAAATATATCGCGGCATATATTGTCGGCGGCGGCGAAATAGATGTTTCGGCTCTGAATGATTTTATAAGAGAGCGCAAGCCGTCATATATGGTCCCGTCCGTAACCATGCAGATACCGTCGATACCTCTGAACCAAAACCAAAAGGTCAATAAGCGCGAACTGCCGAAACCCGTGAGAAAACAGGATGAGATTATACCGCCGCAAAACGAAACGCAGCAAAAAATATTCGACCTTATAGCGGATGTGCTCGGCTATGCCGATTTCGGCATCACGACCGATATTTATGACGCGGGTCTTTCATCAATCGGCGCCGTCAGACTGAATGTGCTCCTTTCTAAGGCCTTCGACGCGCCCGTAAAGACCTCCGACCTCAAAGAAAACAACACCGTCGAAAAACTCGAACGGTTCTTTGCCAATGCCGAAAAGTCCGAAGTTTTTGAAATACAATCCGACTATCCGCTCACAAAAACGCAGGAGGGAATTTTCGTCGAGGCGATAGCTCACCCCGAAACCACGATATATAATATTCCCGTGCTGCTCAAGCTCGGCGACGGCATTGACGAAAACAGACTTAAAACGGCCGTTATCCGAGCGATCAACGCGCACCCGTATATTAAAACAAGATTGTTTATGGATGACGACGGCAATATCAGACAGCGCAGAACAGACGGCGACCTTTCATTTGACGAGAGCTCGATAGAAACGATCACTGCCGATGATATAGAAAGCATAAAACCGCGGCTCGCAAAGCCTTATAATCTGCTCGGCGGAAGATTGTTCAGCGCGAAACTGATAAAGGCCGACAGCATGTATTTGTTCCTCGAAATGCACCATATCATAAGCGACGGCGCCTCTCTAAGCATTATTCTGAGAGATATTTCGAGGGCTTATGACGGCGAGGAGCTCGCCGCGGAATCATATTCGAGCTTTGAGGCCGCGCTTTCGGAGGAAAAGGCGAGAGCTTCCGAGGAGTATGTAAAAGCGAAGGACTATTACGCCTCGCTGCTCGGCGGCTGCGACGCCGACTGTCTGCCCAAGCCCGACAAAAGCGAGAGCGACATCAAAGCGGGCTTTATGACCTTGCGCTCCCCGCTTTCACCGAAAGAGGTCGAGGCGTACTGCCAAAAGCACAAAGTTACTCCGAACGGCTTTTTCAACGCGGTGTTCGGCTTTGTTCTCGGAAGATACAACAACGCCGATGACGCGGTATTCACGACGATATACAACGGCAGGAGCGATTCCCGAACGGAAAATTCTCTGGGAATGTTCGTAAAGACGCTGCCCGTATACTGCGATATCGACGGCAAAAAAACCGTTTTGGAGCTTGTTAAGGAAACAGGCTCGCAGCTGCTTGACAGCATGGAAAATGACGTTTATTCCTTCGCGGAAATTTCAAGAGAATACGGCGTCAGCGCCGACATAATGGTCGCGTATCAGGACAGCGGAATTTCCGAGCATATTATCGGCGGTGAAAAATGCGAGGTAACGACCCTGAGCCTTGACGCCGCAAAATCAAAGCTCTCGGTGGATATAACCATAAAAGACGGCGCCTATGAATACGCGGCCGAATATTACGCCAATCTCTACAGCGACGGATTTATAAAGACCTTTATGAGCTCTGTGGACGCCGCGGCGGCCTCGTTTATCTCATACAAATATATCGGCGAGGTGTCAATGCTGTCATGCGAGGACGCCGAGGCAATTCAAAGCTTTAACGACACCGATTACCCGATCGAGCTTGTGAGCGTGAACAAGCTGTTTGAGACTCATGCGACGGCGCATCCCGAGCGAATTGCTGTTATTTCGGGCGGCGAGAGCCTGACATACGGCGAGTTAAACGCGCGTGCCAACAGGATAGCCCGCTCGCTCACAGAAAAGGGAGTGCGGCTTGATGAGCCCGTGGGTATGCTGCTGCCGAGAGACGTTAACATTCCCGCCGCGGAGTACGGAATAATGAAGGCCGGCGGCGCTTTCCTTCCAATGCTGCCCGATTATCCCGACGATAGAGTGGATTTCTGTCTAAAAGATTCTCACGCGCGTTTTGTAATAACAACGGACGAGCTGAAACAGGAGAGGGCGGAGCTTTTCGGCGGCAAGCCCTACGCCGCGCTTGCATTGAGCGAGCTTTTGGAAAACGAAAACGTATCTGATCCCGAAACAGATATTCCCGAAAACTCATTGGCCTACTGCATATACACCTCGGGCTCAACGGGAACTCCCAAGGGTGTTATGATAGAACACGGCAGCCTCTGTAATTTTGTGAACGCGAACCCGAAAAACAAAGAAACGTTTGAATTTGTAAACGGCGGAAAAACCGCGCTCGCGATCGCGGCGGTATCGTTTGATGTCTCCGTGATGGAAATTCACATTTCGCTTTGCAACGGTATGACGGTGTGTATCGCCACAGACGAGGAGATACACGACCCTCTCGCTCTCGCGAAGCTTATAGAGGAAAACAATGTGGAAATAATGTGCGGCACGCCCTCTTTCATGACGAATATCGCGGAAATACCTCAGACGGCAAAGGCCTTGTCGCACATAAAGATGTATGATCTCGGAGCGGAAGCGTTCACGCCCCCGCTTTACGGACTGCTGCGCAAAGCAAGCCCCGACGCCGTGATAGTCAACGGCTACGGCCCCACCGAAGCCACCATCAGTTGTATAGCAAAGGTGATGACCTCAGGAGAAAACATTACCATAGGCAACCCTGCGGCGAACGTCAAAGCCTATATTATCGACAAACACAGACATATTCTGCCCGCTGGCGCGAAGGGCGAGCTGGCGATAGGCGGTCTGGGCGTCGGCAGAGGATATGTCGGCCTTGAAAAAAAGACCGCCGAGGCGTTTATCGAGCTTGAAAACGGACGCGCGTACCGCAGCGGCGACATAGCGAGGTACCTGCCAAACGGAGAGATAGAATTCTTCGGCAGAGCGGATAATCAGGTCAAGCTGAGAGGCCTCCGCGTTGAGCTTGACGAGATAATGAACGTTATGTGCGGCTATCCCGATGTTACAAACGCCGTTGTTATTGTAAAGGGCGAGGGTCAGCAGCAATACCTGTGCGGATATTTCACCGCCTCAAAACAGATAGAAAAGCAGGCGCTTACCGAGCACCTCAAAAAATCCCTCGCGCATTATATGGTGCCGTCGGTGCTTATACAGCTTGATAAGCTGCCGATGACAAAGAACGGCAAGATAGACAAAAAGGCGCTGCCCGAACCCGACGCGGCGCAGCAAAGATCGGCGGGAAGAAAAGCCGCAAACGATACGGAACAGATATTCTGCGATATGTTCGCCGCTGTGCTCGGCCTTGACACGGTGTATGCCGACGACGATTTCTTTGAGCTCGGAGGCACATCGCTGCTGGCCTCAAAGATAGCCGTGCGCTGCATGACGCAGAATATTCCCGTCGTCTATAAAGATATTTTCGACAACACAACGCCCGAAAAGCTGGCGGCGTTTGTAAACGCTTCGGAAACGCCTTTGGCGGAGACAAAAACAACGGCTGAAATAAATACAAATGAGGGACAAGAGCCGCTTTATGACGTTCTGAAATACAACACGGCACAGTATGTGGCTGAAATTAATTACACGGACATAGGAAACGTTCTGGTGACGGGCGCCACGGGCTTTTTGGGCGCGCATGTGCTTAAACAGCTTATCGACAGCGGCGCCAAAAAAATATTCTGCCTCGCGCGAAACAACGGCAAGCTTACAGCCGAGGAACGCGTTAAAATGATGCTGATGTTCTATTTCGACGACACCTATGACGAGCTGTTCGAAAGCGGCATCACCGTTATAGACAGCGACATTACATCGGAAAATCTCACGGACAAGCTGCGCGGATATGATTTTGACACCGTGATAAACTGCGCCGCGTGCGTAAAGCATTTCACAAACAGCGATATACTCGAAAAGGTCAATGTTGAGGGCGTCGAAAATCTTATAGCGGCCTGCCTTGAACTCGACAAGAGCCTCGTTCAAATTTCAACCGTCAGCGTGGGCGGCGAAAGCATAAACGGCAGTATTCCCGAATATGTGAGACTTTCGGAAAGTATGCTCGAATTCGGGCAGAGCCTCGACAACAAGTATATAAACACCAAGCACAGAGCCGAAAAGGCGGTGCTTACCGCGGTCAAGGACAAGGGCCTCAGAGGTAAGGTGATCCGCGTCGGCAATTTGATGAGCCGCGAAAAGGACGGCGAATTCCAGG
>CANQLT010000112.1 GCA_947624775.1 uncultured Monoglobus sp.
CAGTTTTAGCAATAAGATGGATACGGACGCGGCTGGCTGCCGTGTGCCTTACCCATAAATCTATTATAGTAGGAGATAAAGATTATGGCTGTGTTTAGAGTTAAAAAAACTAAGAATTTTACTGTGATGTCTAATCATCATTTGAAAAATAAAAAATTATCTTTGAGGTCAAAAGGGTTGTTGTCGGTTATTCTCAGCCTGCCCGATAATTGGGATTTTAGTATCAAAGGTTTGGCGGCAATTAGCAAAGAGGGCATTGACGCCATTCGTTCGTCTATTAAAGAGCTTGAGGGCGCAGGATATGTGAAACGCAGACATTTGAAAAGCAGCAGCGGCAAACTCTCAAAGATCGAATACACTTTTTATGAGGTGCCAAGGCAGAAATAATGTTGAGGAAACACCTGTGTCCGAAATTCCTATATCGGATAATTCTATGTTGGAAAAGCCTATGTTGGAAAAACCTATGTTGGAAAATCCAATGTTGGAAAATCCAATGTTGGATAAGTCAACGCAATTAAATACTAAATATATAAAATACTAATTTATTAAATACTAAAATATTAATAACTAACATAAGAAACTATCTATCCATCTATCAATCACGCGCGCGTGAAGAAAAACGATAATGTAGGATGGACAGATAGATATGAGTAAATAAAATCCGAAATTAAAATATGAAAACCCTTACTATCCGATAACGCGCGGGCAGATCGAGGAATTAATACGCGGATTTAATCGAAAAATGACACTAATACACGGCACGAAGAATTATATAATATCCGCGCTGTACAACATAGCCATGGCAGCAGATAAAAACCGTCAGACTGATAAAAGGGATAAGCTGTCACGCAGTAGGCGGCCTCAAACACCGAAAAAACGTAGTTTTTTCGGCTAAAAACAGGTAAAGCTATGTCCTTATATTAAACCCCCCAAAAATGCGGTTCTACTGCGTGACACAAAAGGTGAATTCTGTATAGTTATTACTTTGAAAATATTTTCGGTTTTCAAGGTGCCGGAGTGGAAAAATAGAGGCCTGCGAGTGACGTAAAAACGTTAGTTTTTAAAGCAAAAACAATACCGCCTATATCCCTGCCCGTCAAGCCTCAAAATCAGGGGCCTAAATGTCCACGCATTTGCTGATACTTTGGATTTATATGATAGAGAGAAAATTGTTGACAGCGAGACGAGGTAAAGCAAAAAATACCGTGTGATCACATTATTTTTTGCAGTTATCAAAAATTCATTTTAGTGATAAATGGGAACTTATAAAAAAGCTACAATTTCGGATTCAGCAACTAAAGTCGCCTCTCCGCTAATAGTAATGCGGTTATTTTTTTCTAGTTTACAATTAAAGATAACCATCGCGCCTTGAAGCTTGATAAGCACATATTTCCTTTTTATTCAACTGTTCTGCCCAGAATGCGGCAATCTGACAATGTGCTGAACCGCAAACAGGGTCTTCCGCAATGCTCAGTTTCGGACAAAAGCTGCGGGACACACAGTCGGTTTTTGCTCCGTGTGCCGTGGCATTCTGAATTCGCCCTTCAATTCCAGTCAAAAGCATTTGATCCGGATTCATATTTCTAACGGTATCTTCAGAATCAAAAACGCAAATTAAATCAATTCCAAGTACCGCTTTTATCGGACGCACTCCAAACGCTTTTTCCATTGTGTCTGTAACCGGAATTTCCTTAAGCTCGTATGTGGGGAAATCCATTTCATACAGATTTCCCTTACGTCGAATTGTCAGCTCACCACTGAGCGTGTTGAATTTTATTTTACTGCTGTTCGTCTCATAAAAGTTATTAGTGGATTTGTAACTCCATGCTGACCTTCTCTTTTTTATTCTTGATATTTAATAAAAAGAGCAAGCAATCATTTCCCTATCAAATACCGATGTGAAAGTGATTTAATTGGCATTACCAATCCGGGAAGGAATTTCTGTGCCGATATCGCCCAACGGTTTTTCTGGTTTTCACTCCGTTTTGGAATGCAAAGTCGATCTGTCCTGTCACAGTCGTGATGCATACTTTGCGGGGACCGTGACCCAACTGCTCCGGTACATTTGTCCGGATTCCTCCAGAACGACGAGGATCTGAGTAATCTGCTGTTGCAACAACATGACGCTTGCGCTCAATATTGCAGAACACTGAATATTCTTCTTCAGTTCCGTCCACATAGCACCGAATTCGACCAGCTTTTGAGGAAATATCCAGCGCTTCTGTCACGCTCACACCGTAGCAGTTCACCTTACATAGATTGCCTCGAATGTCAATTTTAGTGGTTTTCACATTTTCCAATAGTATTTCCCCCACATCGGAGGACACTCACAAGCTACCGGAAAACTCCAGATCACATAAGCGTACACTCTCCGACTTAGACTGAATAATAGCTTTACCCATGAAACTCTTTGGCAGTTTAATAAGTAGCAGATTATCCTTTTTCAAATTAATAAGAGCCAACGTTCCGTAAATACCAATTGCCGCATGATCGATCAGTTTGAGCGTATTGCCCTCCTGCTTCACCTCCAAGCTGCGCATAGTGGTGTCCCGCCAACTCAGTTCAATTCTATCTGTGGCGGATCCTATGACACAAATGGCGAACAACTTGCAGTTTACCTCCAGCCGCTCAATTTCCGTTACTGGATATTCTACATATTCAAGTCCCATTATTATTCCTCCTTTTTGTAATAATAATTAATGAAAACGCTAATGAACGTATAGCAGATACCGCCTATCAGAAGAATGGGATAACACAAAAACGGGTTTAAACCCAGCACCGCGACGGAAACGACAATACTCAGGAAAGCCACAATGCTGAAAGCAACCGTCTTGCAGCCCTTTATTTTTTGCTTAATGCGATGAAGTCTGTACCGTTCTTGAAATGGCTCCGGCAGTTTCAAAAGCAATTCCTGAAATAAATGCTCTGAAACCTTTCTTTCGGACAAATACCGCTGGGCAAGTTCCAGCCGTTTCTCCAACTCAATTCGCTCTGAATTCTTGTCAGGATTCGAAGCATGCTGAATCTCCAGAATATCTCGGATTTTCTGCATCTGCGTTGCCCCATCCAGCCGGCTTTCTTGATAGGAGGGAATGAATTCTATCAGTGTCAGACACTCCATCAGGGCGTACCCACCCAGATAGATACCATACAGCAGTTTGCTCCTGCCGACAGAATACATGAGTTTTGTCAGTGCAGGAAACACAGTAATGACGAACATCAATGTCACATTTAGGATATAAATAGGGATACTTGCCGATGATGTGTTGCTCGCCAAAGTGACATGGGTGCTCCAAACACTTGCCAGAGCCAAAAAACTAATGAGATATACCGTGATCTCTTTCAGCAGAAAAATAAACGCCGCCCGATCAAACACAGAGGTATCTGGAATGGAAATTTCCAATGCCATCATGGTCATAGCTATGGCGACCACGCCATCAAACAAGGCGTCAAACCGTCGTTGTACACCCTCGGTCAGGTTCTCTTTCTGCCGCTGTTTCCACACATTCAAAATATGCACTTCCTTTTTTATCCTACAAAGGGTTGATTATCCTACCCGTGTATGATATAATTATACTGAAAATTATATATAAATACAATCAGCAGCTTTCGAGAAAATGGTTGGATAACCAACTCTTTCGATCAAATAGGTTGGACAGGAGGACTTAGAGTGGAAAAACGGCGGATGAATTATAATGACCTGCGGGTACTAAAGACGGAAAAGTTGATTCGCGGTGCATTTCACGAGTTAGCACAGGAAAAGCCCATCTCAAAAATCACTGTGAAGGAATTGGCGAAACGGGCGGAGATCAACAAAAGCACTTTTTATGCCCACTATGACACTATCCAAGACCTACTTGATACCCTTGAACAGGAGACTATTGTCTACATTGTGGATAACATGAGCAGTGTGTTCCAACTTTTAGAGGAACCGGAACAATTTATTGATGACTTGTATCATGCTCTATCTGATTGCCGTATTACCTTCATTTCACGCCTCAATCCCAATCACACCGATTTTACCAAGCGACTGAATCAAGCCATCTATCAAGAATTAGAAAAAAAAGAAGTAGATGTTAGACAGCATCAGCATATGCGAATTTTAATTTCCTTCATCATCAGTGGGCTTCTGGGTCTGATGCAGAATCCATCGCCCACAGAGGAAACAGACTTGATATATATCAAGAACTTTGTGAGGAATGGGTTGGGATAAGGAATAAGGCATATCAACTCTTGATGCTGTAAAAATTGATACAAACAATAAAGCCATTCGTGAGATAACAGATGAAATCATGCCACATTGATATTGATAGCTTAGTAAGATAGAACATATTTTATTTTTTGTGTAGTATTTAAATCGAATGAAGAGAACGAACCGACTACACTAACGTAACACAGATCATAGAATCAGCGAATACAAGGTAAAGCAAAAAATACCGTGTGATCGCGACATTTTTTGCAGTTATCAAAAATTCATTTTAGTGATAAATGGGAATTTATAAAAAAGCTACAATTTCGGATTCAGCAACTAAAGTCGCCTCTCCGCTAATAGTAATTCGGTTGTTTTTTTCTAGTCTACAATAAAGATAACCACCGCGCCTTGAAGCTTGATAAGCACATATTTCCTTTTTATTCAACTGTTCTGCCCAGAATGCGGCAATCTGACAATGTGCTGAACCGCAAACAGGGTCTTCCGCAATGCTCAGTTTCGGACAAAAGCTGCGGGACACACAGTCGGTTTTTGCTCCGTGTGCCGTGGCATTCTGAATTCGCCCTTCAATTCCAGTCAAAAGCATTTGATCCGGATTCATATTTCTAACGGTATCTTCAGAATCAAAAACGCAAATTAAATCAATTCCAAGTACCGCTTTTATCGGACGCACTCCAAACGCTTTTTCCATTGCGTCTGTAACCGGGATTTCCTTAAGCTCGTAAGTGGGGAAATCCATTTCATACAGATTTCCCTTACGACGAATTATCAGCTCACCGCTGAGCGTGTTGAATTTTACTTCACTACTGTCCGGCTCATAAAAGTTAAGAATTACAAATGATGATGCCAGCGTTGCATGGCCGCATAACTCGACTTCCGTTGTCGGTGTAAACCAACGCAGATGATACCCTTTTTCTTCTTTCACAATAAAAGCGGTTTCCGATAGATTATTTTCCATCGCCAAGTTCATCATAGATTCTTCGGATAGCCAACTATCCATAACGCAGACAGCAGCTGGATTGCCTGCAAACGGTTTATTAGTGAATGCGTCTACAATATATTCTTTCATGATTGTTTGTCTCCTCACATTCCTATTTATCGGGCAATTTATTCGACAAAAAATTATAACACTTTACCCTTACGCGTGTCAAGTATTCATTCTTTATTGAAATTTCTTATCAAATATTTTCAGATTTCCTATATTGAGTACACTATAAATATAAAAACTATTTGGCAACAGATTTTTCGTACAATCTCCCCGAAAATGGCAGTATAGACAATACAAACTTTCCATTTTTGTCTGTTA
Source organism: uncultured Monoglobus sp. (assembly GCA_947624775.1). Taxonomy (GTDB): domain Bacteria; phylum Bacillota; class Clostridia; order Monoglobales; family Monoglobaceae; genus Monoglobus. The sequence continues at coordinate 5,517 of CANQLT010000112.1, forward strand.
TAGATTTTGTGGGAATTGTACTTCCTCCAAATTTTTGATCATCTGTATCAAGCAATGTGATAAGCTCTTGCGCATGTTCAATTTTCATTTCATAATCAATAATTTTATTGGAAAAATTAAATACTGAAATTATAGTCTGTTCATTACTTTTGCGCAAAAAAGAGTAAACACATTTCTTTTCAAGATTACAGTCGATCCACTTAAAGTTGTTCTCATTGTAATCATTCCAAAGCGCAGGATTGTTTAAATATATGTGATTAAGTTCTCTGATATATTTGTAAAAAGCATCATGAATAGGATAATGGAGCATATCAAAGTCTTGACCCCTGTTTTCACTCCATTCACGAAATTGAGCAAACTCTCCTCCCATAAAATTCAATTTCTTTCCGGGGTGTGTTATCATATATAGATACAAGGCTCTTGCTTGCGGGAATTTCTGCTCATAATCCCCATTCATTTTCTGAATTATTGTTGCCTTACCATGAACATTCTCATCGTGGGAAAACGGCAGTATAAATCTTTCTTTTTGAAAGTACATCATACTGAAAGTAAGTTTATGGTACTGCGCTATCCTGTCATATGGAGCAAGGCGGAAATAGTCAAGAGTATCATTCATAAATCCCATATCCCATTTATAGTCAAATCCCAGACCGTTCTCGTTGACTGCACCTGTTACATTAGGGTAATCTGACGAATCCTCCGCGATAAGCATTACATTCGGAAATCTTTCTTTCAAACCGCTGTTCAAATTTTTGATAAAATTTATAGCAGATTGATTTTCACCGCGTTCTTTATTACCTTGCCAATAAAGTAAATTACTCACTGCATCAAATCGCAGTCCGTCAAAATGAAATTCACTAAGCCAATAACAAGCTGCGGATTGCAAAAAACTGCAAACTTCACCGCGAGAGTGCATAAAATTACAACTTCCCCATTCACTGTATCCTACATTGGCATGAGGATACTCATACACAGCCGTTCCGTCATAGTTCCACAGAGCATAATCGTCAACAGCAAAGTGTACAGGCACAAAATCTATAATAACACCGATATTATTTTTGTGACATCTGTTAACGAAAGTTTTTAATTCATCCGGCTTACCGTAACGAGATGTTGGCGAAAAGAAACCTGTTGCCTGATAACCCCAAGATGCGTCAGACGGATATTCGTTAAGCGGCATGATCTCAATATAATTATAGCCGCTATCTTTAATATACGGTATCAGTATATCCGCAAGTTCGGCATATGAGTACAAATTTCCATTATCTTTTCTTTTCCAAGAACCGAAATGTATTTCGTAAATGTTGACAGGCTTTTCAAAATGATCGCCCCTGCTTTTCAGCCATTTATTATCACTGAATAACGATGTATTCAATTTTGCTATGCGTGAAGCATTTCCGGGACGAAGTTCCGAATAAAAAGCATACGGGTCACAATGGTCAATGTAAGTGCCGTCTTTCTTGTAAATGCGGTACTTATACATCTGCCACTCTGAAGTGTTTGAAATAACACACTCCCAAAAGTTGCCGTCGTATATTCTGTTCATCGGTGTTTCTGTCCATTCGTTAAATTCGCCTATTACGGAGATCTTTTCAGCATTCGGCGCAAAGGTGCGGAAAGTAGTAATGCCATTTTCAAAATGTGCGCCAAGAAAACGATATGCCTCAAACTCGTTGCCCATGTAGAAATTGTAAAAATTCATATTCTCACCTCAAAAGTTATCCAACGGTAGTTGATTTTTTCTTGCGCTTATATTATAATATGAAATAGAAAAAATAACAACCATCGATTTTTTGTAATCGTTGGAAAACCGACAGAATAATGAAATGGTGGGATTTCTATGGATAAGCGAATAGAGAAAACGAAACACGGAATATTTAACGCGTTCATTGAGCTTAGATCAATGAAACCTTTGGAACGCATATGTGTAAAGGAACTCTGTGATAATGCCAATATCAACAAGTCTACATTTTATGCACATTATCGTGATATTTATGACCTTTCTGACAAAATTGAAAATGAGATAACCACCCAGATAATGAGCGAAATTGATATTAACGACTTAATAAACAGACCGGAAAATCTGCCAAAGCAACTTGCCGTCCTCTATACTTCAAAACAATCACTTATCTCAACGATTTTTTCCGGAAGCAGAACACAGGAGTTGCCTAAAAAAGTACTCAATGCGATAATAGAACGGGTCAACGAAGCGCACTTCTATCTCGCGGATAAAAAATTTAAAATAATGTTGACGTACAGCGTCTACGGCGGTTATTATGCCTTCAATGAAAACTGTAATTACCCCGAACAGCTTCTTATAGGCACTCTTAGTGAAATATCTGAAAGGTTATTTTTAGTACAGAAATAAATATACTTAGGTTTCGATAGCGGCTGCTCAGTATATAGCGCACAATCAATACTTCAAGCTCATAAGTATTTTTCTTTGGAGCTGCCATACTTCATTCATTTTTTCTTGTAGAGCTGCTATATCGTCTTTATAGATCAAACCTGTCTCGTTTATGCGCTTTGCGATTTGATTTATGTTTTTGCCGATAGCTTGCAGCTCTTTGGCGTATTCTTTTATCGGTGATAGGTCTGTGTAGATTATGTGGCCGTCTATTGCCATTTTGCGCATGTACGCTCCGATTTTATGTATGGGCAGCTGCGCCATTTTCTTCTCGATAAGCTCGCGTTCTTTTTCCGTTACTTATAGTAAAGAGGAAATTCAAAAACAATAAAATTTCTCTCGGTTGCTCGAATAAGCGCGAAACTTTTGGATAAGTTTTTCCAAAAAACATGGCCCATTTTTTGAATTTTTTTGTTACTTATATATGTAAGGGAAAATTCAAAAGGCGTGAAATTCATTCCGAATACTCGAATAGGCTCGAAACTTTTGGAGAAGTTTTTCCGAAAAACCCCACCAGTTTTCAGCTTTTTTTAGTTACTTATATTAGAGGGATAATTTTAAATCGGTTTTCTCTTACAAAAATTTAATACATACGGAGGTTAATATGACCGATAAATCAAACAAAATTTTGTATTTAAAAGATACATCAGACGAAAGCGAAGCAAAGCAGGCTGCCTCATATCAATTCGACGGTATAACTTTCATAGTCGAGCCCGTGTTCAAAAAGCGTTCGGCTGAAACTTTGGGATCGATACTGCTCCGTTTAATGATGTCATAAATTTTAAAAAAACAGGCTGACAAGCACAATGTCATTAAGTTAAGAAAGACAAATAAAGATTAAGTACTATACAGGGAGAGCGAAAACTGCAAATTCACTCTC
>CANQLT010000113.1 GCA_947624775.1 uncultured Monoglobus sp.
TATACGCCGCGGCGGTCGCGATCATGGTCAGCGTTTACCGCAGGCTCAAGGACGAGGGGCTCAAGTCAAAGCTGATACTTCAGGTGCACGATGAATTGATAGTCGAGGCAGTGCCCGAGGAGCGGGAGCGCGTGGAGACTATTCTCCGCGAGGAGATGCAGAACGCCGCCAAACTGCGCGTTCCGCTTATAGTTGACCTGAACTCGGGAAAGCGCTGGTACGACACTAAATAACAATTTGGTTACAGTATGCTAATTATTGGGTTATATTCGTAAAACCGCGGGCGCTTTGTGGTATAATCCATAATAGGGTATTATGTTTGGAAGTGAGATTATGTTAAGACTTGGGCTCACCGGCGGTATCGGCTCGGGCAAAAGCGCGGCGGCGGGAATTTTTAAGGCGCTGGGCGCATATATTGTTGACGCCGATAAAATATCGAGGGATATCCTGACGCCAAATACCGAGGCATACCGCGAGACGGTCTCGCGGTTCGGGGATAAAATCTTAAACTCCGACGGAACCGTGGACCGCAAGGCGCTGGCCGCGATAGTGTTCGGCTCCGAGACCGAGCTCGAGGCGCTTAACAATATCACCCACAAGCATATTTTCGCCGTCATGGAGCGCGAGGCGCGTGACGCCGAGAACAACGAAAAATATAAAAACTCAATAATAGTGATTGACGCGCCGCTGCTGTTCGCGCTCGATTTTAAAATGCGATACGACAAATCGGCGGCGGTCATAGCTGCCGATGAGGTTCGCATAAAGCGTGTCATAAAGCGCGACGGGGCGAGCCGCGCCGAGGTCGAAAGCAGGATAAGGAGCCAGCTCACAAACGCTGAGCTTGTGGCGCGGGCGGATTATATTATCGAAAACAACACAGACGACATAAAAGACCTTGAAAACAAAGTGAAAAAGCTTTATGAAAGGCTGATCAAAAAAATATGAGAGAATCAACACGGGGCCGAGCCCCCGCGCGGAGAAGACGAGCGAGAAAAAGAGGCGGCTGCCTCAAGGCAGCGCTGATAATAGTTATCCTGGTCGGGATCGTGTACGGCGGATTTCGGCTATACCGCATGGTGGACGACCGCATAGCCGCCTTGGGAAACGAGATCATGCAGCGGCAGTACCCCGTAAAGTACGAGAGCATCGTCGAAAAGTACGCGAATAAATACGATCTGGACAAGTATCTCGTGTACGCGGTGATACGCACCGAGAGCAAGTTTGACCAGTACGCGGTATCCGATTCGGGAGCCTACGGCCTGATGCAGCTTCAGACCGAGACCGCCTCGGACTGCGCCAAAAAGCTTGACATCAAGCCCGACCTGCCCGACGACCTGTACGAGCCCGACGTCAACATACATATCGGAACATATTATCTGTCGTGGCTGCTCGAACGGTACGACCAAAACATCAGCGTGGCGGTGGCGGCTTATAACGGAGGCATCGGAAACGTGGACGAGTGGCTCGAGGACAACAGCTATTCCGACGGCAGCGGCGGCCTTGACAATATTCCGTTCCCCGAGACCGCGGGCTATGTGAAAGGCGTCAACGAGTCATATCAAAAATACAAAGAGTTATACGAACATAGTGATTAGTTATTAGCGAATAGTGATTAGAAAGATAGAGAGAACAGGGGGAAATATAATGGCAAAAGGTTTACTTAACAAAAACAACAATAACAAGCTCTCGGAGCTCGGCAAGGCGGAGGCCAAGACGATGAACGCCTACTGTGAGGACTACAAGAGCTTTCTTGACCGCGCCAAGACCGAGCGCGAGTTCGCTCATGAGGCGCAGAAATATCTGGAGGAAAACGGCTTTAAGCCCCTCGACGCGGCGGATAAATTAAAGCCCGGCGACCGCGTGTACACAATAAACCGCGGCAAGGGCGTTTTGGCGGCGGTCATCGGACGCGAGGACATCACAAAGGGTGTTTCGATCGTGGGCGCGCATATCGACTCGCCCAGACTTGACTTAAAGCCCAACCCGCTTTACGAGGACGGCCACTTCGCCTACTTCAAGACCCACTATTACGGCGGCATCAAAAAATACCAATGGACGACCGTGCCTCTGGCGCTCCACGGCGTGGCGACCTTAGAGGACGGCACTCAGATAAAAATAAGCGTGGGCGAAAAGGACGGCGACCCGACGTTTATGGTGACCGATCTTCTGCCGCACCTGGCGAAGGACCAGATGCAGAAAAAGCTGGCCGAGGCCATACCCGGCGAGAGCCTTAACATAATATTAGGCAACGCCGAATATTCGGGCGATATCAAGGACGACGAGACAAAAGAAAAGGTGAAATACAATATCTTAAACCTGCTCCACGACAAATACGATATACGCGAGGAGGATTTTATAAGCTCCGAGATCGAGGCGGTCCCGGCATACAAGGCGAAGGATCTGGGCTTTGACCGTTCGATGGTGGCGGCCTACGGCCATGACGACAGAGTGTGCGCGTTTGGCGCCATGAGGGCGGTCGCAGCGCTCAAGCGCCCCGCTTACACCGCGGTGTGCCTGCTGGTCGACAAGGAGGAGATAGGCAGTATCGGCAACACGGGAATGCGCTCTAGGTATTTCGAAAACACAATGGCGAAGATCGTTGACAAACGGGTCGAGGATTACAGCGACCTGAAGCTCCGCGAGACTGTCTCGAATTCGGTGTGCCTCTCGGCTGACGTGTGCGCTGCGTTTGACCCGGGTTTCCCCGACACTGTTGAGAAAAACAATATTCCCGTGATAAACGGCGGCATAGGCGTTATGAAATACAGCGGCTCGGGCGGAAAGAGCGGAGCCAGCGACGCCAACGCCGAGCTGATGGCAAAGCTCAGAAAAATATTCAACGACGCGGACGTCAAGTGGCAGATCGCGGAGCTCGGCAAGGTGGACGGCGGAGGCGGCGGAACGATAGCCGGCTTTGTGGCGAACCTTGATATCGAGGTGGTGGACGTGGGAGTGCCTCTACTCTCTATGCACTCGCCCTACGAGACCGCGGGAAAGCTGGATATTTACATGGCATACAAGGCATACAAGGCATTTTTTGAAAGATAATAAAGACGCAAAAAGGCGGGGCGGAAGTGATTCCGCCTTGCTCGGCATATATTGAGAGGTGAGAAATTCCTATGAAAAACAGAAAAGCAAAAGCGGCCAAAAGAATTTTCGCGGCGGCGCTGTCGTCGGCAATGCTGTTTTCGGCGGCGCATGCGGCCGAGATCAAGCTGCCTTACGCGGAGGACACGGGCATAGAATTTTCTTTGACGAATCCCGTTTCAAGCATATCGGTCGGTGACGAGGCCTACGCGCGGGTGGAGTTCGCCGCGGGCAAAGCCGACGAGCTGTGGGGATACGAGTTTGATGTTGAGTACGACGAAAATTATCTTACATACACGGGCGCCGACGGAGGCATTGACGGCGAAAGCGTGTCCGCCGCGGTCGAGAACAGCGGCAGGGTCAAGCTGGCCTTTTCCAAAACGAGCGAAAATAGCGGAGCGAAAAAAGTTCTCGCGACGCTCAAATTCAAAGCCCGCCGCGCGGGAAATGCCTCGGTGAGGCTCAGTGGCGGCGCAGTTGTGAATTCCGATATGGGATATGAGGAATTTAATAATATAAGCGACAGCGTGACAATAAATATTAAGTCAAACGCGCCGTCGGGCGGAGGCTCCGGCGGCGGAGGCGGAGGATATTCCGGTGGCTTTTCGAGCGGCGGAACCTTTTCCGTTGGAGGCGGCTCCAACACCGTGACTTCCTCGTCTCAGAACCTTGAGCTGAGCGATATGGAGGAGCCTGTCGCTAAACCCGAGGTCTTTAACGACCTTTCGGGTTTCGAGTGGGCAAAGCCCGCCATAGAAAGGCTGCACGCTCTCGGCGTCGCCGCGGGCTATGACGACGGCGGGTTTCACCCGGGAGACAGGGTAAGCCGAGCCGAGTTCTGCAAGTTCGTGACCGCGGCGCTGGGAATAGAGTCGCCGACCGAGCCTGAAAGCAGGTTCGGAGACGTTTCGACAGAGGATTGGCATGCGCCGTATATTGCGGCGGCGGCCGACCTGAAAATAGTAAACGGCTACGAGGACGGAAATTTCAGGCCCGACAGCGGAATCACCCGAGAGGAGGCAGCCGCGATAATCTGCCGCGCCGCCGACGCGCTGGAGCTGCCGCTCAATGAGACGAGGCTCAACATAAACTTTATTGACGAGAGCGATATACAGGAAATATTCGTGGGCTATGTGGACAAGCTCTACACCGCGGGTATCATAAACGGCGATGACGACGGAAACTTCCGTCCCGCGGACAGCCTGAGCCGCGCCGAGACCGCGCAGATGATCGTGAACCTGCTCGGCGCGCTTGAGCCCGAGCCGTCGGGATCACCGAGCGAGTCCGAAGCGCCGCTTGAACCCAAGGCGGGCAGAATGATAAAGGCGGAGGAGGCCGAATCGTCGGCCGAGCCCGAAGCATCAAGCGAGCCCGATGGGGATAATGCCCCGGTTCAAACCGCCACCCCGAATCAAACAGAGGAACCGAGCGAGCCGACCGAGAGCGAGCAGCCTGTTTCGACCGAGCCGCCTGTTCAGACCGAAAAGCCCGATGAGACATTCCGCGAGGACTCGGCTTTTGACTGCGCAAACCTTGACGAGCTTTGCTCATACGAAAACATCTACGCCTACGAGGTGCCCGACGACGGCAGCCGAAGCGCGTTTTATGACGATTTTACCACGTTCCAGCGTCCGGGCGCAGGCGGCGCATATATAGCCTACAGAATACCCTATGCCGAAAAGGTCCGCGTCGAGTCGTATTTCTATGCGGGCGAGCCCCTGCGCGACATGAGCTTTGAGACATCAAAGGATAATGAGAACTTCAGCGCCGCCGAGGCGTCCTGCTCGTATCTTGAGGCTGAGGGCAAGTGGACGCGCGCGGTCTACACGATAGACACGAGCGATGACAGCCCCTACATCAAGATAATATATCCCGAAACGGTCAACAGCTGGACGCCGCTGGTTTCACGCGTTTCGGCGCAGCTCGGAAATGCGCGCGCCGTCGGCATAAAAATAAGCGGCGAAACGCGGCCGATCATACCGATGTACGACAGCGCCGAATATAAATATTCCGCGAATCTGGTCGATCAGATAGGTGAGGTCTATACGGGCGATGTGAAGCTTTCGATAAAGCAAAGCGATATAGATGGCCTTTCGATCTCGGAGGATGGAACGATAACGATAGGCAGCGATATGAATGACGGCGCGGAGTTCACGCTCTTTGCCGAGTCGGGAGAATTTTCTGCGGAGCTTAAAGTGAAACTCACGGCGGCGCTTTTGGGCGACCTTAACCTTGACGGAGAGGTGAGCCGCGACGACGCGGTGATAGCCGCGGCGCGCTACGGAGAGACTTCGACCGAGGCCGACTGGAGCGAGGTAAGAGACGCCGACATAAACCGAGACGGAAAGATCAGCGTGATAGACATCGCGTATATATCAAAAAAGGCGGCTGATAATAATGAGTAAGCTAAAAATCGCGGGGATCGTTCCCGAGTCGATAACCGACGGCGAGGGCATCAGATACGTGCTGTTCGTTCAGGGCTGCCCCCATCACTGCCCGGGCTGCCACAACCCCGAGACCCACGACTTTTCGGGCGGCACATATGAGGACACCGAGAATATATTTAAAGAGTTCAAAAAGAATCCGCTGCTCAGCGGCATAACGTTTTCGGGCGGCGAGCCGTTCTGCCAGCCCGGGCCGCTGGCCGACCTTGGCGAGAGAATAGTTGAGATCGGCAAAAACGTGACGGTCTACTCGGGCTACACCTTTGAGCAGCTTTTGGAAATGAGCCGCGAGAACGGCGATATCCTGCGGCTTTTGAACATTGCGGATGTGCTGATCGACGGCAGGTTCATAATGAGCGAGCGGAGCCTCTTGACAAGGTTCCGCGGCAGCAGGAACCAGCGCATGATCGACCTCAAGAAAACCATGAAAGACAGCGGAAAAACCGTGCATACTTTTGAATAACGGGAGAATGGATATGATGAGTTTTAAATCCAAAAAATACATAAGAATAATAACCGCGGCGGTACTGGCGGTTCTGCTTTTGTTTCCGCAGCTCAGTATCGCGGCGGCCGAGGAGAGCGGCGCGTCCGATTTTGTCATGTTCGACGATTTGGCGGACTTTTCGGTGGTGACTAATCACAGCGAGGGACTGGCGATAGACATAGTAACCGAGGAAAACAAGTACGCATTCAGCGGCGACGACACCCATTTGATTAGAGTGACATCCGAGGCGGAGTGGATAGAGTACGACGCGCCGCAAAACGGCTATCTTGTGTTCCACACGGCCTACGCGCCGAACGAGACGATATCCCACTTTACTTTCGAGTATTCCTCAGACGGCGAGAGCTACAAAAAATTCAATCCGATAATAACAGAGGATTCGGTTTCGGGCAAGTGGATACCCGTTCACTACAGCCTCAAAAAGCTGCCCGAGGAGGCGGCGAGGATCAGAGTGACCTTCGGAAACGTGGGCGGAACGCCCTGGTCGCCCTGCATAGAGAGTGTGGAGCTCAAAAGCCGTGTCACCGACGATATCGGATTCGCCGACTGCGTAGGCACGGAGTTTTACGCCTCCACCGCCAAGCTTAAAAACCTGGGTCTCATCAGCGGCTACAGCGCAACCGAGTTTAACCCCGAGGGCACGATAACCCGCGCCGAGTTCTGCTCGATGGTGTCAAGGCTGCTGGCGCTCAGCGAAACTGTGGACCCAAACGGATATAAGAAGATATTTTCGGACGTCGCTCCCGATTACTGGGGCGCGGGTGCGATATACGCGCTCTATTCGTTGGGTGTTGTGAACGGCGATGAAAACGGAAATTTCAGTCCCGAGGATAATATCACGCTTAGGGACGCGCTCAAGATAATGGTATCGTCGCTGGGATATACCGCGTCGGCGCTCGACCGCGGCGGCTATCCCGAGGGATTTCTGCGCGAGGCATCGCGGCTGTCGCTGCTGGGCGGTCTCGGCGAGAATTACGAGGAACCGCTGATACGCGGCGAGGCGGCAGTGCTTATGGACAACGCTCTCGATGTGCCCGTCGTGGCGCAGAATACATACGGCGGAAACAATGTTTACAGCTACGGCGAAGAGACGATACTCAGCCGCTACCACGATATCATAACCCGCGTGGGCGAGGTGACCGACGTGGGCGGAGCGGGCGTGTACGCCGAAAGCAACACAAGCGGCTCTCGCTTTATGATAGGCGGAGAGATCTATGACCTCGGCGGTTTTGATATGCTCCCCTACCTTGGTATGCGCGGCACGGTGTATCTCAAAAATAACAGCAATGGTTATACCGCTGTATATTTCGAAAAGGGAAACGGAACCACCGTGACCGACATAGATTATAACGATTACGACAGATTCGAAAACGGAGCGATATACTATGAGGCGGACGGAGCCGAGCGGCGGGTGCCTATCAGCGACGACGCGAAGATAATATATAATTATCAATATCTGACCCGAGCGAGCCTTTTGGACGACGGAAAGCTGCCTTTTAAATGCGGCTTTATGAAGATTATTTCAAATCGCGGCGGCAGCGCCGACTATGTTCTGATATACGATTTTGACACGTATATCCCAAGCAGCACGGCGCGTCTCGGCGGAGTGATAAGCGACAAGAATATGGGAGCGGTAAATCTGCGTCTTGACGAGGCGGACAAGATAATGCTGACCCGAGACGGTGAAAAAATCGAGTACGATCCCGACTTTACGTTGAGCCGCGGTCAGGTCGTGAATGTTGCTAAAAGCCCAGACGGAAAAATCGTCGATATAAGAATTTCTCTCGACACCGCTGTCGGCGAAGTAACCATGGTGAATCGGGCGGAAAACGAGTATATTATCGGCGGCGAAAGCTATGCTTTATCCGAGTATTTCAAAAACAGCGGCCGCGAGCTTAATGCCGCGGGCGGGGAGATCACGGCCTATCTTGACATAAACGGCAATATTGCCGACACATCCGAGTCGACATCGGCCATGAGATACGGCTATCTCAAGTCGGTCGATCTGTCGGGAGACTCGTTCTCAAACGCGGTCCTGCTCCAGGTGGTGACCGAGAGCGGCAAGGCCGAGACGCTGACCGCGAAGGGCTCCTCGATCCTAAACGGCGAGAGGTTCTCGCTCGACAAGTTCTCAGAGCTCAGGCCCCAGCTTGTCAAGTTCACAACAAAGGCCGACGGCTCGATAGGCGAGCTCCAAACGGCTGACGACATAAACGGTGTGCCCGACACGAGCAGATTTACGAGAAATTATGTTTCTGAATCCGCGAAGTATTACGACAGTCTGAGCGTGTTCGCATCCAAGTACCAGCTGGACCCGTCAACCAAGGTTTTCACGGTCCCGAACGACACCTCGGACATAACCAAGTACAGAGTTGGAGGAAAGTCCGATCTGCTGTCCGACACCGCCTATAACGTTCAGATATTCGATTTGAGCGACGAGTACAAGGCGGGCGCGGTGGTGATAAAGAGCGCCGACGACAGCGGCTCAATCTATAACTACAGCTCGGTCTGCGTTATCGAGAGTGCGGGTAGATTCATAGCCGAGGACGGCACCGAGCAGCTCAGCCTGACCGCCTATGTGAACGGCGAGAAACGCGAGATCAGGTTTGACAGCGAGGGCGCCGCCGACAGGACGGGCTCGTGGATCGCGGGCTATTCAGAGAGGTCGACAAAGAACGGCGAAAACCCGTTCAGCGCGGGCGAGGTCATGCAGTTCTCGGAGCGCGACGGAGTGTGCTCCGCCTTCCGCA
>CANQLT010000114.1 GCA_947624775.1 uncultured Monoglobus sp.
ATATGGAGTGATAAGAAAAAATTTAACATGAGTAAACCCACGTAAAAATGTACTTTTCGGAGTTTTGCTCATGGCTATAAATAATTTATCGGAGGTGATCGATTTATGGGACTATCCGAAGGCATGGAATTTGAATTTGACGGCAGGCGCGGGAGCGAACTTGGACTGTATATCGTTCACGACGATGGGCTGTTTACGCGGCAATTCGGGCTTGTGAGAGATACGCATACGGAGCAGATACGCGGCAACGACTTGCCTTATCACTACTACAACGAAAACAACGTATTATCGGGGTCTATAATGTTATACTCCGAGGAACCGTGGACACTCAAACAGCAGAGAGCGGTCGCGGAATTTTTGTTCAGGGATACATACAAGGATTTAATTTCGGAGGATAACCCCGATATTCTTTACTCTCTGATATTTAAAGGCGAGCCGACACTTTCGACGGGAATCGGCGGATACGGATATTTGAGCGTTGACTATGAGTGCGACGCGCCGTGGGCGTGGTCTAAACCTCTGGTGGCTGAATATCCCCTGACGCCCGCCGAACTGTATAACGGCTTTATTTTCGAAATGGACAACATCAGCAACTACAAGGACTATAACGCTGTGGAGATGCAGATTGATTTTATCAACACGCGCAGAAATATGAACGGCAGCGCAAGCGTTATAGATATGGTTTGCCCGAACAGCAAAAGAATTGAAATCCGTAATCTTAAAAATCAAGAGGGCGGACACGGATTTATTGTACGCGGAACGGACAAACATCCTTTGATAAATGACGAACGTATCTATATCAATATGGGATTGGGCAGAGTGATGAGCAATTGCGATGAGTTTAGATTTAATACATGCAATCAAAACTGGATCAGGCTTGAGCGCGGCAGGAATAAAATTAAGATCTCAATGAATGAAACGTCTACCGGGACGCCCGCGAATTATCGCGATACGGTATGCTTTACACTCACCACGCGCACCAAATTCCCTATACTCAAATAAAGAAAGGTGTGAATTAATGGCAGTATTTAATTCTCCCGTTGAATATTTTTGGAACAGAACAACGGACAGTACCAATGAGTATTACTCCAAGGAGATAAAATACGAGTATTTAAATCTTGACGGCACTGTGGCCGTTTTATCACAAATTCCCGACGAGACATACGGCGTCGAGGTAGAATATGAATCCGGTTCTGATGTGTGGCTGCCCATGACGCAGCTTAAAGCCAATGTGACGGATATTGACCAAGGTCAATATAAAGTCGATTGGACATCGGGCTTTTTGTTTTTCAGCGGACTGGACAAGCGCAAAAATATCAGAGTGCATTATTTTGGGCGCGGATTCTGGCTCATATCGGATAAAAGAATTTGCGTCGATGTTACCAAAAATCCTGACGGTTCATATGATTATGACACTTTGCACGAGCGCATTGCGTTTATTTTGAATTATAAAAATCGCGGCGTGTATGACAACAACACTTCATACGAGCTCGGTAATCAGGTGTTTTATAACGGCTCTACATATATTGTAGTTGAAATACCGGGAGACGGCAGATTGAAAGGTATTGACCCGACAAACACTCAATATTGGCAACAGTTGGCAGCAGGATTTAATCATCGCGGCAAATGGGCAAGCGGGGTAGCGTACAATCCGTATGATACCGTATATTATAAAGAGATAAACGCTGACGGTTCCCCGAAAGATATTGGATTGTACGTCTGTATCAAAGCCAACACATCTGTGCAGCCCGGTCAAACCCCTGCGTATTGGTATAAATTTTTCAGTACGGCGGATTTATGCGATGTAATTAATCAACTTCAAAAAGACAAGGCCGACAGAGCATTGATAACAGATAATCAGATTGACACACGCACCAGTACGGGCATATATAGTGTTAACCCGCAAAATGCCCAATCTCCCAAAAAAGTTACGATCACCAATCCGCTGAATAATAACTCACTTGAACTGCAAATCAAAACATTGATTGTTTATGCGGGCACTAAAGATAATAATGCAAATGAATGCGTACAATTAGCATTGTGCAGTGATGATAACGGTAGTAATGACGGTAACGATAATAGGTTTTTAATATATAGAACCGACAATCCTGAGCAATGGGGGCCGTGGAGACTTGTTGATGAGTCATTATTTAAAATGATTAATCAACAAGATAAAGACATTCTCAAAATGATAGGCACTCTCTCATCTCTCACAACATCAAATAAAACGGATTTGGTTTCGGCTATAAATAGTGAGGTTACGGCGAGGAAAAAGGCCGACGAGGATATGCAGGGCATAATTGATGAAATAGACAGCACTTTAGACTCGCATATCAGTGGGGAAATGTATAACCATAGCGCGGGTGATATTTTATATGAAAACCCGGAATATTCAGACGCTATGGGCGTAAAGCAGGCACTTGATGAATTATTTGCAAATAAAGCCGCCAAAGGTATTGTTACAGCATCTACTATAGACCAAACAACGGAGCCGGGTATTTATGGAGCTGTCGGAGAAGTTTATGTTAATTATTTCGACGCTTCTGCTTTAAATAACACGACTGATGATCCAATTCGAATGTTGCTTGTTTCAAATAATTCAGATAACCAAGCGGTGCAAACAGCGTTGGTTGATACCTCGCGTGACTCTTATATATTGGTTACAAGAAGTAAGACGCCAAGTGGGGAATGGAGCAGATGGGAGCGCATTGATGGTGATGCACTTGAATTACTAAAAAACAAAGCCGATAAAGGTATTGTTTCCAAAGACACAATTGACACAACAACTGAACCCGGCATATACGGAGCGTCGGGTGATTTTTATATCAGATTTACATATGAGTATGAAGAAAGCAGTAATAGAGGTACGTCGGGCGTTGCATTGATGTTATTAGTTTCTAATGATGATACGGGTAAGGTTACGCAATCAGCGATTCTTGATGCTGATTCAACCAACTGCTATATATCCGTTTATCGCTCAAAAATAAAGGACGGTCAATGGACTAAATGGCACGCTTTGGCGGGTGGCTTAGGCGGAAGTGCAATGACTGATGATTTACTTAAATATCTCATTGGTGATGTAAAAGTAAATTACAGCATTTCAAATTTCACTGTGTCATATTATAAACCCGATATTACTTTCGACATAACGTGTGACATCATTGTTCAGATTAATGGTCGTGATTATTGGTGGGATCAGCAGGTTCATACGGTTTTGAATAATATAAGGATCAACAGTTATTCTTATACAAAATATTTGTATTTAACCGAGAACGATGTAATCTTTAGTGATAACGAAATAGACACTACACTAAATGTGTTCAAACGAACATTTTGTCTGCCATTGGGCAAGTTGGTTATAGAAGATTCGACCTCAGACGGAACATATCTCTTATCCAAAGATACTGATAACCCGTTATTCAGTCAAATTATTGCAAACGAAGAAGTTACTACCGATATGTTTACAAAAACGACGGAAGATTTAACTTTGATACCCGAGGCAATCGGTGATTTGTATGCACAAATTGGCAACGTCGCCACTGACGCAGGTACGCTTAAAAACCCTATCACAGTAACATACGAACAACTTGATAAGACGTGGCAACCGGGTTGGTATCTTTGTGACTTTAATAATTACCCGGAAATAGATGGATTAGAAATCATACGAGGCAAACGCCTTGTACAAGTCATAAATGAGACATTTATAGATGATAACGGAGTTACGAAGTACAATATATTTCAACTTTTATATAATTCGCAAGGTGTTGATTTAGTAAGAGATACTTTGGATTATAATGTCACATCTTTTGAAGATGTACTAAAAAGAAATACTTTTAGCGATTGGGAATATGCAAAATGGCATAATATAGGATCGCTTAGCCAATTAAAAACTACTACTCAAACAGATTTAGTTTCGGCTATAAATGAGGTTTATGAAAAGAGTAATGACCTACCCACTCTTGACGAAACCCAGATAACACGTAGTTTCGAATATCCCAGTGATTCGTTTCGCGTACCAACAATATCGTCCGGTGGAACATATAATGTTGTAGGAAATGATATTACGTGGACGGTATCTTTGGGTAATGATTCTTTGATTTATCCTATAATTATATTTGACCCAATTTTTGGTAAGTTTAAATTAGAGGCTTATAATAAAGACCCTAAATGGACTGGCGCAATACCAAAGACCGAGTTCGGTGATGACATTCGTTTATATTTAAGATGTAACGTAAACCACAACACCAAAACCAATACAATCACATCAACCAACTGGGAAACGTTTAGCGTTAAAGGTGGGTCGAATGTAGATTATATTGAAATGTCAAATGGTAATACTATCAAAGCGGTATGTATATATTGCGGCACATTAAACTTAAAATTATTGTATACACTTGAGGAAATAATTCCAAATGGTGATGCCTCAATCAAAGATTATTATGCCCAGCCATATATGAACCGTGCGTATGCAGGCAACGCAGAATTGCAATCCGAGATAGACGCTCTCAAAGCAGAAATACAGGAGCTCAAGGCAAATTTTATTAAAAACGGGGATTCGGTGGTGATCGATGCAAACGACAGTGAGTAAACCGACAAAACACAATATATTTCATAGGGAGGATTATATTATATGACATCAGAAATTATAGTGGCTTTAATTGCTTGTATGGGCACGATAATCGGCTCGTTTTTCGGTGTGATGGCCTCGAACAAAAATACAATCTGGCGCATATCACAGCTTGAGGAACAGGTTAATAAGCATAATAATCTCATAGAGCGAATGTATCAGGTCGAAGGCAAGGTTCAGGGGATTGAACACTCGCTAGAAAGTGACGAAAACAGACTTGACACTCTTGAATCATTCCATATGGAAGGGTAAGGTGATAAAATGGAAAGAACAGGCTGCTTAACAAGACCTGCGAATACAAGGAACTATACATACACAGGCACGTGCGCGGGGGCTTCGGGAACGGAGCTGCCCGCCTCTTTTATTCTGCCCGATGACAGGATACCGACCGTGCGAGATCAGGGGAGTACAAATTCATGCGTGGGACACGGCATTGCCGAGACAATGGGCGTTATGTACGGCGCGGAATTTGGAGCTGAGCGGCTGCTGTCGCCGTGGTATATTTACGGAAATCCCGAGTGCAGAAACGGGTACACGGGCGTTGGAATGTATCTCGGTGACGCTATAGACGGTGTGCGGAAATGCGGTACTGTGCCTCTCTCGGATTTTGATGTGCATGAGGAACCGCCCAAAATCATTAGCGAGGTCAGCAAAAGACCGGAGCTTAAAGACAGAGCCGCGCCGTATAAGATTGAGGGATTTATGCAGATACCCAAATATGCCATGATAAAGAAGTTTGTCACATCGCTTAAACAGGCGTTATATGATTATCAAACGCCCATTGTAATAGCGTCAAGAAAATATTTCCCGGGCGGCAGTCATTGTGTTATTTTGATAGGCTGGAACGAAAAGGACGAGTTTATTTTTCTCAACTCATGGGGAGACGGTTATAAAGACCACGGGAAATATACCATACCCGCCAACTATATCGACGAGGCGTATGTGTTGTTTGACGAAATTATGACCTTGCCTTTCGCTGATGTGAGCGAGGACGAGTGGTATTACAAGGACGTTAAAACCGCATACTTCTCGGGCATTATTAACGGCACTTCTTCCTCCGCTTTCGAACCTGATATTCCTATAACGCGAGCCGAGGCTGCGGCTATTGTACTGAGAGTGTTACAGAAAACACAGGACAGTATTGACGCTTACGCATTGTCCAAAGCACAGGACGGCGGGTACGCTATAACGGCGAATATTATGCCTACGGATAGAAGAACCTGTCCCGATATTGACGAAAACGCGTGGTATTATGACGAGGTAACGCGTTTGCTTGCCACGGGTATTATGACAGGAGACTTTGAGGGCACATTTAGACCCGATGACTATATAACACGCGCGGAAGTTGCTGTTATAGCCGTGAGACTGCATGAATATATCGCCGATGCCTTGGGCGTTAAAACCGAGAAATCGGAAAGCGATATAAAATTAACAGACGTCTACGCCGATGACTGGTTCTATGAGGCTGTATACGCGGCTGTGAAATACGGTTTGATAACAGGCGATACCGAGGGAACATTCAGGCCGAATGACAATATCACAAGGGCGGAGTTTGCCTCAATAATTGTTCGCAATATGAAAAAAACAGACGATATGTTTGTATCGCTTTGCAGGATATAAAAGTTGCATTTTTCCACAAATTGTTGTATAATTAAATTATAATATAAATTCATTGTTGCAACGCTTGTGTAAATATAATACGAAAGGACGATAAACATGTCAACTGATAAAGTTTTGTGCTGTGAGTGCAGGAAAGAAGTTGAGTATACTGTCGAATCAAAGCAAATGACATCGCAACTCTCAGATAAGGATTATGTGTATACAGGTCAAGAGGCGCGCTGTAATGAGTGCGGCAGTCTTCTGTGGATTCCCGATATACATGACAGCAATCTTCGGGTGCTGTATGATGTTTGCCGAAATGAAAACGGACTTGTTCCTCTGGACGTCGTACGCGCAATACCGAAAAAGTATGACATAGGACAACGCCCGCTTTCACTGCTGTTAGGTTGGGATGAACAAACCTTTACACGCTATTATGATGGCGATGTGCCGTCACGACAGTATTCAGACATGTTAAGGCGAATATATGATGAACCTGAGTATTATTCCGAATTGCTCGAAGCGAATAAAGGCAGTTTAAAATCGTCTTTGGCATATAGTAAAAGCAGGCAGGCAACAGACAGAATCCTTTGTTTGCCCGAAGGATATTGAACGGTATACGAGTGATATGTTTGCTCACTGTTAAAAAATATTATTATGAGTCCGCAAATGCGGGCTCTTTTTATTTTGTCTAAATTAACAAGGAGGATAAAATTTATGGACATAAATGTAATCATACGCGATGTGGTTATGGTGGTTATAGTTCCTCTGCTGGGGATATTGGTCAGGTATCTGGCGGCGTATCTCAAGCAGAACACCGACAACCAGCAGTTAAAGAAATATATAACCTTGGCCGAGAACGCTGTGGCGCAGGCGGTTGAGTATGTGGCGCAGACCTATGTTGATTCGCTCAAGAACGCGGGCGAGTTTACTCCCGACGCGCAGGAGAAGGCTTTTGAAACGGCTAAACAGCGTGCGCTTGAGATTTTGGGCGAGGACGCGGTAGCAATGCTCAACGAGATATACGGCGACTTCAACACATGGCTTGAGACTAAGATAGAACAGCACTGCCGCGCTCTGAAACAGGAGAATATCGCGGAGCCGCAACAGAACAGTATAGGATTTGAAATGCAGTCGGAGGCGGACGATGCGGAAGTGTAAACTGCCGAAGGGTGTATTTTCAAAAATCGTAGTCGTGTTCTGCGTGGTTGAAATGGCGGTCATGCAGTTCTGGGCTATGCGGATAGCGTCGCATAACGCGTTTCTTACCACGGGACTGCTGACGGCCAATCACGGCGTCTTCGGCGGCGAGCTTCTTCTGCTGTGCCTTAAACGCATTTTGGCCAAGTCCGATGAAAAGGATAAGGCTGAAAAAAACAACCCTGAGTTATAATATCTCGTGTATTTAGCGGGATTTTATATATAACAGCGGGAGGTGAAAAACATATATACTATTGTTATGAGGGACGATAAATCCCTGATAGAGACCGAAAGGGTCAAGATTTACCAGCGTGAGGCCAACACCACGGTCTTGCGCTTTTTGATTCCGTCGGAGATTGAAGGCAACCCGATGGACAAGTTTGTTTGCGTGTTCAAATTCACTCTGCCGGGCGGCACCAAGTATTGCATACAGCCGACCAAGTCGGAGGAATTGTATAACGGGTTTATTGATTATCAAATGCCGTTGACTTCGGACTTGACCGAGGAATATGGCGCGATCCGTGGAAACCTTACTTTCTTGGCCGTGGTTGACGGTGAGGAAGGCGAGGAACAAAAGGCTCTTGCAATGCACAGCGGGGATGTGTGTATCAAGATACACAAGAAAACCGATATTTTCGCTGGCGATCCAAAACTTGAGGCGCTTGACCAGCGTATTTTGAAACTTGAGGATATGATAGCGAAAGTCACGGGCGCATCCGAGACATACGACGATGAAAAAGCCGATGATATTGAGTTTATCGACGGCGAGATCTGGCTTATGTCTCACGGCGAGAAGATAGGCTCGCCTATTCCGTATGACAGCCTCGAGTCCGAAGTACAGGACACGATAAAAGAGTCACTTGACGGCTCAACTATTGATGGCGACGCTGAAGATATGACCGTCGATTGAAACAGAGAATAGAAAGCGAGGATAAAATATGAACACATTACCCGATCACCCCGACATCAGAGCGGCTGAACTGACAGGCTATCCTGCGGGATACAGATTTCCCAAGCCTGTCGGACAGTGCTTGTATTGCGGAGATGATATTGTTGAAGGAGACTGTGTGAAAAGTTTTGACGGTATGTTTTGTGATATAGAGTGCTGTCATAACTACTACGAAATAAAGGAAACTGAAATTTATTAAAATCTTAGGAGGAATTTATTATGTCAAAAATTACTTATAATATGTCATACCTGCTGCCTGCAAAGACCAAGACCGAGTGGAACAGCGCAAATCCCGTTATTCCCGATAGACTGCTTGTTGCCGATACCGAGCCTTATCACCTTTTTATCGGGGTTTGC
>CANQLT010000115.1 GCA_947624775.1 uncultured Monoglobus sp.
CGTCACATAAAGTATTCTGCCGTTCGCCGGAACTCTCGCGTTATCCATGTTCAACATCAGCGTGTCGAACACCGCAAGCACACTCTTTTCATTAATCGCGGTCGTGTCGGCTGCCTTTGCCTCGTACTTTTCATCGGGAACAGCCGTCGTCCAGTCATGATAAATCTTGCTTACCGTATACGCGTCCATTTCGGGGAATTTATGTTCCTCGTTGAATACCTGCGTGATGTTAGAAATTGTCGCGACCATGTTTGTCTGGTCTATGTCCATCGGGTGAACCAAAGTGCTCCATTTACGCTGATTTGTCAGCGGCTTGGTTTCCCACTTGTTGTCATAGTTGCGCTTTGCGAACGCTATCGAATCGCGGTCAGCCGCAACACGTCCTGTGGTTGAAATACTCGGTATCTCAATCGTTTTCGCGTTTACCCACTTATAGCGGTTGTTGTTCGGTGTACTGTACAGCGCGCCAAAATTCAGCACATACGGAAACGCCTGTGCCAGCGCGTTTGAATATTCCACCGCGTAATTTACAGATTCTACTGCCATGATTTAATTCCTCCTATTTTTTCTCGTCGTGAGCTCTTACTCCGACGAAATGCATATTGGTTATGAACGGATTATCGTCGCCCGTATGCATTCCGCCGCTTCCTGTTTTGTCAACAAAATGCGGATTTTTATCTTCGGCAGCCGCGAAGCTGTCAGCGTTATCTTTCTTGTACTGCTCGAAGAAATCAGTAACGCCCATTATTTTCCCGCCGTCAAGCTTCAGTCCCTTTTCTTCAAGGCTGCGTATGAACTCGCGCTTTGCCGCCTCGCTCGTAAATTTCTGCGTTCCGGCAAACTCGCGCGCCGCGAAGCTGTAAGCCTGTTTATCCAGCTGCGCCTTATAATCGGCGGTGTCGGTATCGTACTTTGTCTGTAACTCCGACAAATCGGCGGTCAGCTTGTTTATCTTATCTGCGTCGGCTCCGGCTGATTCGAGCTTCTTTTTGACCTCGGCTAAATCCTTATCGCGCGTTTCGATATTGCCTGTTAGGGTCGTAATCTGCTCATCGCGGCTTTGCAAATCGGTGTCGTATTTGCTCTTGCTCACATACTCGCCTTTTGACAAATCCACAATCTTAAACCCCTTATCGGTAACAGCCTTTGAAAACTGCTCCCATGTCAATGCGCCCGAATTAAATAACTCCTTCAAAAAATCCATTTTGTCCCTTTCCGCTCTTTAAATCAGTTTAACTTATAAATCCGCTGTCTCTGTCAGCGCCGGAGCGTTCTTGCATTTAAACGCCCGCAAGATAGGCAATATTCCATAATTTAATTATAATACCTATGGTATGGACTATCAAACAGATGTTCACAGTTTTTACATACAACTTCACAGTTTTTACAAAACAAAAAAAGAGCGGTCGCGCCGCTCTATTCTTCGTAATAATAATCTTTGTCTGTCAAATTGTACCGTGCATTAAATATCGCTTTTGCCATATCCTCTATAAGCTGATGTGCCATATTATACATAATTGTATTTTCGAATGTTTCATTCTCAGGCATTACAATTTTACAATGAAGTAACTCGTGGATTAGCGTCAGCTCCTGCGGATTTTTGAAAAAATCATCTCTGTGCGTCTTTTCAATTCTGATTTCCGCCTCGCGATTTACAAAATTATATGTACATTGACCGCTCCAGCTATCATTACGCATATCGTCAGTAAGCAAAAACAGGATTTTCCAATTCTGTAAGCCCAATAAATCAATATAATATTTCGCACATTCTTTGATTTCTTTAGCGGAATTAAATTTTTCTATATACATTTTACCCTCTTACCTTCCTATACAAATTATTCGGATATTACATTCCATTTTGATTATCTCCCTCACATATAAACTCGCGTTTTGTCAAATCTCGGCTTCAAGCCGCATTTCGCGCAAAACGTCTTATATTTATCCTGCAATTCCCTTATCCTCGCGCCGCTCTCGCTTTCGAGTTTATCCTCGCCCGCAAGCTTCGCCGCCGCGTTTTCCTCTTTGGCGCGGCGTAATTCCAATTCATATTGCCGCATTTTCTGCGTACACCAGTACATTGACTTTGTAACGGTCTTACCGTCGCGCCCTTTTACCTTTATGCCGTCTGCGTTGCGGTTCTTGATTTCCTCCAGCTGCTCCGGCGTGTAATTCGGTGTGGTATGCGCAAGAACAACGCTGAATTTTCTATGCCGACAGTTCCATAACCCAATCGGACGCGCTATGCCCGCGAATTTCTGACCGTTCACGTCCTCGAAATCCTCGCCCAATTGCAGCTTTTCAAATTCCTCGTTCGTGAACAAATGTCCCTGTATCGGCTCGTGGTCGGGCGCGGAATACTCGTGTACGGATATTTCCACGCCGTCAGCGCCTATTTGTTCTCCGATATAATCATCAACCTTTGACTGCACATCGCGTATGCCGTCTAAGATATTGCGCCGTACAACCGTATCAAGCCTTATCCTATGCGGTCTGCCTTGGTCGGTGGTATATTCCGCGACCGTAATTCCCTTGTTCGTCAAATCCCGTATCGCGTTCGGGATAAGCGTGTTATAGCTTTCCACGCCCATTGACACCGCCTGTACAGCGCGGTCTACAACCGCCTGATACGCTTGCGCCGTCGGCGTGGGGCGAATTATAAGCGGGTTGACCGGATCTCGAAATGCAAACGCGGTCGAGTTGGAAATATTTGTATAATCAGCCAATGTAACACGCCGTATACCCTCTACAATCGTCTGTAGTTCGTCGTTTTTCGTATAGGGTATATACGGGATTTCCCTATAGTCATAAAAGGCTTTAGCGTCCTTGTATGCGTCTTTGGCAATTGTCTCAATTATACGTCTTATTTCCGCTTCTGATTTCCGTGTAAGCTTCGCGATACGCTTGTTTATCTTCTGAGCGTCCGAGCCGGTAAAATACAATCGTTGTAATTTATATACATCGGTGGGGGATAAGTCTTTGATTTTCTTTATCCGCCGCGCCGCAGCCATTATGACGGTATCTTCAATCTCGTACTGACGTTCAATCAATGGCTGTATTAAATCGTCAATTTGATTCTCGTTCAGCATATTCGTTATCTATCGCGTTCTGCGCCTCGTAGCTGTTGTATGCCTGTATCTTACTCAGCGCGTGTAACGCCTGTTCCTCAGTTTCGCCAAAATACCACATACGGAACTCAACCTTGCTGCTTAGTCCGCTTTGAACCAGTGTGAGCCTTTTTGTCATTTCGCTTTCTTTGTCGACCTGTATGCTGTCGTCCCATTCAAATGAAACGTCATATTCGCCCGCCGGAGCGAGATTGTACAGTGTCGCGTATACGTCCATGACATATACAACATCACGCAGCGCATTTTCCAATGCCTCTTGTATTTGCGCGTTCGCCGCGTAACTGCGCTGTTTAAGAACGGCTATTTCCGTTGCTGTCCGCGCGTCTTGATTTGGGTCGGAAATAGTGCCGCGCGCCATTTCGCACGTATCCTCAATCTTTTTGAGTATCTCGTTTAAGCCGTTTATAAGGCTCGCGTCGCGTATTGCTGGACTGAACACGTTATATGTATTCTCATCGCCCAAATCAACCTTACGGTATAGCCGCGCTTGGTGCTTGTCCGCGAAATTATATCGGTTGCCGTTATAGTCCTCGCCCTCGTTCAGCGCGTCACGGTCAATGTCTATAGCTAATTCACTGCCTTCAAACTCCCATAGCAGGCGGCTGTATTGCTCGTCAGCGTCCTTTATCAAATCCTTCGCGCGGCTGTATACGCTCACACCTAACGGGCTGTATGTGTCGATTGTATTCGCGACAGGCGTTTTGAAATATGCGAATAATAGGCGATCAACGTTATTTATTTGTGTTTCCGGCTCAATTCCCGCCCATTCGGGAATGGCTGAAAGCGGTATTTCTATGCCTAATTCGTCTCTATTGTGCGCTGTGTCCGTGTTGCTGCGGTATGCCTTATTTACTACAGTTACGGTCGTACCGTCCAGCTTGTGATATTCCAAACGGCTGTATGTGTAATCCTTGCTCGTAATCTTTTGCACAAATGCAGCTTCGGTCATTCTCCCGCTTGCGTCGAATGAGATAGGGAAGAAGTCGTCGGCTTGGATATAGTCCATGACAATACGGCTCTCCGAGCCGTTTTCACCCTGTATCACATACGGCTTGATTACAAGTCCACCCTTTGCCAAACCATATTCCAACTGACGGCGAATATCGCGCATAATGGTTTGTTGATACTGCTCATTCAGAAACTCCGCGCGCTCTGTGCTGCCATCGGCGCGGTTTTCCGTCACCGGCAGCCCCGTAATCGCGTCTATTTCCTCGATTTCCTTCATGCGCCCGGTAATCTCCGACTTCATTTCCAACGTACACATACGCGCTTTCTCGCTCGCTATGAACGCCGGCAGCCCCAGTGTAGTAACGCGAACAGGATCTGCCAATGACGGTTCTTTCTTCCACGGCGGGGTGTTCGTGTACATCTCGCCCCATAGTTCGATCGCTTCAGCCATCGCGTTAGATACTGTCGGCTTTATATTAAGAGCGCGCTCGATAGTTTTACCTGTCAATTTTTCAATCAGCTCCTTAATCTTCTGCCATATGCGCGAAAACATTGTTATCCACTCCCATTACGCCTTCGCGTCAACCATTTTCACAAGCTCCGTATACTGCTCCTGTGAAATTCTGTTATTCAGCAGAAACACATCAAGCTTGTCCTTCATTTCCCGAGCGTCAAACTTACCGCGCTCGATTATTGATTTGCAATATGTATACGTCATATCAATCCCTCCTTATATCCCCAGCTCGATCTTCGACAGTCTGTAGTCCAAATCGAGCTGATATTCCGCCTGATTTTCCGGCAGACTCGCCTCGTATTCCTCACGGCTCGCATATTGCGCCATGGCAAGCACTTCCGCCTCCGGATTTTCCGTGCGCGGCGTTATGCCTATCATCCATTCATAGCCGGTCAGATCGTTTTCATTTTTTTCTATCAGCTCATACCGTTTATGCTTCGGGATAAGCTGTTCCTCCCACTCGCGCATTTCGTCGTCGTTTAGATACATCCGCGTTTCCCTATACTCGGTTTGCGCGAAATTCAGATAGTCGCGTATGACGGCGTTATATCTTTTCAGCACGATTTTGCCGTCTTTGATTTCGTAAATATCTTTTAAATTCAATGTTTTTGCCTCCCCTACTGAGCATATATATTATCATAAATACAGCCGATACGGTTTTCCTTTTTGCCGCTCAAGGTAAAACTTACCTTTGAATAGTAACTGCTGCCAAAAACGTAAAAACGTCTTGTTGAAGCATCTCCGCCGTACGCATCAACGCAATATTGATTATTAAAGAAGAACCGACACGTCGAGAAGAACGTATAGTCAGCACCTCCGGCGGCTTTGGCTTTATTGCTTTTGCCGGTCAAATAAATATCGCAGTTGCTTATCAGCGCTCCCTTTCTTACAACATACGCATTGAAATCTCCGACGCTGTTGTCTGCGGCGTTTACCGTAATACTCAGCCTGCTGTTTGATACGCAAACATAGTTTCTCGAATTACTATCGGTAGGTATTTCGGCAATCGCATAACATCCGGGTGACGAAACCGCGCTTGTGATCGTCAATGATATGTTGGAATTGCATATTTTAATTCCATCGCAGTACATTATCAACGCATACGGGAACTCCATTTGGTTGTTTGTACTTTTTGTTGCGGTAATATGACAATTATCGAGCGTAACATACGGCATATTGCTTGTGCTTCCGCCGCCGATAATTCCGTCTCCAACACTCGTAGCCGTAATAGCCAAATCCCTCAGCGTTACAGTCACGGCGCTGTTTGTAGTTATAAATCGTCCGGTTACATTGATTTTCGTCCCGTCGCCCATGCCCTCAAAGACTACATTCTTGCTTACCGTAACCGCTGACGTAACGCTGTATGTTCCTTCAAGGAACACGATTTTACCGCCATTAGAGGGCAATCCTGCAATTGCGTTTTTTATTGCAGTTGATGCGTCAGTTGAACCCGAAATCAAATAGTCTACATCATTCGAGGTATATCCCGAAGCACTGTTGCCAATTACGCGAGTTGCATATTTTTTACCAAAATATACATTTCCCCCGCTTCCGCCGCCAAGCGCGGCTTTTACATCAGTGGCTAATTTGTCCATTGTGACTGAACTATCAGTAGGAGGCAAAGCCTCCGGGAAATCAGTCATTTGGGTTCTGGATATTTTTAAAATTCCTTCAAAATGTTTTAACCGTCGCGGGGTTACAACAGTATATTCATTTTCACCTTTCTCAATCTGTTCTTCAGTTGACTCGTTTAGCGTAACTTCGCCATTTCCTGCAACATTTATACCGCTGACATTAACACCATTGTAGGATTTTAGCTTAATTCCGCCCAATTGCGAATTAGATGCGACCGGGATATTCGTCAAGCCACCGCCTGATGGTCTATTTTTTAACTCGTTTACATCTGATTCTATCGCTGTAATACTACTTTCGTTGTCTTTTATAGCGTGAGCCAAGCTGTTTACGTGTGCCGCCGATATAGTATCAACAAAATCTCTTTTATCTGTCCATTGCAGCGCCAATCTCAGCACCGTCCTTTCTTTAATTTCCGCGTCGTTTCCAATATTTTTCCATTGCATACCGCACCGCGTCTATGCTGTGGTTGTCCGCGTCGGGATATGCGCTTATAAAATTGCCGTCCTTGTCCTGCTCGTACTCGTAGCCTATAAACTCTCTGTACGTTTCGGGACAACGTTGCTTGTCTATGTATATATGCCGCAATCCTTGCAGCCACTTTATGCCGTAGCGCACGCTGTCGGGACCTTTCTCCGCAGCGCGTATAAACGCCCCGTATGCGCGGAAATCTGCTATTGATTTTTGTTCCGAGTTGTCGGCTGTAACTAACTCGGAACGGCTGACTTTCTTTAAATTATTGTACAGCTTATCGAACACGTCCTCATTTCGCGTTCGTGTCGTGCTGTACTCGTCGAATATGTATAAATCCAAGTGCGCGCGGTCAAAGTGCATACGTACGAAACGGAATGGATCGCGCGCAAAGCCCCAGTCGATACCGTTGTATATCTTATCGAACGTCTGCCACATCGGTATTCCCTCGACAGGCGTTGTCATATCAAAATCGCACGCGTTAGGGAACACATTGCCGCCCGTGCCTATCGGTACGCCCATGTATTCGTGCTTATACGCGTCGGGATTGATTTCCCTTAACTCGTTGGCTTCTTCGATAAACTGGTCGCCGAGCCAATCCTCGGGGACATCAAGATATGTATTCCGTACAACAAGCGTATTGTCACGCCCGTCCGCTTGCTCCGTATATTCGTTCGCCCAATTGTTTTTACTTATCGGCGGGTTGAATGACCGAAAATCCCAAAAATCACCGCCGCCGCGCATGGTGGACTGTAATACCTTTCTTAACGCAGCTTCTCCCGCAAACTGGTCTAATTCCTCAAACCACGTTATGCCGATATACCCAAACGGCAGCTTGATTGATTTTACCTTATTCGGGTCGTCCATACCCATAAATATAATCTGCTGTCCGGTGGGATTGTATATAATAGGGTTATTGTACCGCTTCGGGATTGTAAATAGATCCTCCAATCCCATTTTGTAAATACCCCATTCCACCTGTGAACGAATAGATGTTTGTATCGTATTAGCCACCTGTCGGAATGCTATAGCATGACAGTCGGGATTTTGAATAATCAGCAGCGGAAGAGCGATACCGCCCACAAACGATGATTTTGTGCTTCCTCTGCCGCCCGCGAATACATAATGTACATGGTCGTGACGCAGTATATCTTTCAGCACGTCCGCATACATCGGTATTACACAGTCGTTTATTTTTATATGCGTATTAGTCATTTACTTTATTTAGCCTTCAACTCCTTCGCTTCTTCCTCGCTGATATATCCCGCCTCGACGAACGTGTCCAAATCCGCGTCGGAATAAATCCCCATGCGGTAGTACATTTTAATCAACGTCTTACTCATTCACAACACCCGCCTTTATTCTCGCTATTTCCAGCATCAGCATAGCGTTTATCTGCTCCTGCGTAGGAGCGTTTTTCATCTCGTTATACGCTTCCTCGCCCATCTTGATTGCCTTCTCAACCGCTCCGGCTCTGACTTCCTCGTTGGTGAATACCTCGCCGTCAAGCCATTCATAGCCGGTATTGTCGACCGCTGTCACTTCCGCATCGGGATAGCGTTTGAGAAGCTCGTTCTTTTCCTCGTCGCTTGCAGCCGTGTACTCCGACGGCGTTTCGCTCCACGGGACGGTCACGGTTATTTCATATCTGACAAGCTGGAGCGTATCTCCTAAAAATCTGTATTTCATATCGCGTCCTCCTATACCAATCTGTTGTTGTCTTGAATTGTACTAGAACTGCTCAGTATATCCCCGCCCAGTATATTACCTACCACCACGCAGTCTTTCGCAGAGTTCTTTACCGTTATAGCATAGCCACTTCCGGTGCTCAGACACATATTTCCAATAACCAAATTCTGGGCTCCATCCAAAACCACACTTTCTTCACCGGCGCCGTCTACG
>CANQLT010000116.1 GCA_947624775.1 uncultured Monoglobus sp.
CCAAATCAGAAAGAGGCGATGTTTATGTGTGTATAATTTCTTCGCTTTTTTCTGTCTACTTTATTGACATTAATCCAGCGCATTTCTCACAATATTTGCCTCTGTTCGACTTTGGCATAAACGCCGCACCGCAGATAACGCAGCGTTTGGCTTGTCCTTTGTCTATTATCTCTGAAAACAAAGGCTTGTCCTGCGGTAGAACCACGCGTCTGAACCATTTGCAGCATAATGAATATGAGTTGCTCTGCACGCACTCACAATCAAGAACCACACAAAGGCTGTCACTGTAGTTGCAGCATTCCCTGCGGATCAACGTTCTAACGCGCTTTCTCTGATTGGGACTGAGCCTGATCAAATTTCCGTTCACCCGTTCAATAGGCGGTAACTCGCTGTACACCTTATATCACCTCCTCGCGATAAAACTCCCGTAATTTACCCCTCTAATATAAGTAACGATAAAAAGCCGAAAACAGGCGGGGTTTTTTGAAAAAACTTTTCCAAAAGTTTCGAGCCTATTCGAGCATTCGGAATGAATTTCACGACTTTTGAGTTTTCCCTTACATATATAAGTAACAAAAAAATTCAAAAAATGGGCCACGTTTTTCGGAAAAACTTATCCAAAAGTTTCGTGCTTATTCGAGCAACCGAGAGGAATTTTACTTCTTTTGAATTTTCTCTTTACTATAAGTAACGGAAAAAGGGGCAAAAAAGCAAAAGAATTTTCAAAAAACTTATCCAAAAATTTCGAGCTTATCCGAGTTTGAAGGTCTAAATACCGAAAAAAGAATATAAAATTAATCCCGATCAAAACAGTTCTCGACCGATTTTGACAAAAATAATATAAGTCCTAACATATATCAAAATTAATTCTCAGTTAGTATCATTTTTAAAAAATTGCAATATAGCAAGCAAAGCCAAAGAGTACTCTTTTGGCGAAAATGAAATTGCTTACTTGCTGTTCTTGAAGAATAGCAAGCACAGCAAGTGTGTACACACTTACGGAAAATATAATTTCCCGGCTTGCTATTTTCGTAGAATAGCAAGCACAGCATGTGTGGCCACACTTACAATTTTTTATCTTGGGATATTCCCAAACCCTTTATTAAATTTTTTGTATAATTCTATACTTTTGCGGTTTTTGTTTTTAAAATAAATACCGTATTTTGTAAAACGATTTTTGAATAAAATCAAATTATTAGGGTTGACAATAAGTTGCTATCGGGTTATAATATAATTATCAAAATATTTAGGAGGGTTGGTTATGAAAGGTATAGGGGAAAGGTTAAGGATGCTGCGGAAAAGCACTATGATGTCTCAAGAGAAATTCGCCAAAGTTATCGGTTCGTCTCAATCGGCGATCAACAGATACGAGAACGACCAGTCCGAGCCGCCTTGCGAGATTTTCCTAAAATATGCGGACTATTTTAACGTGTCTATGGATTATCTGTTTTTAAGAACAAATGTGCCGGAGGGAATAGATTATGAGTTCACTCCAAGGTTTGACACAGATAACAAACAGTTTAAGCAATTCATAGATATGTGCTTTGATCCGGAATCGCCATTGAATGAAAAGTTGAAAAAATCTTTATATAACTTACTTTTGGACGGTGATAAATAATGAACGCGGTAATATACGCGAGATATTCCTCGGACCATCAGCGTGAGGAAAGCATAGAGGGGCAGCTCAGAGAATGCAAGGAATATGCCGACAGGAATGATATGGTCGTTGTCAAGACTTACATAGACAGAGCGCTATCAGCCAAAACGGACAACAGACCCGAGTTTCAGAAAATGATTAAGGACAGCGCCAAAGGATTATTTGATATAGTTCTTGTTTGGAAACTGGACAGATTTGCAAGGAACAGATACGACTCTGCCCACTACAAGGCAATGCTGCGCAAGAACGGAGTTAAAGTCGTATCAGCAAAAGAGACAATATCCGAAGGTCCGGAAGGAATAATTCTCGAATCCATGCTTGAAGGCTACGCCGAATACTACTCCGCGGAGCTGGCTCAAAAGGTCACAAGAGGTATGAAAGAAAACGCACTTAAAGGTAAATACAATGGCGGCATTGTGACGTTCGGATACGTTGTTGACGAAAATAACTGTTTTCAGGAACATCCTGTTAACGCAAAGATAGTGCGAAATATTTTTGAGCGATATTCGAGCGGTGATGGCGTAAAAGAGATTTTGCAAAGTCTCCAAGCGCAAGGTGTCAAAAACCAAACAGGCAAAATTCCGAATTATAACTTTGTGACAGGAATACTCAAAAACAGGCGATATTTGGGCGAGTATCGCTTTCGAGACACGGTAGTTGAAAATGTTTTTCCGATTTTGGTTTCACAGGAAGTATTTAATAAATGTCAAAAACGTCTCGCATTAAACCATAAAAAACCGGCTCATTTCAAAAGTGTTAAAGAAAAATATTTGCTGACCGGTAAGATATACTGCGGACATTGCGGAGACCATATGTGCGGCGTCAGCGGTTCCGGTAAAGCCGGAGTTAAGTACAGATATTATCATTGCAACTCCGCAAAAACCAAGAAAACCTGTAACAAAAAACGAATCAAAAAGGATTTGATCGAAGAAATAGTAATCAATGCTATTTTTAAAATTCTTAATGATTCTGATTTAATCAACAATATCGTTGACACCTGTTATGCAATGCAAACCAATGAAAATACCGAGCTTTTTATAATGAAAAACAGCCTTAGGCAGACAGAAAAGGAAATCGAAAACATAATTACCGCTATCAAGAGAGGCGTGATTTCAGACTCAATAACATCAGCACTTAAACACTCGGAAGCAGAAAGAGACAAACTTAAAAATCAAATTGCTCTTGAAGAGATCTCCCGTCCCGTTTTGACAAAGGAACAAATCAAATATTGGTTAAAACAATTGAAGAATGCAAATCGGACCGACAATAAAGAAATGCAGGCGCTTATCGACACTTTTGTAAATTCAATATATGTTTACAATGATAAGCTGCTGATTATGTTTAACTACCGCGACGGAGAACGCTGCATCACAGCCGAAGAAGTAAAAGAGTATATGAAAAATAAAGAGAACCCCGATAATCAAAACGATTACCGGAGTTCGTCTATGTGTGTTAATGGTGGACCTTCAGGGACTCGAACCCCGGGCCAACCGGTTATGAGCCGGTTGCTCTAACCAACTGAGCTAAAGGTCCATAACATTATTGCTCCGCGCAGGAACTTTTATATTATAGTATATTATTATTGATTTGTCAAGGGTAAATTTTGAAAAACTGAATAAAATTTTTTATAAATTATTATTAAATTTTGCTTTATTATGGGGTAAAATTATTTGACTTATGGTTTTAAATGGTGTACAATTAAATATAATATTGAAATTTTGCCTGTGAAAAGAGGGTTTTTTATATGAAGAAATTTTTGATTGGACTTTTGATTTTTTGCGCGGCATTTACGGCGCCCGTGCTTTCGGCTTACGCGGAGGAAAACAACAA
This sequence comes from uncultured Monoglobus sp., assembly GCA_947624775.1. Taxonomy (GTDB): domain Bacteria; phylum Bacillota; class Clostridia; order Monoglobales; family Monoglobaceae; genus Monoglobus. The sequence continues at coordinate 3,488 of CANQLT010000116.1, forward strand.
GGTGACGGTTTATGTCAACGACCAAAAACTCGCATTTGACTCGGAGCCTATTATACTCAGCGGCAGGACTATGGTGCCGATGCGCGCAATTTTCGAGGCGCTGGGAGCCACGGTCAGCTGGGATTCGGGCACAAGGACCGCGATAGGCGTTAAGGACGGCATTTCGGTCAGCCTGACTATCGGCAGCGGAACGATGTATGTTGATAACAAAAGCGTCGCTTTGGATGCGGCGCCTGTGTTCAGCGCCAGCGGCGACAGAACTTTGATCCCTCTGCGCGCCGTGTCCGAGGCCTACGGATATGATGTTGAGTGGGACAATCCCACAAAATCGGCGTATATCGGCGCGCACGCGCGGCTTGACAGCCTCAAAAACAAAATTGCCGCCATGACCCTTGACGAAAAAATATATCAGATGATGATAGTTACCCCCGAAAGCATAACCAGGGTCGAGCGCGTCACATCGGCGGGCGAGGCTACTCAGAGCGCCCTTGAGGCCTATCCGGTCGGCGGCCTGATCTACTTCGCGCAAAATATCGAGAGTGCGGATCAGGTCAAGCAGATGATTGCCAACACTCAGAGCTTTGCCAAAACCCCTCTGTTTATCGGCGTTGACGAGGAGGGCGGAACCGTTTCACGTCTGGGAAAGGCCGATATCGGATTTCCTGTGATATCCTCGATGCGCGATATAGGAAACACCGGAGACACCAACGCCGCGTTCGAAGCGGGAACGTCTCTTGGCGCGAATCTTAAAGAGTTCGGCTTTAACGTGGATTTCGCTCCTGTTGCCGATGTGAATATAGTGAGCGATTCCGCGCTGGGCAGCCGCTCATTCGGCTCAGACCCGAATCTCGTGGCCTCGATGGTAGCCAGCGAGATAACAGCCATGCAGAACGAGGGAACAAGCGCCTGCGTGAAGCACTTCCCCGGCATGGGCTCGTCAAGCGGCGACACCCACAACGGATTCGTAAAAACAAACAGGACGCTTGAGCAGTTTAAATCTGCCGAATTTTTGCCCTTTACCGCCGCGGCGCAGGCTGATGTTGACTTCGCCATGGTGGGACATATCTCGGTTCCCGGGATCACCGGAAATAATGTTCCGGCGTCGCTCTCGTCAATGATGATCTCGATGCTGAGAAACGATATAGGATTCAGCGGAGTTGTTACCACAGACGCGCTGAACATGGGCGCTATCAACAATATATACACCACCACCGACGCCTGCATATCGGCGGTTCAGGCCGGAGTTGACATTCTGCTCATGCCGTCGGATATAAACGAAGCGCACTACGCTATCGGCACCGCGGTGCAAAATGGCGCGATCTCGGTCGAGAGGATCGACGAAAGCGTTATGAGAATACTTGACGCGAAGATGACAAGAGGATTGATTTCGGAGAATTAAAAGGGCTCCGAAGATTGGAGGCGCTTGTTTGAAGCTGTACGCGCACTATTTCGGAAAGTATAAATGGGGATTTTTCGCCGCGGTTATATGCGTGGCGTTTGAGGCTCTTTGCGACCTTATGGGCCCGACGCTGATGTCGCACATTATCAACGAGGGCATAGGCGGCGGCTCCGTTTCGGCTGTATATTTCTGGGGTTTGCGCATGATTCTGATAACGGCGCTGGGAGCTGTTTTTGCCGCGTCCAGAAACATTTTGGCAAGCCGCACATCACAGAGCTTCGGCGCTGAACTGCGCTATGACCTTTTCAAAAAAATATTGAATTTAAGACAGGAGAGCTGCGACCGTTTGGAGAGCGGCTCTCTTATTATTCGCATGACGGGCGACGTGACGCAGCTGACACAGTTCGCCAACGGCACCATGCGAATATTTTTCAAAGCGCCCCTGACCTGCCTGGGCAGCATAGTCCTTGCCTCGATGCTGAATCTCCGCATGAGCGTGATCGTCTATTCGCTGGTGGCGGTCGTGGGCGTTTTGCTGTTTATAAGCATGAGGCTGTCGCATCCCGCGTTCCGAAAGCTCCAAAAATCAATGGACGCGCTGAACACCGCGGCCGAGGAATATCTGATGGGCGTTCGGCTGGTTAAGGCCTTCGGCACATACGACGAGGAGACCGAGCGTTTTGAACTCAAAAATTCCGACCTTTACAAAAAGGGAGTGCGGGCCCAGATCGTGATAACTCTTATTTCGCCTATCCTGACTCTGGCGGTGGGTTTCGCCACGGGCGCGGCGCTGCTGCTGGGAAGCAGACTGTTCGGCCTGGGGCTGACGCAGCCGGGCCAGATCTCGGCGTTTATCGTTTATATGACACAGATCCTGTCGTCCCTTATGATGATAACAAACATATTCAACACGTTTGTCAGAACGCGCGCCTCGGTCGAGAGGGTCAGCGAAGTACTGAGCAGCGCCGATGATTTTGAGGATATAGGCGCGTCGCCGAAAATCAAGGGCGGGGTCGAGTTTAAAAACGTGACATTTTCGTATCCGGGTTCCAGCGGTCTGCCGTCGCTCAAGAACCTGTCGTTTAAGGTCGAGCCGGGCGAAAGGATAGCGATAATCGGCCCCACGGGCTCGGGCAAATCAACGGTCGCGTGGCTTTTGCTGCGGCTCTATGACGTGACGGACGGCGAAATTTTGGTTGACGGCATCGAAATCAGGGACATAAAAATTTCCGATCTGCGCGGCGCGATCGCGCCCGTGCCGCAGAAGGCGACCCTGTTTTCGGGAACCGTGCGCGACAACGTGAACTGGGCCGACCCGAACGCGCCCGATGAGCGTACAACGGCCGCCCTGAAAGCAGCGGAGGCGAACTTTGTTTTCAACATGAAAAAAGGCGCCGACAGTCTTTTGGGCAGCGGCGGAGTTAACGTCTCAGGCGGTCAGAAGCAGCGGATCTCGATCGCCCGCGCGTTGATGAAGGACGCGCCAATTCTCATACTGGACGACGCTACAAGCGCCCTCGACCCGATAACCGAAAAAAAGGTCAAGCAAAACATATCGGGCGGCGAACACACCATTATACTTATAACCCAGCGATGCTCTGCCGCTATGGACGCCGATAAGATCCTGGTGCTCAACGAGGGCGCTCTCGCGGGGCTGGGCAGGCACGATGAACTGCTCGAAACCTGCCCGATATATCGGGATATATACGATTCTCAGACGGTGGAGGTGGTGTAGCATGGCCGACACGAATCAACGCAAACGGGCTGAAATGCCGCGCATGGGCGGCCCGAAGGTCGGCGGCGTGGCGCGGTTCTCGAACAACGAGCGCGCCAAGAACCAAAAGGGAACGCTGATACGCCTGATGTCCGTTTATATGAAATTCAAAAAGCCGGTTATTGCGGCGGTGGTCCTCACGCTGATGTCGTCGGGCATATCAGTGCTGATCCCGCTGTATGTGGGCAAAGCGTTCAACGCGTTTGTGCCCGAGCTCATGCAGGTGGATCTGGGTATGCTCTACACCATGACCGCGATAATCGTCGGGCTTTACATAACGAACTGGGTCATAAACACGATCAGCTCGGTGACTATCCTCAAGGTGTCTCAAAAGCTGGTCTCGGCGCTGCGTTCCGAGCTGTTCGCCAAGCTGCAGAAACTGCCGCTCGGATTCTTTGACACGACCCAGAGAGGCGACACTATGAGCCGCCTCACCAACGACACCGACACGATAAGCGGCACGATCGCCCAATCCGCCACGCAGCTGGCGTCGGCGGCTCTAACGCTCATAGGCTCGCTTGTTGTTATGCTGTCGCTCAGCGTCACGCTGACGCTAACGGTGCTCGTGTGCGTGCCGATGGTTTTTCTGCTGACTAAAGTCATAGCCTCCAGGAGCCGCGGCAATTTTTACAGGCAGCAGCGCGCTCTGGGCGAGCTGGGCGGAGTTATTGAGGAGAGCATCTACGGTCTTAAAATGATAAAAACCTTTTCAAAAGAGGACGCCAAGCTCGAGGAATTCAAAGAGATAAACGAGGAGCTCAGGGCGAGCGGCACAGCGGCGCAGACATGGGCGGGATATATGATGCCGCTGATGAACATAATCAACAATCTGACATTCGCGATCACCGCCACGGTGGGCGGCATCCTTTGCGCCAAGCACGGGCTGCTTATCGGCACGGCGGTCAGCTTTATGACATACTCAAAGCAGTTCGCCACGCCGCTCAACTCGATTGCGGGTCTGTTCAACAACATCCAGTCGGCTCTGGCGGGCGCGGAGCGCGTTTTTGAGATACTTGACGAAAACGAGGAGACGCCTGACAGCGAAAACGCCGTGAGCATGGACAACATGAGGGGCGAGATCGAGTTCAAAAACGTGTGCTTTTCGTATATCCCCGGAAGGCCGGTGCTGAAAAACATCTCGTTCAGGGTCCGCCCCGGAGAGAACGCGGCGCTTGTGGGCGAGACCGGCTCGGGCAAGACCACGATCATAAATCTGCTGACGAGATTCTACGACGCGGACAGCGGAGAGATCCTGCTCGACGGCGTGAATATCCGCGACATCAAGCGCGAGAGCCTTGAAAAATGCTTCTCGGTGGTGCTTCAGGACACCTGCCTGTTCACCGGAACGATACTTGACAATATCAGATATTCCCGTCCCGACGCCTCCCGCGATCAGGTGATAGAGGCGGCGCGGCTGGCGCGGGCTGACGGATTCATCCGCCGCCTGCCCAACGGCTACGACACAATGGTCTCGGGCAGCCGCGACAGCCTGAGCATGGGCCAGCGGCAGCTTATCGCGATCGCCCGCGCTCTGCTCCACAGCAGCCCGGTGCTGGTGCTTGACGAGGCGACCGGCTCGGTCGATACCAAGACCGAGAAGGATATCCAGCGGGCGCTGCTCAACCTTATGGAAAACCGCACAGACATCACCATAGCGCACCGTCTGTCAACAATACGCGACGCGGACAACATAATCGTCATACACAACGGCGAGATCTGCGAAAGCGGCACCCACGCCGAGCTGATGGCGCTGAAAGGCAGATACTACGCGGCCAACATGGCGATTAGCGAACGTAGTGATTAGCGATTAGCGAATAGTAAGAAAGTTGTATAATAAAAGTGGACACGCAAAAAAGAGAATGATATAATTAAATCAAGGAGCG
>CANQLT010000117.1 GCA_947624775.1 uncultured Monoglobus sp.
GCTGCACTACAAGGTTTAGGTTTCATTATCTTTTGCGCCTTGCAGCGCAGCGGAAAGGAATGGTCATAATTATGAAATCAGGATTTATCGCAATAACAGGCAGGCCCAACGCGGGCAAGTCGACCCTGCTCAACCGTCTGGTGGGCGAAAAGGTGGCTATCGTCTCGCGCAAGCCTCAGACCACAAGAACAAAAATACTGGGCGTTCACACAACCGACGACTGTCAGCTGGTGCTTATCGACACACCCGGTATCCACAAGCCGCACAACAAGCTTGGACAGCGCATGGAGCGGTACATATATTCGGCAACCCGCGACATCGACGCGCTGATATATATGGTTGACGCGGGAATTTCCGAAAGCGGGCTTGAGGTAGAGCGGGAGGCCCTCGGCGGTCTCAAAGCCTCGGGCGTGCCCGTGGTGCTGGCACTCAACAAGATCGACACGATGCCCAGAATAAACATGCTGCCCCTGCTAGATAAGATACAGCATATATATGATTTTGAGGGAATAGTTCCGATCTCGGCCAAGTCGGGCGAGAACGTGGACAAGCTGCTCGAGGTCGTTGAGGGACTGATGGAGGAGGGACCGAAGTTTTTCCCCGACGATGTTATAACCGACCAGCCCGAACGTCAGATCGTGGCGGAGCTCATACGCGAAAAGGCGCTGCGCCTTTTAAACAAAGAGATACCCCACGGCATTGCGGTCGAGATAGAAAAAATGAAACAGCGCGAAAACGGCACCTATGATATTTCCGCGGTTATCTACTGCGAGAAACAGAGCCACAAGGGAATAATAATCGGCAAGGGCGGCGACAAACTGAAAGACATCGGCAGAAGAGCGCGCGAGGACATAGAAAAATTTCTGGACGAAAAGGTTTATCTCAAGCTTTGGGTAAAAGTCAAGGAAAACTGGCGCAATATTGAGAATTTTATCAATGACATGGGCTTTGAAAAGAATTAAAGATAAAGATTAAAACTGATTCGGACAGTTGAAAGGAAGATGAATTATGAAAAGAATTCTGTGCTTTATTACGGTTTTGTGTATGGCGTTTCCGTCGATATTAGTTTCTGCCGACAGCGGTATCACGATCGAGGAAGCGAGAGGCGGTTTTGAGTCTGTAGCCGTTATTTGGACAAATCCAAACGCCGAGACGGGCTACAATGTGTATGTGAAAAAATCGGCCGACGCCGATTATCCGCAGCAGCCGATCGACAAGGAGCTCATCAGATACTACGGCGGTTATTACCGCGCGGACGCTTTGGGACTTTCGGCTGGCGAATATGATGTTAAAGTCGAAAACGCCGACAAGTCAAGATCGGCCGAGAGTAAAAATATTGCCGTTTCAGCTTATCGGCGCGAGGGTTTCGCGTTTTCGTCAAATTCCCCCAACAAGTCGGCCTCGGGCGGCTACAACGACGACGGAACCGTTAAATCCGACGCTCAGATCCTTTACATAACAAACGATAATGTCAATACCGTCAAGTTTGGTATCAAAGAGGGCAGCAAGATAAAGGAATACACGGGACTTAAAAATATTCTTCAGTCCTACAGAAAAGACTCGAGGCCGCTTATCGTGCGCTTTATCGGCATGATCGACGGCGAGAAGATAAGCGGTCTTGTCGTTTCGGACGGCAAACCCGCGTTTCTGGAGTCCAAGGAATCCAAAAACATCACGTTCGAAGGCGTGGGCGACGACGCGACCCTCAAATGGTTCGGCCTTAACTTAAACGGCAACAAAAACACCGAGATCAGGAATCTGGGCCTTGTGCTGTTTACCGACGACGGTATCTCGATCAACGGCTCAAATGAAAATATATGGGTTCACAACAACGATTTTTATTACGGCAAGACCGATCCTTCGGAGAGCGATAAGGTAAAAGGCGACGGCGCGCTCGATATCAAGTCCGGCGCGAAGTATTGCACGCTCTCATACAACCATTTCTGGGACAGCGGAAAATGCTCGCTGATACAGCCCAACAGCAAGAGCAACACGGGCGACGGAACCGACTATCTCACATACCATCACAACTGGTTTGACCATTCCGATTCCCGCCACCCCAGAACCAGATATTCAAACGTGCATATGTACAACAACTATTTCGACGGCAACAGCGGTTACGGCATCGGCGTGACCTCGGGCGCCTCGTTGTTCGCGGAAAATAATGCTTTCCGCGGCGTGAAGTCGCCCATGCTTTCGTCAAATCAGGGCCACGACGACGGAACATTCAGCGGCGAGGCAGGCGGTATAATAAAATCATATAACAATTTGATGATAGACTGCGGCGACGTTGCGTATTATAACGGAACCAACGATTTTGACGCGTATCTCGCGACTTCAAGAAACGAGGAGGTGCCATCTTCGGTCACCACCAAGCAAAAAACTTATGTCAAAAGCGGTGTAACCTACACCTGCAAAGACACCTACAGCAATTTTGATACAAAGGTCGATCTCGCGTCAAATCCAGACCCCGCGGAGAGCGTGGCGGCGGACGTCAAAAGTCATGCCGGAAGAAGCGGCGGAGGCGATATTGTTTTCGACCTGAGCAATTACACTCCCACTGACACTAAGAGCCCCGATACCAGCCACGATATAGTGCCCGAGCTTAAAAAGATGCTCGAGGATTATCAATCGTCCGTAGTAAAAAACTACGTCAGCGACGAGGCAGAATATCCCGCCACAAGCGGCGAAGTCCCCACGCCCAAGCCTACCGACGAGCCGACTCCGGCTCCGACTGATATGCCCGCTCCGGCAAACACACCTGAACCCAAGCCCGAATTTGATTATGAGATAACAAGCGCGTCCTACAGCGGAGACAGCCTTTCGGTACGGCTTAAATATAACGGCTCCGAAACAGCGCCGACAGCCAAGCTGTTTGTTGGCGCGTACGGCGCGGACGACCTGCTGACCGACGCGAAGATCTATGACATATCGGGAACTGAGATCAAAAATCTTGATTACAAAAAACCGTCGGGCGCAACCACGCGTCTGTTCGTGTGGAGCGGGACCGATGAGATAAAACCGCTGAGCAAGCCGTTCGAGATCAAATAATTAAATTAAGTTGCCAATTATAAATATTTGTGTTAGAATATATATTTGATAGTGAAATTATAAATTGGCTATGGAGGAAAATGAATGTACAGCCGTGACAATATACGCAACTTTTCAATAATCGCGCACGTGGACCATGGCAAGAGCACTCTGGCGGACAGACTGCTGGAGCTCACCGGGGCGCTGACGCAGCGCGAGATGCAGGAACAGATACTTGACAACATGGAGCTTGAGCGCGAGCGCGGTATCACGATAAAGGCCCGCGCCGTTCGCCTCATATACAAGGCGAAGGACGGCAGCGAGTATTATCTGAATCTGATCGACACGCCGGGGCATGTGGACTTCAACTATGAGGTCTCCCGCTCGCTGGCGGCGTGCGAGGGCGCCGTGCTTGTGGTGGACGCCGCGCAGGGCATAGAGGCACAGACTCTGGCGAACACCTATCTCGCGTTTGAGCATGATCTGGAGATAGTGCCGGTTATTAATAAAATCGATCTGCCGGGCGCCAGACCCGACGAGGTCAAGCAGGAGATCGAGGACATAATCGGTATAGACGGCGAGAACGCGCCGCTTATCTCCGCCAAGAACGGAATCAACATCGAGGAGGTTCTCGAAAAGATCGTCGAGCTGATCCCGCCGCCCGGAGGCGACGAGAACGCTCCGCTAAAGGCTCTGATCTTCGATTCGTATTACGACGCGTACAAGGGCGTTATCGCGTATGTCCGCGTTGTGGACGGCAGGCTCAGACCCGGACAGCGCATAAAAATGATGGCGACTGGCAGCGAGTTCGACGTGGTAGACGTGGGCTATCTTCTGCCAAACGGTATGCTGTCCGCCGACGAGATCTCGGCCGGAGAGGTGGCGTTTATAACCGCCAGCATCAAGAGCGTGCAGGACGTGAAGGTCGGCGACACGGTGACGACCGTCTCAAAAGGCGCAGCCGAGGCCCTGCCCGGCTACAAGGAAGTCAAGTCTATGGTGTACAGCGGAATCTATCCCGCCGATGGCGCCAGATACGACGATCTGCGCGACGCCCTGGAAAAACTCAAACTCAACGATGCGGCGCTGAATTTCGAGGCCGAGACCTCGATTGCGCTCGGTTTCGGATTCAGGTGCGGATTTTTGGGGCTTCTGCATATGGAGATAATACAGGAGCGTTTAGAGCGCGAATTTAACCTTGATCTGGTGACGACCGCGCCCTCGGTTGAGTACAAGGTCATAAAGACCGACGGCACCGTGCTGAGCGTGGACAACCCTACCAACATGCCAGAACCGTCCGAGATAGACTATATGGAGGAGCCGATCGTGCGCGCCGCGATACTCACGCCGAAAGAGTATGTTGGCAGCATTATGGAGCTGTGCCAGGGCAGGCGCGGCTCGTATATAGACATGGAATATCTGGACACCAACAGGGTGCAGCTCAACTACATGATGCCGCTGAACGAGATCATATACGATTTCTTTGACGCGCTGAAGTCGCGCACCAGAGGCTACGCCTCGTTTGACTACGAGTTCGAGAAATATCAAAAATCGGATCTTGTTAAGCTTGATATGCTGCTTAACGGCGAACCGGTGGATGCGCTGTCGTTTATAGTGCACAAGGAGCGCGCCTATCCGAGAGGCAGAAAGATGGCGGAAAAGCTAAAGGAAGTTATTCCGCGGCAGCTGTTCGAGGTTCCGATACAGGCGGCTGTGGGCGGCAAGATAATCGCCCGCGAGACGGTCAAAGCGATGCGCAAGGACGTGCTCGCCAAGTGCTACGGCGGCGACATTTCAAGAAAGCGCAAGCTGCTCGAAAAGCAGAAGGAGGGCAAAAAGCGCATGCGCCAGGTCGGCAGCGTGGAAGTGCCGCAGGAGGCGTTTATGTCGGTGCTAAAGCTGGACGAATAAATAAAGGAGAGATCATGACGACGGGAATATATATCCACATTCCGTTTTGTATCAAAAAATGCGCTTACTGCGACTTTAACTCATATTCCGACATTCGGGATATGAGTTATTCGTATGGGAAAGCGGTCAGAGCCGAAATCAAAAACTCGCCTTATAAAAATAAAAAAATCGACACGGTATACATAGGCGGCGGTACTCCGACCTGTATAGACGAAAAGATATTGATCGACTTACTTGCTACGGTCCGCGAAAGCTTTGACTTCGCCGAGGATGTCGAGATCACGGTCGAGTGCAACCCGGGCACTGCGGACCTTGAAAAGCTCTCGGCGCTGCGCAGCGCGGGTTTTAACCGCCTCAGTATCGGCTGCCAGTCGACGGATGATAAGCTGCTTAAAAAAATCGGGCGTATCCACACTTTTGAGGATTTTACAAATTGCTTTTTTGACGCTCGCCGAACGGGATTTGAGAACATTTCCGTAGATCTCATGTTCGGTCTGCCGGGGCAGACGAACGAGATCTGGATCGACACTTTGCGTAAAGTCACCGAGCTCGGCCCCGAGCATATCTCGGCCTATTCTCTGAAAATAGAGGAAGGTACCCCGTTTTTTGATATGAAAAGCCGCAGCGAGCTCTCTGTTCCCGACGACGACGCAAACCGCGAAATGTACGACACGGCAGTTGAGTTTTTGAAAGAACAAGGATATTGCCGCTATGAGATATCCAATTTTTCAAAGGCGGGATTCGAGTCGTGCCACAATCTTATCTATTGGACGCTCGGCGAGTATATAGGATTCGGTGCGGGCGCGCACTCGTTCGTATGCGGCAGACGCTTTTCAAATCCTTTAGGCATTTCCGATTATATTGATTTTGTAAGTAGCGGCGGGTGCGCGGAGGATGGCGCCGAGTGTGAGTCCGATATTGATATGATGTGCGAGTTTATGTTCCTCGGGCTCAGGCTCGACAGAGGCGTGTCGGAGAGTGAGTTTAAAAATCGGTTCGGGAAAGATATGCGCGATGTTTTTAAAATGCCCCTTGAAAAGCATTTGAATGTCACCCGAGCCCTTGAAAAAGATGGCGACAATATAAAAATACGCCCCGAATACACCTACGTTTCAAACCTTATCATGTCGGATTTTATTTTATAGACAACCGGCGATAAATTTTAAAAATATTTTTGAATTGGTATTGCATAATTTAATATTTATTGATATAATTAATTCAGTAGACGGTTTCAATCGAATTTTCGATGATTGAACTCGAAAATGTACTATGAAAGGAGTAAACATATGAAGTATTCAAGTGAAGTAGAAGCGATGTGTCCTTTGGCAAAAGGAGCATATCACGGACCTGCTCCGATCCCTCAGGAAGGCAAATGGACGCAGGTTAAGGAAGTCAGCGACGTTTCCGGCCTGACCCACGGTATCGGCTGGTGCGCACCTCAGCAGGGCACATGTAAGCTCACCCTGAACGTCAAAGAGGGCATAATCCAGGAGGCTCTGGTCGAGACGATAGGCTGCAGCGGCATGACCCATTCGGCGGCTATGGCGTCCGAGATACTGATAGGCAAGACGATCCTTGAGGCGCTCAATACAGACTTGGTATGCGACGCTATCAACACGGCTATGAGAGAGCTGTTCCTACAGATCGTGTACGGCCGCAGCCAGACCGCGTTCTCGGAGGACGGACTGCCCATCGGAGCAGGTCTTGAGGATCTGGGCAAGGGTCTCCGCAGCCAGATCGGTACTACATATGCGACCCTCAAAAAAGGCCCCAGATATCTGGAGCTGGCCGAGGGATATATCACAAAAGTCGCGGTTGACAAGGCGGGCGAGATAATCGGCTACAAGTTCGTTCATCTCGGCAAGATGATGGAAATGATAGCCAAGGGAACCGACGCCAACGAGGCGCTTGAAAAGGCAAGCGGCCAGTACGGCCGCGTTGACGACGCGGACAAACTCATAGATCCGCGCCACGAATAAGAATTAAGATAGGAGGAATTGAGATATGGCTTTATTTGAGAGTTATGAAAGAAGAATTGACCAAATCAATGCAGAGCTTAAAAAACATGGGATTTCTTCTATTGAGGAAGCAAAGCAGATTTGCGACGACAAGGGCGTTGACGCCTATAATATAGTTAAAGGTATCCAGCCCATTTGCTTTGAGAACGCGTGCTGGGCATACACGGTAGGCGCGGCTATCGCTATCAAAGAGGGCGTAAAAACAGCCGCCGACGCGGCTGAAAAGATCGGTCTGGGCCTCCAGTCGTTCTGCATCCCCGGCAGTGTTGCCGACGACAGAAAAGTCGGAATCGGCCACGGTAATTTGGGCGCGAGACTTCTGCGCGACGAGACGAAGTGCTTCGCTTTCCTGGCGGGCCACGAGTCGTTCGCGGCGGCGGAAGGCGCTATCGGCCTTGCCAGAAGCGCCAACAAGGCGAGAAAAGAAGACCTGAGAGTAATCTTAAACGGTCTCGGTAAGGACGCCGCTCAGATCATTTCCAGGATCAACGGCTTTACATATGTTCAGACCCAGTTTGATTATTATACCGGCGAGGTAAAAGTCGTAAAAGAGACGGCCTACTCAAACGGCGAGCGCTCAAAGGTTCGCTGCTACGGCGCTGACGACGTTCGCGAGGGCGTTGCGATAATGCACCTTGAGGGCGTTGACGTTTCGATTACCGGTAACTCCACCAACCCCACCAGGTTCCAGCACCCGGTTGCGGGCACATACAAGAAGGAGTGCATCGAGCAGGGCAAGAAGTACTTCTCGGTTGCCAGCGGCGGCGGCACGGGCAGAACCCTCCACCCCGACAACATGGCGGCTGGCCCCGCTTCCTACGGAATGACCGACACGATGGGCAGAATGCACTCCGACGCGCAGTTCGCCGGTTCGTCCTCGGTTCCCGCTCATGTTGAGATGATGGGCCTCATCGGCATGGGCAACAACCCGATGGTGGGCGCCACCGTGGCTGTGGCCGTGGCCGTCGAGGAAGCGATGAAAGGCTAAATTAAATCTAAAATCCCGCAAACAGGGCGTTTCACCATGTGTGAGACGTCCTGAATTTTTACGGGTAGCACACACGCAGCTAACAAGTAGCACACGGCACTATCCCGAATTTTGTGTAAACTCCAAAACGGTAATATAATCTGTTTTGTCGAGGCAGAAATTGACTTGCTCAATTTCTGCCTTAAATATACTGTAGCATAATCGGCCGGGCTTGTCAAGGGCGCCCGTAGGGCGTTTCACGTCAATCTAATTTATTAACAAAGTTGTAACATTGATCAAAGCAAGGAAAAAGTGCAGAAATTCAGTGAGATT
>CANQLT010000118.1 GCA_947624775.1 uncultured Monoglobus sp.
GACAACCGAGCCATTCAATGCCTGGCTGTTATCGACAACTACGACGAGGTCATAAAAGAGACGCCCAACTCCAACCACGGCGCGCTGATGGGCGAGATCGAGCGCAGGATAAACGCGTGGGTAGCATCGGGAAACGGCGTTGTGCGCAGGTTCGAGCGCGAAAGGTTCATTATATTTTTCAGGAGCCGCGAATACACCGAGATAATCGAAAAGGGAAAATACAGTATTCTTGCGGATATCAGGAGCATTAATCTTGAAAACAAGATACCGGTGACGCTCAGCATAGGCACCGGTATAGACGGCGAAACCTTTGAGGAAAACAACAATATGTCGGTTCTGGCGCTGGATATGGCTTTGGGACGCGGCGGAGACCAGGTGGTCGTCAAGTCGCCGTCGGCATATAAATTTTACGGCGCCAAGAGCCGCGAGGTGGAGAAAAGCACCAAGGTCAAGGCAAGGGTCGTGGCGCACGCGATGCGCAAGCTGATAGACGATTCATCAAAGGTCATAATCATGGGCCACAAAAACAGCGATATGGACTCGATGGGAGCGGCGATAGGCTTGTGCCGCGCGATACGCACCCGCGGAGGAGACGCGTATATCGCGGTCAAGAGGAATTCAACCAACGCCGCGGCGCTGCTTGACGGATTCGAGGATAATCCCGAATACGACGGACGCATAATCGGCGGCGAGAAGGCACTGAATATTCTGGACAAAAACACGCTTTTGATAGTCGTCGACACCCACAGGCACAGCATGGTGGAGTTCGTCGATCTGCTGGACGCGGCTAAGTCGGTGGTGCTGATAGACCATCACAGGCGCTCTGAGGACTTTATCGACAAAGCGGTGCTCACGTATCATGAGCCATACGCCTCGTCGGCCTGCGAGATGGTGACCGAGATACTGCAGTATATACAGGACAATCCGAAGATCGACGTCAGCGAGGCGGAAGCTCTGTATGCGGGCATATTCCTTGATACCAAGGGTTTCACGTTCAAAACAGGCGTGCGCACCTTTGAGGCCGCGGCGTATCTCAGACGGCTGGGCGTCAATCCGGTCAGCGTGCAGAGGCTGTTTAAGAGCGACATAAACGAGTCGGTCATGCTGTCGAAAATTATCGGCAGCGTCAGGGTCTACCGCGAGAGCATAGCGATCGCCTCAAGCGGAGTAAACGGCAAGGAGCAGCAGGTCATCGCGGCAAAGGCGGCGGACGAGCTGCTCAATATTGCGGGAATAGAGGCGTCGTTCGTGCTGGCGCGGATCGGGCACAAAATTTCGATAAGCGCCCGTTCGACAGAGACGATAAATGTGCAGCTCGTTATGGAGCGGCTGGGCGGCGGCGGACATATAACGATCGCCGGGGCGCAGCTCCCCACCACTGACATCGAGCACGCGGAGGAAATGCTCAAAGCCGCCATAGACGAGGTCATGGACGAATAAATACGGCACAGATCCGCGCTCGGGTCTGTGGTATAACTATGATGTAATAAAATTCAAAAGGAGTATATGATCATGAAAGTTATTTTGACACAGGATGTTAAGTCACAGGGAAAAAAGGGCGACCTTATAAAGGTCAGCGACGGATACGCCAACAACTATCTGTTAAAGCGCGGCCTTGCCAAGATCGCGACCAAGCAGGCGCTGAACGAGCTTGAGGGCAAGCGCGGCGCCGAGGAGTACCGCCGCAATCAAGAGGAGGTCAAGGCCAACAACATAGCGGAGCGCATGAAGGACATGACCGTTAAGCTCACGGCCAAGGCGGGCGCGAACGGCAAGCTGTTCGGCTCGATCACGTCAAAGGATGTGGCCGAGGCTCTCAAGGAGCAGTACAACATCACGGTAGATAAAAGAAAGATAAACCTGCCCGACGGAATAAAGACCTGCGGCGTGACCGATGTGAAGGTCTCGCTTTACACGGGAATTTCGGGCACCTTTAAAGTTGAGGTAACACCGCAGTAGTTACTGCGTGTGAAAAAATTTATCGGAGTGGAATTCAGTATGGAATACGAAAACGAGAATCTTGAGCCGGAGCTCACCGATGAGATCAATCTCAGGGTCATGCCGTTTAGCGACGAGGCCGAGCAGGCCATTTTGGGCGCGATGATGTGCGACCGAAATCTGATCCCCGAGGTCATGGATATCGTCTCGGCCGATGATTTTTATATCGACCGCCATCGCCGTCTTTATGACGCGCTGCTCGATATGTTCAATCTGGGCAAGGGGATCGACTTTGTCACAATAAAGGACGAGCTGGGCAAAAAAGGAATACTTGACCGGATCGGAGGAATGCAGTTTATCGTGCACCTCCTTGATTTGGTGCCCTCGACCGACCCCTCAAGCGTGCGGCACTACGCCGGGATCGTCAGTGAGAAGGCGAGCATCCGCAGGCTGATCGACCTGTGTGAGAAAACCGCCTCGAGGTGCTATTCGGGTGAGGGAGAATTTAAAGATATGCTGGCGGTGGCCGAGCAGGGGATAATCGACATCACCCATGGTAAGAACAACAGCGGCCTTTCGCATATTTCCACTTATCTAAACGACAGTATCGACAAGATAGAGCAGCTGGCTGACGCGAACGAAGAGGTCACCGGCCTCACGACAGGTTTCGCCGATCTCGACCGCAGAACAGCGGGCCTGCATCCCGCCGAGCTTATCCTGATCGCGGGCCGCCCCGGAATGGGCAAATCGGCTCTCGGTCTCAATATAGCCCAGAATGCCGCCATAAAATCGGGCGCCAACGTGGCGGTATTCAGCCTCGAGATGCCCGGCATACAGATAGCTAACCGCATGCTGGCGGGCGAGGCGAAGGTCAGCTCCGAGCGCATCAAGCGTGGCGACTTAAAAGACGACGACTGGTCCAGGTTGGGCGAGGCGGTGTCGGTTTTGGCCGGCACGAAAATTTATATAGACGACAACTCGGCCATAACTGCGGCTGAGATCGCGGCCAAGTGCCGCAAGCTGAAAATGGAAAAGGGTCTTGATCTGGTGGTTATCGACCATTTGCAGCTGATGACGTCGGGCCTCAGAAACGCCAGCCGTCAGCAGGAGGTCTCGGACATCTCGAGAATGCTCAAGGTAATGGCGAACGACCTTGAAATACCCGTTATCGCTCTGTCTCAGCTCAACCGCGCGGTTGAGAAAAGAGACAGCAAGGAGCCCGTTTTGAGCGATCTCCGCGAGTCGGGCTCGATCGAGCAGGACGCCGACATTGTTATTTTCCTCTACAGAGAGGGATACTACAAGGAGGACTGCGAGGAGCCGAACAAGACCAAGATCAAATTCGAGAAACACAGAAACGGCGAGGTGGGTTACGAATACCTGGCCTGGCTGGGAGAATACGTGAAATTTACGAACTGGAGCGGTAGGCGTGATTGATGAAAAAAACACCGATATTATAAATACCGTGCTCGGCAAGGTGTCGGCGGCTATGGATGAGTATTCCATGCTCCCGCGCGGAGCCGAGGTCGCAGTCGCCCTCTCGGGGGGCGCCGATTCGGTGTGTCTGCTGGACGCTCTGCTCAGGCTCTCAAAGACAAAAAATTTCACGGTCTGCGCCGCTCATTTGAACCACATGATAAGGGGTGAAGAGGCGGAGCGCGATATGAAGTTCTGCGAGGAACTGTGCGAAAAGATTGGCGTCGCTCTTTATACCGAAATACGCGACGTTCCGAAATTGGCGGAAGAAAACGGCCTCACCGAGGAGGAGGCGGGCAGGCGCGCCAGATATGACTTTTTTGCCCGCCTGATGAGCGAGCGTAACATAAAGGCCGCGGCAACCGCCCACAACAAAAACGACCGCGCCGAGACGGTGCTGATGAGGATTATCCGTGGCACGGGACTTTCGGGTCTGCGCGGCATAAGATACAAGCGCGACGACGGCGTGATTCGGCCGCTGCTTGACGTGACCCGAGCCGAGATCGAGGAATACTGCGAGGCGGCGGGGCTTGAGTATATAACCGACAGCACAAATTCGGACGCGCGCTACACCCGAAACAATATCAGACTGAATCTGCTGCCGATTATCGAAAGGGAGTTCAATCCGAGCGTTGTAAACGCCCTGTGCAATCTGGCCGACTCGGCTGCCGAGGACGCGGATTTCATGGAGGGCTACGCCGAGAGGCTATACGCCCGCCTGAGACCGCCGCTTACAAACAGCGGAATAAAGGCGCTGCATATCGAGAGCCTCAGGACCGTGGCGCAAAAGAGCATAGTCTCGCGGCTCATTATGCTGTGCGCCAAGGACGCGATGGGCGAGGACTACAAGCCCGAGCGAAAACATATTGAGGCCGTGCATAAGATAATAGACGGCGAAAGCTCAGGGGCCGAGCTGCCCGGCGGGCTTCGCGTCAGCGAGAGATACGGCTGGCTTGAGTTCTGGGCGGCGGACAACGACAAAAACAATGCGAAATCATTAAATTCTTGTAACAATATTGAATTTTGTGTTGAAGTCGGAGCCGATAAGCTGTATAATATAGAAAAAACAGGTGCCGAGATCTCGATAACGCTGATAGGCAAAGACTCGCTTGGAGCTATGAAAGGCGACATACTGCTTGACGCCGACAAGCTGGGCCTTGACGACGAGAGCATAAAGACCGCTCGTTTCAAGCTGCGCAGCAGAATAGCGGGTGACAGGATAGCGGTCTACAAAAACGGAAAGACCAAAAAGCTCAAAAGCCTGTTTATCGACCGCAAGATACGCCGCGAGGACAGAGCGGCGGTCCCGGTGCTGTGCTATCGCGATGAGATCATTGCCGTTTTGGGCGTCCGCGTCAGCGAGATATACAAGCCCGACAAGCATACCAAAAATTATCTTGTTGTACACTATGAGGAATAAATATGTGCAGGATTAAAAAAATTATGTTCGGCGAGGACGAGCTCAAACGGATAGTTTCAGACGTGGCGGACAAAATAAACAGTGACATAAAGCGCGAGGGCATCGGCAGGCTGACGCTGCTGTGCGTACTCAAGGGTGCCGCGGTTTTCACTTCGGATTTGGCGCGAAAGATTGATGTTCCCGATCTCAGG
Source organism: uncultured Monoglobus sp. (assembly GCA_947624775.1). Taxonomy (GTDB): domain Bacteria; phylum Bacillota; class Clostridia; order Monoglobales; family Monoglobaceae; genus Monoglobus. The sequence goes on from CANQLT010000118.1 coordinate 5,026, forward strand.
ATCGAATACATACGCGCCTCCAGCTACGGCATGGGCGGCGTGAGCCGAGGCAATGTGGATATAAGCGGCCTCACCTCGGAGATCGAGAACAGCGACGTGTTGGTGGTGGAGGACATAATCGACACGGGCAGAACGCTTTTTAAGATGCGGGAATATCTCAAAGGGAAAAACCCCAAAAGCCTCAGGTTCTGCGGACTGTTCGACAAGCCCGACAGACGCGCGGCCGATTTTGAGGCGGATTACATAGGCGTCAAAATACCCGACGAGTTCATTGTGGGTTACGGCCTTGACTACGCGGAAAAATTCCGCCACCTGCCCTATGTGGCGGTGATAGAGCCGAACGACGATTAAAACAGATAAATAATTTAAATTTTATATAAACGGAGGAATTGATATGAGATGTTTCAGAGAATACGCCGATGACGCGGCCAGGTTCGCCTCGCCGTATATCAAGAGAACGGGCGAGTTTTTCTCGGACGCCGGAGACAGCGTAAAAGACTGGTACGGCGCCAAGAAAAAGGAATACATGCGCCGCAGGAACCCCTCGCTTTGGGATAAGCTGTGCGCGGCGGTCGGCGGCAGCATAAAGCTCATTATGATAATAGCGGGCATTATAGGCGCTATTGCGGGCGGCATTGTGGCGGCCAGAATGATAATAAAAAAGCTGTACTGCTCAAACCACAAGATCGTCTCCTACGATGGTTCGGCCGCCGAGGAGCAGGCGAAAGAGGAAGAGCCCGATGACACCGCGGCCGAGGACTTTGCGCCTGATAGCGAGGAGCCGGAGGCCGAGGAAGAAGATGCGGCCGAAGAGCCCTCGGACGAGATAAAAAAAGAAAAAGGATATATAGTATTATAGTATTGCGAGGTAAATAAATGGACATTCAAACAAAATTTTCCGATAAAGTTAAACATCTGGAGGCTTCGGCCATCCGTGAAATATTCAAGCTTCTCGACAAGCCCGGCATAATCTCGTTTGCGGGAGGCGCACCCGATCCCGAGCTGTTCCCCTGCGAGCAGCTGGCGAAGGCGGCGAGCGACGTGCTTATAAACCAAGGCAAGGTGGCGCTGCAGTACGGCGTGACCGAGGGCTACACGCCCCTCCGCGACTGGGTAAAGAACCGCCTTATCTCTCAGGGCATAATCAAAGAGGACGATTTTAACGAGACGATAATCGTCAGCGGCGGACAGCAGGGAATAGACCTTGCGGCAAAGTCGCTTTTAAATCCCGGAGACGGTGTTGTGTGCGAGCTGCCGAGCTTTATCGGCGGTCTCAACAGCTTCCGCTCGTATAATGCGGAGCTGTACGGCGTGACCGTCAAGAGCGACGGCATCGACATGGAGGAGCTGGAGGAGCTGTGCAAGGCTCACCCGAATATCAAAGTGATCTACACGATCGCCACGTTCCAGAATCCGTCGGGCATCACGATGTCGCTCGAGAACCGCAAAAAGCTGTTGGAGCTGGCGGATAAATACGACTTTATTATATTTGAGGACAACCCCTACGGCGAGCTGAGATTCGACGGCGAGGACGTCAGGACAATGAAGTCAATGGACAAAAACGGCAGAGTTGTTTATCTGGGCTCGTTCTCGAAGATACTGTCGCCCGGTCTCAGACTGGGATTCGTGTCCTGCCACAAGGATTTGATGGAGCGCATGATAATCTGCAAGCAGGTGCAGGACGTGCACACCAACGTGTTCTCGCAGATGACGGCCTACGAGTACATAAAGAACAACTCTATCGACGAGCATATCGCCCGTCTGCGCATGGTGTACGGTGAGAAGTGCCGCTTCATGTGCGAGTGTATGGACAAGTATTTCCCCGCCTCTGTGACCCACACCACGCCTCAGGGCGGAATTTTCCTGTTCTGCGAGATGCCCGAGGGCTACGACACAAAAGAGATAATGGCAAAGGCGGTCGAGCGCGGCGTGGCGTTCGTGCCCGGCTCCACCACGATGATAGACGACACGGCCAAATACAGCACGTTCAGAATGAACTACTCAACCGCGTCGTTTGAGCAGATAGAAAAGGGAATAAAGATTTTGGGCGACCTGCTGAAAGAGGAGGTAGGCGAGTGATGAGCGACACCAAAAAGCGTATACTGAGCGGCATACAGCCCTCGGGCGCGCTGACTCTGGGCAACTATCTGGGCGCACTGCGCAACTGGGTAGAGCTGTCACGCGGCGACGAGTACGAGGCGTTCTTCATGCTGGCCGATATGCACACCATCACCGTGCGCCAGACCCCGAAGGACTTCCGCAAGAACGCCATGGACCTGCTGGCTCTGTTTATGGCCTGCGGTCTCGATCCCGAGAGGAGCCCGATATTTTTCCAGTCCCATGTGCCGGCCCACTCTATGCTGGCGTGGGTGCTTATCTGCAACACCTACATGGGTGAGCTGTCGCGTATGACCCAGTACAAGGACAAGGCGAAAAAGCACGCCTCTAATCTCAACGCGGGCCTGTTCACGTACCCGTCGCTGATGGCGGCGGATATCCTGCTGTATCAGGCCGATCTGGTGCCGGTCGGCAACGATCAGAACCAGCATCTGGAGCTGACGCGCGATCTGGCGAACCGCTTCAACAACGCATACAGCGAGACATTCAAGATACCCGCGGCGTATAATCCCAAGGTGGGCGCCAGGATTATGAGCCTTCAGGACCCGACCCAGAAGATGTCCAAATCCGACACCAACGAGAACGGGTATATCCTGCTTCTTGACCCGCTTGACCGCGCGGCCAACAAGATAAAGCGCGCTGTCACCGATTCGGGCAGCGAGGTAAAACGCGGCGAGGGCAAAGAGGGTATCGTGAACCTGATGTCTATCTACGGCGCTTGCACCGGCAAGTCGTTTGACGAGATCGAGGCGGAGTTTGAGGGCAGAGGCTACGGCGACTTCAAAAAGTCGGTGGCCGAGGCGGTCGTTGAGACGCTGCGCCCGATACAGGAAAAATATGCCGATCTTATGAAAAACAAGGATTATTTAAAGCAGGTATACAAGAGCGGCGCGGAGCGCGCGTCGCGCGTGGCGAACAAAACCCTCGCCAAGGTCTACCGCAAAGTAGGCTTTATCGAGCCGTAAAACGCACGATGGCCCCCTTCCACCGCTAACGCGGTCCCCCTCCCCCCACCTTACGGCAGGGGAGGCAGGAATTAGGCTCCCCTTCCCTTGGGAGGGGGAGCTGTCGGCGGAGCCGACTGAGGGGGAGGC